>NZ_JBQSXR010000010.1:0-168837 GCF_052378395.1 Brachybacterium sp. AOP29-B2-41
GTCTGTGGACGCCGAGACTCTGGGCAGCGGACGAGGTCGGTGACATGGGTGTCACGGGCCAGATGCTTCTTTGGGGTATACCCAAAAGCGACAGGCGTCCGCGAAGTATCGTCCCTGTTCCACAGGGTCCAATAACTGTGGCTTCGTTCGCTTGGTGGCGGGGTTTTTGCAGCGCTCCGTGGCGGTCTTGTTGCCGCGATCACGCAGGACTGGCTGCAGGTAGGTGTCGCGGTCTGAACCGAGAGGGGTGCGCCCGGTCGGGGCCGTTTGGATCGCTGCCGCTACGTCAGAGTCCGAAGGCTCCGCCGCTGACGAGGATCACGATGCCGAGGCCGATGAGAATGATGGGGAAGAGGATGTGCTCCCAGCGTTCGAGCACTTCGGCGATCGGGGGGCGGGTGGCGACGAACTTTGCCAGGGCCACCAGGACCGCGACGAGCGCGAGGAAGACGATGCAGTAGGCGACTACTGCGAGAGGTTCCACGCTGAGGAAGACAGGGGTGTAGACGCCGATGTTGTCGCCGCCGTTGGCAAGGGTGACGCCTGCGACTGTCCACACGCCGACCTTCTTGCCGGCAACCTTGGCCTCGTCGTCATCGTCGTCATCGTCTCCGCGCCAGGCCTGCCATGCGGCCCAGAGGCCGAGGCCCAGAGGGATGAGACCGAAGTACGGGATGGCTGCCGAGGGCAGGAATGCTCCGGCGCCGATGGTCACCAGGACCGCGGCACCGAGGATGCCGGCGAATCCGAGGTATTGGCCGGCCAGAATGCGGGCGGTAGTGCCGCGCTGGCCTGCCCCTCGCGCGAAGAAGAGGGAGAGCACGATGATGTCGTCGATGTTGGTCACTGCGAACAGGCCCATCGCCTGCAAGACCGAGGTGAGGATCATGCGCCCTCCCCAGCTGCGTCGCATCCGGGAAGCGAGCAGGCGGGATCGATGCACGGGGCGTCTTCGTCCACTGCCAGGGTGGCGTCGACCAGTGCCGTCAGCGCCTGCGCCAGGTGAGAATCGGCGATCTCATATCGTGTCCGACGACCCTCGGGCTCGGAGACGACGATCCCGCAATCGCGCAGGCATGCCAGGTGGTTGGACACGTTCGGGCGCGTCAGGTCCAGATCTCGGGCCAGTTCCGCCGGGTAAGCGGGATGGTCGAGCAGGGTCAAGATGATCCGGGATCGAGTGGGGTCGGCCAGTGCACGACCCAGGCGGTTCATCACGTCGAGACGCGAAGCAATAGTCAGCATGCACTGAACTATACAGCGCGCACTGAACATTCGGTCACGGGCGTCAGTCCAGATCGCATGCCCGTAAGGGGATCCTTCACCGTACGTCGTGCGAGCTTCCTCCTCGACGACTTTTTATGAGGGATCGTAATGTACGCAAGACCCGTACGGTGACATGGGCGGTGAGGGGAGGGCAACTGCAACAATGGGGACATGCATGTCGGCTACGCGCGCGTCTCGACTCTCGAGCAAGACCTCTCCGCCCAGCGGGAAGCACTCGAGCGCCTCGGAGTCGAGAACAAGAACATCTACTTCGACCACGGCCTGACGGGAACGATCCGCGCCCGGCCCGGGCTGCGCGAAGCGCTGGCCGCGACCCGGGATGGGGACACCCTGGTGGTGACCAAGCTCGACCGGCTGGCCCGCTCGCTCCCGGACGCGAGGGACATCGCGGACGAGCTCACCATCAAGGGAGTGGCGCTCAGTCTCGGAGGCAGCGTCTACGACCCCAACGACGCCGTCGGCCGGTTGCTGTTCAACGTGCTCGGCATGGTGGCCGAGTTTGAGGCGGACCTCATCCGCCTGCGCACCCGCGAGGGCATGGCCATCGCCAGATCCAAGGGCAAACTCAAAGGCAAGAAGCCCAAGCTCTCGCCCTCTCAGCGCAAGCACCTGCTGACGTTGCACACGGCCGGCGAACACACCCAAGCCGAGCTCGCCGAGCTGTTCAACGTCTCCCGCACCACCATCTACCGCGAGCTGCGCCGCACCACGGCCGACACCTGACCGCGCCTGCACCGCCACTGAGCGATCACAGAAACCCGCCACCAAGCCATCACATCCACACCGTTCCCGTGTTTTGGCACATGTCTCGGCTAGGGTCTTAGAGATGAACGACACATATCGGGTCCCGGGGCAGCGCGTTGCGTACCTCCGGGTGTCCTCGGCGGGCCAGAACCTCGCGCGGCAGCTCGAGGCGGTGGGGGAGTGCGACCAGACGTTCACCGAGAAGCAGTCCGGCAAGAGCGCAACCAACCGTCCGCAGCTGCAGGCGCTCATCCGGCACGTCCGCCGCGGCGATCATGTCGTCGTCGCGTCGATGGATCGCCTGGGCCGCTCGGTCATCGACCTCAACGACATCGTCCAGCAGATCACCGGCGACCCAGCCGAGCACACCGAGCAGCGCCCTCGGAAGGGCGCAAGCATCGAGTTCCTCAAGGAGCGACTCACCTTTGAGCCCGGGGAAGCGGATGCGATGGCCGCGTTCCAACTGAACATGATGGGCGCCTTCGCGCAGTTCGAGCGTGAGCTCATCCGCCAGCGCCAGACCGAGGGCATCGCCGCAGCGAAGAAGCGGGGCGTCTACAAGGGTCGCCCCCGCGTGCTGGATAGTGAACAGGTCCGATCCGTGCGCGCGGACGTACTTGCTGGCACCGCAAAGACCGACGTCGCGCGCAAGCATGGGATCAGTCGTTCCACGCTGTATCGCTATATCAGCTGACGACGGAAAGGGCTCAGGCTCCGTTTTCGTATCGGGCGCGCAATTGATCCAGCTTCCTGCGGGCGTTACTCGCTACCTTCTCTGCTCTCTTGAGTTCTTGCTCGGCCCGCGCTAAGGCAGCGGCACCCCGGCGTTCAGCCTCCTCCCTACGGGCTCCCGCTTCGATGATCTTTCTAGACGACACCACACCTCGGAGCTCATCGCATTTCAGGCACCGGTGAGTGGAGCAGCTCGGTTCTGAGTTGGTGTAATGAACTTGCTGCTGGATCTGATGGCCGCAAGTCAGTAGGCGCTCCCACACGTCGAGCTCTTCGACAGAAGGTTTAGAGTGGCGGAGGATGCCCGCTACGTGCTCGAGTTGCGTGTCTGAGAGAGGTAAGGATGGGCAGCATTCCCCACAGTGCGTGGCACGTGAGCCGGCCATGCTCCAAAGGTGCGATTCGCAGTCGGGGTTACGCTCTCGGAACCGCGTCTGTTCGGCGTCGTGTTCGATGCGCTCGTCGGGGGAGAGGTACATGGTGGCGGGCCAGTCCCCGAGGTTGTCGATCACGGGAAGCCCGCAGCCGCGGCACGGCTCCCCGTTGGCAGCTTCTTCATAGCTTAGGTACATTCCTTTCGCTGCCCACTCGCGAGAACGCGCCTCGCGCCGTTTGTCCCGCGCCTCTGCCTTCAGGGCTGCGGACATCTGTCGCTTTCTAGTTCTGTCGGCCTTCTGTTCACCAGTAAGCGGCAAGGTTTCTCCCGTCGTCGCGGTAGTCACTAGACAGCGCCGTCTGCTTGGCCCCGGTACGTGCGGAAGAACTCGGCGTGGGGGTCGTACGTGCCACAACGAGCCGACCTGACGGACATCTGGTGCAGAACATTATGGTGCGCTCCTAAGACACAGGTGGTCCATAGGCGACACCGCCTGGTCGCGAGCTTCAGCGGAGTGCCGTAACCGACCGTTTGTGGCACACCTGGTGCAGGGGTTCTGTGGTCGAGCATTACTCGGTCCGCCACTGACTACGGCCTCCGATCTGAACAGCACGCAGCTGCCCAGACCGCTTAGGTGCATACGCCTGGGAGCGGCTGATCGAGAGCTCGGCCATGACATGTTCAAGCGGGAAGAACTGAGGGAGATCCGACATCTGCACGGCGTCGCATCACCAAGCCAGACGAAATAGCCGCCGACTGTCTGCGCTGCCAGGTAGTTTGGACTCAAGCTTCACTAAGACGACGTAGGGCCGCGCCCTAGCGCGAAGGAGACCAGCACCAGCATGTCTTTGCTCAGCACCATCCGGTCGCTCGACCTCGGCCGCACAGCGCACTCTCGTCACACTCGACCTCAGGAGATGGCTCGATGACACCGTCAGTTCTGGACGACACCCCGGACGGACAGGAAGAGCTGCTTGCACAGCTCCGGGATCTTGTACCGAGCGCGTTTCTCGACGGTGAGCTGGATCGAGACGCCCTGCTGAGCGCACTCCATCTCGGCGACGAGAGCAAGCCATCGTTCAACTTCACGTGGCCCGGTATTGAGCAAGCACGACGAGACGCGCGCATGCCTACCACGGCGACGCTGGTGCCGGACGCGGATGCGTCAGTTGAATGGAATGACGCACGCGATGTCTTGGTCGAGGGCGACAACCTCCAGGTGCTGAAGCTGCTAAAAAACGGCTACTCCCGTGCCGTGAAGCTGATCTACATCGACCCGCCGTACAACACGGGTGACACCTTCACGTACAACGACGACTTCGCCGTGCCTGAGCGTCAGTACCTGGAGGAGACGGGCCAGGTCGACGAGCAGGGCCACGCCACGACCAGCCGGATCGAGTCCAAGGGACGCAAACACGCACCGTGGCTGACGATGATGTTCTCCCGCTTGGCGCTCTCCAGGCACCTGTTGCGCCGCGATGGAGTGATCCTCGTGTCGATCGACGACAACGAGGTACACCATCTCCGGTTGCTGCTGGATGCAATTTTTGGCGCTGAGAACTTCGTCGACATGATGACGTGGCGCGGTGCCCGCAAAGGTGATGCCAAGCTGACTGGCGGCGGCCAGGACTACGTGCTCGTCTATGCGCGCGACCGTCCCTTCCTTCGAGCCAATGATGTGCGCTGGCGCGAGCAGAAGGACGGCCTGAAGCCCATCTACCAAAAAGTCGAAGCGTTACGCGCAGAACATGGCGACGACTTCGAGACCATGACGAATGAACTGCGCGCTTGGTACAAGGCGCTCCCTGATGCTGACCCGTCGAAGGATCACGACTACTACAACCGAGTCGATCAGCGGGGCATCTGGTTCCCGGACAATATTTCGAGCCCGAACTACCGAGAGAACCTCATCTACGACTGGAAGGGCTACAGCCCGCCAGCGAAGGGCTGGCGGTATGAGCCCGCTACGATGGAGCGCCTCGACGCCGATGGACGACTGGTCTATCCGGAGGACAAGACCAAGCGCGTCCAGATCAAGTCCTACCTCCACATGCGTGAGCAGTGGGCACCGGCATCGGTCTTCTACCGGGACCGGCGAGGAGCCTCGTCCAGTCTGGACAAGCTGATGGGCTCCAAGGTTTTTGACGATCCAAAGAGCACCGACGTGCTCGCTCGCCTCTTCCACGCCATCACCGACGACGGCGATCTGATCCTCGACTTTTTCGCAGGCTCGGGATCGACCGGACAAGCGGTTTGGGAGCAGAACCCGAAGGATGGCAAGACACGTCACTGGGTCTTGGTGCAGATTCCGGAGGAGCCGGACGTCAAGGAGGCGTCTGGTAAGAATGCGCTCGAATCCGGCTATGAAACTCTCTTCGAGGTCACAGCGGAGCGCCTGCGACGTGCAGCTGCCAAGCTTCAGCAGGACACGCTGGATGCGCCGCAGCTGGGCTTCCGGATCTTCCGCACGCGCCCGACGAATCTCATGATCGACAGGCCCCTTGTTGCTGTTCCCGAGCTTTCTGCCCAGGGCTATCTGTCCCAGGTGCTCGACCATGCTGCTGGCCCTCCTGTTGTCAAATACGCGAAGGCCTTGGACGTCGCATGGGAGGTGGCGCTCAAGACCACTGCGACGCGACTCGATGCACGTGTGACGACGCACGAGCTGGACGGCGAGACTGTCTACGAGTTCACCCCGACCCACGAGCAGGAGAGCTCGGGTCGGCTGCTGATCTCGCTCGACGCGTTCACGCTTGCGACGGCCGACGAGCTCGGCCTGAGCGATGACGACACCTTGATCCTGCGAGGTGACCGGGTGACTGACTCGGTCACGCTCACGTTGGCTCCCCGCCTGCAGTCAAAGCTGATCCTCCTGGAGCGGGTGCCTCGTGAAGTTTCGCTTTGATGATCAGCCGCACCAGTCGGCGGCAGTTTCTGCGGTCGTCGACCTGTTCGAGGGCGCGCTCGTGCCGCCTCACGATGCGCTGGCAGGCCAGGCGCCGGGCGCGGATGGGCATGCGGGCTTCACGCTGGAACGAGACGTGCTCGCAGACAACCTGAAGACGGTCACGACTCGCGAAGCCGTTGAGCCCCAGTCGACGCTAGAGCTGCTGGCTGAGACAGACCTTGAAGAGTCGAGCCGGGCGTTTCCGAACTTCTCTGTCGAGATGGAGACCGGTACCGGCAAGACCTACGTCTACATATCGACCGCGCTCAGGCTCGCCGAGCTGTATGGCCTTCGGAAGTTCGTCATTTTGGTGCACTCGGTCGCGATCCGCGCTGGTGTGGTCAAGACGTTCGAGCAAACTGAGGAGCACTTCCGCCTCAAGTACCCGGGCCTCGCCTACAAGTGGGGCGTACTGGGCGAGAACTCAGCGCTCACCGACTTCACCGAGCCGTCCGGCACAGTGCAGTTCCTGGTCGCCAGTGTGCAGGCTCTGGACAAGCCGGAGAAGAACACCCTGTACGCCAGCGCTGAGCAGCCCCAGCTATGGGGAGAGTCACGCAGCGGCATGCAGCACATCGCGCAGGCTCGCCCTGTCGTGCTCATCGATGAGCCGCAGAACATGGCGACCACGTTGCGTCGCCAGGCGATCGCGACCTTGAACCCGCTCGTCGCCCTGCGCTACAGCGCCACGCACAAGGAGCCCTTCAACCTGGTGCACCGGCTCGGGCCGAAGCAGGCGGCAGACGCTGGCCTGGTCAAGAAGGTCTCGGTCAAGGGAATCGTCGCGGGCATCGATGGCGAGCCGTACGTACGCGTGGACAAGATCCGCAGCGTCCGCAAACGACTGATGGCCGAAGCAGTCATCGACACGGCCAGGGGCAAGCGCAACTCTGTTACCCTCCAGAACGGCACCGACCTGTACGAAGAATCCGGTGAGCTCCAGCAGTATCGGGGCCTCGTCGTGGACAGCCTGGAGCGTAAGCCCGATCGAGTCGTATTCGAGAACGGTCTGGTCGTTCGTAGCGGCACTGAGACTGGTGTCGATGCAGCGTTGGTCTGGCGTGATCAGATCCGGCACACCATTCGGACGCACTTGGCACGTCAGGGGCAGATCGATGCCACAGGCCGCGGCGTCAAGGTGCTCTCGCTCTTCTTCGTCGAGCACGTCGCAGACTACGCCGGGGACGAAGCCACCCTGCCTGCGGTGTTCGATGAAGTCTTCCGCGAGGAGTGGGCTCACGCCGGATTTCCGGAAGCAGACATGCCCGACCCTGCTGAGCTTCGCGTGGCCTACTTCCCCTCGACCAAGACAGGCATCCTCAAGGACACCTCGGGCCGCGCGAGCGATGCCGAGTTCGAGGCGCGTGCCTACCAGGAGATCATCGCCAACAAGGAGCTGATCCTTGACCGCGCGAATCCTCGAGCGTTCATCTTCTCCCACTCGGCCCTGAAGGAAGGTTGGGACAACCCGAACGTGTTCCAGGTCGGGTTCCTCCGGCACACCCGATCGGACCTCGAGCGTCGGCAGCAGATCGGCCGGGGTCTTCGCCTGCCCGTCGACCAGTCTGGCCGGCGTGTCATGGACCCGGCGATCAACCGCCTCACCCTCATCGTTGATGAGTCCTTCACCGAGTTCCGGGACGGGCTCAATGCCGAGTATCTCAAGACCAGCGGAAGTACAGGCGACGCCGGCCCCGAGGTCGACGATGCGGACAACGAAGTGATCGTCCGCAGGCGTCCTGCACTCTTTGACAGCCCTGAGTTCGCCGAGCTGTGGAAGCGCATTCGGTACAAGGCCCGCTACCGAGTCACCGTCGAACCCTCGGCGTTGAGTTCTGCCCTTCCCCGATCTGAGCACCTGGCGGATCTCATGTTCATCGAACGGCGCGCCAACGTCGTGCAGACGGCTGACCTTGCCTATGACGACACCGGGCGAGTCACGACGAAGGACACGGCGGTCGCAGAGTCAAAGGGGGAGCGCATCGTGCTGGCAGGCCAGCGCCTGCCAGACGTCGTGCACCTGATTGAGGATCAGCTTCTGCACGGCAAATACCCATTACAGCTCACGAGGCAGACGCTCGGTGCGATCGTGCGCTCGATCATGGAGTACCCGGAAAAGGACTACTCACGCCATGTCTTGGACGATCCTGATCGCTGGGCACGGATCGTTGCCAACGCCATCCGGGTCGAGGCGATCGAACAGATGGTCGGCGGCATTTCCTACGAGCCGATGGACGAAGACACCTGGTGGGATGCCGAAGTCGTGTTCCTGGAAGTGGAGTCCAAGACGCCCCTGCAGGCGCTCCCCGGCGACCCGGACCCCTCGTCCGGTGTCGCTCCGGCACCGGAAGACGGCGTCAATCTCTACGACCACGTCGACTACGACAGCCACGTCGAGCGAGCCTTCGCGTCGCAGCTGGAGAACAACCGGGAGCACGTCAAGCTGTTCACCAAGCTGCCGCGCCGGTTTCGTGTGCGGACACCGGTCGGCGAGTACTCCCCCGACTGGGCGATCGTCTACGACGAGGACGGCACGCAGCGGCTGTACCTCGTCCGCGAGACGAAGGCCACCCGGAATCTCGACGACTTGGACTGGGACGAGGCTATGCGGATCCGCTTCGCGCACCAGCACTTCGCGGGTGCGCCGACCGGAGCCATCGACTACGCCCACACGACCGACCAGGCACGCCTGCTTATAGAAGCTTCTGAGTAGTGGAAATCCATAGTTAACGTCCAGTGTTTGGCCGATCGGCCATTGGGTCATCCCACAACTGACTACTATCCCGGCGATACGGAAAATCGAGGCACTTGAATGACAACACCGCTTGAGGCCGCGCTCTTGGAGAAATACCTCACTGGCCTGCGATCGCAGTCAGTAAGCGAAGACATCACTAACAGCCTGCAAGAGGCATTTGTAGCAGAAAAGCTTCCCAGCCCCGACGCCCTGGCTGAGACTTTCAGGAAAGGGAGCGGAGGCAAGCTCGCATGATCCAGCTTGAACACCTTCACATCAAAGACTTTCGCGGAATACGGCTTATCGATCTTCCGCTAGGCTCGAAATCGTTTGCCGTTCATGGACCGAACGGCTCAGGTAAGAGCGGTGTAGTTGATGCGATTGACTTCGCACTGACTGGAAGCATTACTCGGCTTGCCGGAGAGGGGACGGGGAACGTCACCCTGTTACGACACGGTCCCCACGTCCACAAGCGAGATGATCCGGCTGCGGCTGTCGTCGAGCTGACAGTTCGTGACGTCACGACAGGTGACAACGCAGTCCTCCGTCGTAACGTAAAGGAGCCGGCCAAGTTCACCCTCGAGCCCGGCACGGAGTCGGTACGAACATCCATTATTGAGGCTCAATCGCATCCCGAGCTGACTCTGTCTCGTCGACAGATCATTAGGTACGTCGTATCAAAACCGGGGGACCGAGCACAGCAGGTGCAAGCGTTGCTGAAGCTCAACCGACTTGATGACTTCCGAAAATTACTCAAGAGCACCCTTGGCAAAACAGAAGCCTCACTAAAGATCGCCGCAACGGAGGTCAGGACGGCTGAGACAAACCTCACTGCACATCTTAGCGTGGGCGAACTACTCGAGGACGAAATCATCCATGAGGTTAACAAGCGCCGCGAGATGCTCAACCTTGAGCAGTTGGCGGAACTCTCCACTGATACCGAGCTAAACTCAGGACTGAAAGCTGACGCGGCCCCGCATGCATTTAACCTAGTTACGGCACAACGCGAAGTCGATGAACTCGAGCTGTTGATTACAGACCCGAGTGACATTAAGTCTCGACAGGCGGAGCTTTCTGAGGCCATCACGTCGGTTACGGACGACCCAACACTACTTGACGCCCTCAAGCATCAGCAGTTGGTTGAGGATGGATTGCGCGAAGCAGTTGATAGAACCTGCCCCCTTTGCGACCACGAATGGGAAAGTGTCGATGCCCTACGAGCTCATCTGACAGCAAAGCTTCAGCGATCGGCAAGTGCAGGCGCCGCGCGAACTAAACTCACGACCGCTGCACGCGCGTACCAGGATGCATTAAAGAAACTGCAAGACGCGGTGGATCGTATCCTACCTACCTCCAAGAGCCGGGGCGTCGACGAACTCCCCCACCACCTGACAAGTTTCTCCGCTGGTGTCGCGGCTCATTCACAAGAGGTGGGCGGCACAGTCGACTCTATCGTGGTTTCGAAGTCTCTACTGATCGAAACGGCCTACGCCGTCAACGAGGAAATCGTGTCAGGCATTGCGACTCTCCGCGAGACATTGCGGGCAGAGCCTGACCAAAGTTCTCTGATCGCCGCGCAAAGTTTTCTGACGGTTGCGCAGGAGAGGTGGGCGCGGGTTCGTGTTGCTAGGGTTCAAGCAGCTAAGGCAGATGCTGTTCGAAACAGCGCCAAGATTGCCTACGATTCCTACTGCAACATTTCTGACTCCACACTCCAGGCGCTTTATGAGACCGTTGAGGCAGACTTCAGCAGATATTACCAGATAATCAACGCTGACGACGAAGGGAACTTCAGTGCTCAGCTCAAGCCCACCGCCGGCAGCCTTGACCTAACTGTTGACTTCTATGGGCTAGGGAAGTTCCCACCAACCGCATACCACAGCGAAGGCCACCAGGACGGTATGGGTGTCTGCCTCTACCTCGCCTTGATGAAGCAGATTCTTGGCTCTAACTTCAGGTACGCAGTGCTCGACGATGTTGTTATGTCTGTCGACGTCAATCACCGACGGCAATTCTGCGTCCTACTCAAGACGGAGTTTCCCGACACTCAGTTCATTATCACTACGCATGATTCAGTTTGGGCCCGCCAGATGCAATCGGCCGGACTAATAACCTCAAAGTCTCAAGCTCGGTTCTACGGATGGACTGTCACTGACGGCCCGATCTACGAGCAAGGTGACGTCTGGGAGAGCATCGAGAGCGATCTTGGGAAGGGCGATGTTGCTGGCGCAGCTCACAAGCTTCGTCGGCGACTCGAGGCAGCAGCTGGAGACATTGCCGACTCTATTGGCGGTCGCGTCCAGTACCGTGGAGATAATAGCTATGATCTTTCGGTGCTCCTTGACGCAATCAAGGGTCGCCACGGTGAACTATTAAAACTCGCATCAGCCGTCGCTAACTCTTGGGGAGATCAGCCTGCGGCCGACGCGGTCAAGGCGAAAAAGGATGCTAGATCGACTGTCATCCCCGAACAGGCTTCCGAAGCCTGGATCATCAACGCCCTGGTCCATAACAATGACTGGGCGAACGCCTCTGTCAACGACCTCAAGCCCGTCTTAGAAGCTAGTCGAGGCTTCCTCGACCTGTTCACGTGCAACAACACCGAGTGCACTGGATGGATCTATGTTGTAGGGCGCCCCGAGGAGAGCCTTCGTTGCCGTTGCGGACGGTACAACCTGAATCTCAGGAAGAAGTAGGGGCGCAATCGCTGGCCGTCGAGAGCAGAATCCTTCAATCTTGTAGCCGCGCAATAGCGTCGGTGGCATCGGCAGCTTGATAACACCGCTCGATGTAAGCGTCGAGCTCAGTAATCTCGATCCGCCATTGTCCACGACCGCCTACGCGTAGGGCACGCAGTTCACCAGAGCGCACGAGAGCGTAGGCCTGGGAGCGGCTGATCGACATCACCTCCTGCAAGTCGTCAAGCGTTATGAATTTGCGGCTGAGTACTTCAATAGTTTCCATTATCCTGGGGCCTCTCTGCGTTGAGCGAGCCGTGATCACGCGACGAGACTGATTCCATCGACGACAATCCGTGCCTGAGCGGTGTCCAATCCGACGTAGATAGCCGTGGTCTCGGGTTTCGAGTGGCCCATGAGGGTCTGCACCAAGAGCAGGTCACGGGAGTTCCTGTACGCCTCGGTTGCGAAGCGGTGACGAAGAGTGTGCGTGCTCCAGTGGCCTGGTAGTGCTTCGTTCACGAGCTCTCCCACCCGGATTGGCTGTAGGTGTGTATCGGCGTACCGACCTATCGAGGGAAAGAGCCACGGAATCTCCGGTGGGACTAGGTCGAACTGGCGCTGCACAGCGTCATGGGTGGTCTGTGTGAGCGGAACGGTTCGTTCGCGCCGACCTTTGCCATGAACGATGAGCGAGCTACCTGCACGTTCCTCGATGACGTCATTTCGAGCAACCATCGCGATCTCACCGCGGCGAAGGCCGGCCTCGGCGGCGAGGTGGATCATCGCGTGCAACCGTGCGCTCGAAGACAGCAGTGCCTTCCGAATCACCGGATCGGGACACGGTCTTGGCACCGACATTGCGGCACGCGCCGGCGGAATCAGCAGGAGAGGATCCGCGAGGATCCGACCGGTCCGGTGAAGCCATGTGGTCCAGATCCGTAGCGACGTTCGTGCGCTGCGTCGAGTAGCTGCCTTCCACCGAGGATTCGCGAGGTAGGCAACGAGCCACTCGAGATCAAGGGGATCCGTCTCAGCAGGAACGCTATCGAGGTAACGGCGAACGTGGTACTCCCGTAGCCGCACAGTCGTCTCGGACCGCTCCGAGGCACGAAGCCAAGCGGTCCAGAGAGGCAGCTGTGCAATGACGTCCATGGCTGACACCGTGCCCGACGACAGCGGCAGGTTTCGAGTGGTGTCGGGTGTTTGGGGATAACCAGGGGGTGGGGAGGAAAGGAGTCGCAGGGATGGCTCTATTGCGTCGGCTCTGCCGGGAATTTCATCCAAGAGTCACCCGACCATCGTGCGTCGACCTCGGGCTTCGCCGAAGTCGACGTCGATCACGGACCCAAGCGACCGTGGCTCGAGACTCTTAATCAGTAGGTCCGGGGTTCGAGTCCCTGATGGCGCACCAACAGTCGAAGCCCCACCGGTCATCCGGTGGGGCTTCTTCGTGTCCCGGAACAGCCCGAGGCCCGGAACCGTCCGTATCCCGGAACAGTCCGGGGACGATGTGCACGCCCTCGACATTCCCGCTTCGGACCGCACCGGAGCGGGAATCCGGGGACTACGGGCATGGTGGTCCCAGCGATGGCGCGCCGACCAGAACTGCGCTCTGAGCTGCTTCCGCGACGGGGCCTATCCGTTCTGCCGGTTAGAGCAGCACTTCTGATCGCTGCGAGTCCGTGTCAGGCCGGGACGCAGGACCGGCGTGCTCGCCGGACTGCCCTCAGCGGAAGCGCTGCACCGCGACTGGGTTCGCCTCGACCAGCTCCCGGATCGGCTCGTGCTCGGTCTGGGCGAGCACCTCGGAGAGCGTGCCGCGGGCCAGCAGCTTCCCGTCTCCGAGGAACACGATCTGCGGGCACAGCCGCTGCAGGAGCTCGACGTCGTGGGAGGCGATCAGGGTGCCGATGCCGAGGCGCTGGATGGTGGCGGCGAGGGTGGTGGCGATCCGGGCCCTGGTGTTCGGATCCACTGCGGTGAGCGGCTCGTCGAGCACGAGGAGCTCGGGGCGGGTGGCGAGGGCTGTCGCAAGCGCGACCCGCTGGATCTCCCCGCCGGAGAGGGTGCGCATGGTGCGGGGCAGGAAGTGCTCGGCGAGGCCGACGGACTCGAGCATCTCCGCAGCAGAGACGGCGTGGGTGCGGCCACCCTTGCGTGCCACCTTCGCGGCCAGCTCGAGTCGGGAGCGGACGGTCTCGCGGGGATCCGAGATGGTCATCGCGTACTGAGAGACGAAACGGACCGCGGCCCGGAACGTCTTGCGGTCCTTCCCGCGCAGCTTCGAGACTCGGCGCCCGTTCCAGGTGACCTCGCCGGCGTCGGGGATGTGCTCTCCGCTCAGCGAGGCGAGCAAGGTGGTCTTCCCGGCGCCCGACGGGCCCAGCAGGCCCAGCGGCGGGTCTCCGGCGCTGAGGGTGAGGTCGATGCCCTGGAGCACCTGCTCACCGGGATATCCGGCATGCAGAGAGGTGGCGGTGAGCATGGTCGAAGCTGGCATCAGGGTCTTCCTCGCGGGGGATGGATCAGAGGCACTCTAGCCAGGGGGCCTGGGCACTCCCTCCGATGGCTCGCGCGGGGAGAGCACGACGTCAGTCGGATGTCAGTCCGTGGTGTCCGTCCGCAGGAACGAGCGTGCCAACCGTGCCATCTCCTCAACAGGGGCGTCGTCATGGGTTCCGGTCTGCATGGTGCGCACCGTCCTCTCGCGTACTGCGAGGTTCAGCACGAGACCGAGCATCGCACGGCTCGCGAAGCTGGGATCGACCCCTTGGCGGAGCATTCCCAGCTTCTCGAACTCCGTGAAGCAGCCCTCGAAGACGTGCTCGTGGACACGGCGAAGTCTCGCGAGCCGGAACCGTCCGGGGTGGTCCCCGCTGACGGACTCCGCGCCGAGGGTGGCCAGCAGCTGCGTCGGCAGCGCGGTGGGGCTCCAGTGCACCGCCAGCGCTCTCTGCATCGTCTCGGGGTCTGCGCGCATCGCGTCGGCCTGGTCGAGGATCCTCTGTGCATGGGCCTCGAGAAGGTCGATGACACTGTCCAGCAGGATCTCCTTGGAGGGGAAGTGGTGCATCAGTCCCGGGTGGGAGATCCCGATATGACGGCTGATATCGCGCAGACTCGCGCCGCGGTACCCGTATTCGGCGAACATCTCTGCGGCACCTTCGAGGATCTCCTCCCGTCGCGTGCGGGCGCCGGACGCGCGAGCTCGGTCGGGAGCCGGCTCCGTTACCGGCACCGAAGGCATGGGGGAGGGGCCCTTGCGCTCGCGCACGAGGGCAAGGGGTGGAACCCGGTTCGCGCGCTGGAGGATCAGGTCGTCGGCGGTGCCAGACAGACGCGGAGCCACGACGGTGCGCTGGCATGTCGGCAGTGGATCGGGGAGGCGATAGTCCACCGTGCCGGCGCCGTCGACGGGCTCATGAGCGATCGTGTGCTGCAGTGGAATGAGCCCGTCGAGATCGATGTGCTCCGCTGCTGTGAGATCGAGCGTGAGGCGGGGAGCCGGTTCGAGCCCGCGCGCCTGGCGGACTATCGGCAGCAGGGCGACGTAGGTGTCGGCGGTGAGGCACCCGGCGACGGCGAGCTGGATCTCCCGCAGGTCGAGATCGACATGCACGGTCACCGAGAGTGTGTGGGGCATGAGCGGAGGCCATTTCGTGCAACATGAACAGAAGGCCCCCTGCTAGACCTCCCCGGGAGAATACCCGCGCGCCGACCAGCGCACAATCAGCTCTCGAACGCCGTGCGCGTCGGCATCGAGCTCACCGACGCCACCAGCTCCGTCGCGAGCTCTCGCAACTTGACATTGCGGTGATTGGACGCCGTTTTGAGGATCGAGACCGCTTCCTCCTGGCTGCACCGGTTCTGTCCCATGATGATGCCTACCGCCAGGTCGATCACGGTCCGGGATTCCATCGCCGCCCGCAGGTCGCTCTCCGACTCGCGCTGGCCCGCCATCCGCACCGCGAGGCGCAGCGCATCGGCAGCGAGATTCTTCTCGAATTCGATGGTGGCGATCATCTCGGGGTCGAAGTCGTGCGGGATGTCGGAGTAGATGTTCAGTCCTGCTCTGGCGTCGTCATCCAGGTCGAAGGGCATCCCGAGCACGGAGCGTACGCCCTGGGCCACAGCAGCTGCCTGGTATTGGGGCCAGCGTCCATCGGTACGCAGGTCTCCGGCCCGGATCACCGTGTTCTCACGTATCGCGGTCATGCACGGTCCATGGGTGAAGGAGTTCTGGAGCGCGTCGAGTTCCCGGGCCGCGGGCCCGGAGCTGACGGCGGTGACGGCCTTGCGGTCACGGAGCAGCGTGATCGCGCACCAGCGATGCCCGTCGGCGCTGGTCAGCCGGCCGGTGAGGAGCTCCGTGAAGTCCTGGAGGAACGAGGCGATGTCCTCGCTCTCCAGCAGCAGCGCCTGCATCGTGCTCAGGTGCTGGTGCGTTCCGTTGTCGACGTCATCGAGCATGTCGGGCCCCTCTCTGTTCACGAGACTATTTCACGAACGCGATGCTCTCGGGGCGGTGTGGACGTCGTCGAACGGACAGCGCCCCAGTGTCACCGGTGCAGGGTGCCACCGGGGCGCCGCGGGTCTGGGGCCATGATCCGCTCAGCTCTGGTTCAGGCGGCGCGCCAGCAGGCCCTTCGCCAGCTCGGCACCTTTGGCGCTCTCGTGCTGAGCCATGCTGAACAGCTCGGCGAGTTCCTGGTCGCCTGCGCTCTCGGCATCGGACCGATAGGTCTCCATGCGCAGCGCATTGGACAGGCACTGCTCGGTGAACCAGATCAGGTCATAGTTCTTGTCCTTGGTGCCGGTGACCTCTCCGCCTTCTGCGACGTTCATCATGATCGCCCTCTTCTTCGTATTTTCTTCGTGTCTTCTTCGTGGGGTGCTGTCGTTCCCTTTGTGTGGACCACGGAGTCATCACACGCGCTGCATGGGAAGGGGTCGACAAGGGACTGCAACCTTTGCAGGTCCCGGCCCTCGACCGATCGGACGGAACCTGGCAGCGGAGACTGCCTACAGTGAGCCAGCACGAGAATCATGGCGTTGCGGCGCCTCGTGGAAAGCACGGTGAAGAGGATGCGCATGGGGGTCATGGAACGGGTGTGGCGCCTGATCCTGCTGGGAGCCCTCCTGCTGGCGGCCGCGGGCTGCCAGGGGAGCTTCCCCGCCGACACACAGGGCACCCTGGACCGGGTGACAGGGGGCGAGCTCCGCGTCGGGATCGCCGAGAACCCGCCCTGGACAGAGGTCGCTCCCGACGGTGCGGTCAGCGGCAGCGAGGTCGATCTGCTGAGCGACTACGCCGAGACGATCGATGCCGAGATCCGTTGGGTCCCCGGGGGAGAGAACGTGCTGGCTGCCGAGATGAAGGAGGGGAACCTCGATCTGGTGGTCGGCGGCCTCGCCTCGGATGTCCCCTGGACGTCGGAGATCGCGCTGACGCGGCCCTACACCACCACACAGGGCCCGGATGGGAAGCCCGTCGACATCGTGATGGGAGTGCGGCCGGGAGAGAACGCGCTGCTGGTGGACCTCGAGCGATACCTCGCCGAACGGGGTGGTGAGCTGTGAACGGCACCAAGTCGGAGGGTGGCGAGGAGGACACCGGATCGGGGCACGACGCCTTCGGTGATGCACAGCGCGAGGCACTGCAGCGAGCGATCCGGCTGGAATGGATCACGCTTGGTTGGATGACGGGCACCGTCGTGCTGGTCGCACTGGTCGCCGGGCAGTCGCAGGCGATGCAGGCGGCCTGGGCCGAGGACATGCTCTCCCTCCTTCCCCCGATCGCCTTCCTCGTCGCGACCCGGCGGATCCGCAAGACGCCGAATCGCAGCCACCCCTACGGCTATCACCGGTCCATCGGTGTCGCCCACCTGGTCGCCGCGATCGCGCTGCTGACCATGGGCGGCTATCTGGTGTTCGACTCCGTGATGGGTCTGGTCAAGGTCGAACGCCCCCCGATCGGGCTCACGGTGCTGTTCGGGCAGGGGATCTGGGCCGGCTGGCTGATGGTCGCGGTCATGGTGGTCACGAGCATCGGTCCGGTGATCCTGGGGCTGAAGAAGCTCAAACTCTCCGAGCAGCTGCACGACAAGGTCCTGTTCGCGGACGCCGACATGAGCAAGGCCGACTGGACCACCGCGATCGCGACCATAGCCGGCGTGCTCGGTGTGGGGCTCGGGCTGTGGTGGGCGGACGCCACCGCGGCGCTGCTCGTGTCCGTCTCGATCCTCCGCGACGGCCTGAAGAATCTGCGCGGCTCCATCGGTGGTCTCACCGATGCCGAGGCCCGCACCTATGACGATTCCGAGCCCCACCCGCTGACCCGCAAGATCGAGGTGCGGGCGGGGCAGGAGCCGTGGGTGGGCGAGGCCGCAGCTCGCGTCCGCGACCAGGGACACGTCTTCCACGCAGAGGTGTTCGTCGTTCCCCGGCCGGGAATCGAGCCGTCGGTTCGACAGGTCGCAGATCTGCGAGACCGGATCCACGAGCTCGACTGGAAGGTCCATGACGTGGTCGTGGCCCCAGTGCCTGAGCTGCCCCCGAGGCAGACCTTTCGGTCGACATTGAGGACATGAGCGGCGACCGCCCATAGCGTGGAGAGACGATCGCGATCACCACCGGAAGGCAGGATGATGAGAGCAGTGACCTGGCAGGGCACCGAGCGCGTGAGCGTGGAGACCGTGCCCGACCCGATACTCCGAGACCCCACTGATGCGATCATCCGCGTCACGTCGACGGCGATATGCGGTTCGGACCTGCATCTCTACGAGGTGCTCGGCCCCTTCATGACCGCCGGCGACATCATCGGCCATGAACCGATGGGCATCGTCGAGGAGGTCGGAGCGGGCGTCACCCATGTGCGGCCCGGCGACCGCGTCGTCGTGCCCTTCACCATCTCCTGCGGCCACTGCGTCATGTGCTCCCAGGGACTGCCCTCGCAGTGCGAGACCACCCAGGTCACCGAGCACGGCTCAGGCGCCGCACTGCTCGGCTATTCGAAGCTGTACGGCCAGGTGCCCGGCGGTCAGGCCGAGTTCCTCAGGGTGCCGCATGCGGACTACGGGCTGATGAAGGTCGGCACCGAGCTCCCGGATGAGAACTACCTCTTCCTCAGCGACATCCTCCCCACCGCCTGGCAGGCAGTGCAGTACGCCGGGGTCCCCGCTCATCGCACCCTCACGGTGATCGGTCTCGGCCCCGTGGGCCAGCTGTGCGCGAGGATCGGTCGTCACCTGGGGGCGAGGGTCTTCGGCATCGATCCCGTGCCCGAGCGACGAGCCATGGCTGAACGCCACGGCGTCGAGGTGTTCGACCTCGCGGAGGATACCGTCGGTGAGATTCGCGAGCGCACCCAGGGGCGCGGCCCGGACGCCGTCATCGACGCGGTGGGAATGGAAGCGGAGGGCAGCCCCGTCGCGGGCCTCGCCCAGACCATCGCAGGCAAACTGCCTGACGCCGTGGCCCGGCCACTCATGGAGCGTGCCGGAGTGGACCGGCTCGCGGCCCTCCACACCGCCATCGATCTCGTTCGCCGCGGCGGGACCGTCTCGCTGTCCGGCGTCTACGGCGGAGCAGCGAGCCCGATGCCGCTGCTGACGATGTTCGACAAGCAGCTCCAGATGCGGATGGGCCAATGCAACGTGCGCGCCTGGACCGACGACCTCCTGCCGCTGGTCGAAGACCCCGCCGACCCGCTCGGGGTCGGGGACCTCGTCACCCACCGGCTGCCCCTCGAGGAAGCTGCCGTTGGCTACGACCTGTTCCAGAAGAAGCACGACGGCTGCATCAAGGTCGTCCTCGATCCCACGATCGCCCCCGCTCCGACGCAGATCCCCTGAACCCGGCGCAGGCGCCCCACTCGCGCCTGTGACCCCGACGACCCTGACCCTGAACGTGCCCTGTCTCCCGGCCCCGCCCGAGAGCGTTGACCGAGACCGCCCAGTCCCAGGAGGAACCCCATGGCCGACCAGCTCACCTTCACCGATCCCGTCACCCGCTTCCCCGACATCACCCCGCCGAAGCAGGACCAGCCCGAGCCCGGACTGGATGCGGAGCTGATTCCCGGCACGGACCGAGGCGAGGAGTCCTATCGCGGCACCGGCCGGCTGAAGGGGCGGAAGGCGCTCATCACCGGCGCTGACTCCGGCATCGGAGCCGCAGTGGCGATCGCCTTCGCCCGCGAGGGCGCGGACGTCGCCCTGAACTACCTGCCGCAGGAAGAGGAGGATGCCCAGCACATCGCGGAGGTGATCCGCAAGGAGGGTCGCAAGGCTGTGCTCCTGCCCGGGGACCTGATCGACGCGGACTTCTGTCGCAGCCTGGTCGCGGATGCGGTGCGCGAGCTCGGCGGCCTCGACGCGCTGGTCAACAACGCTGGCCGGCAGATCGCGGTGGAGACCCTTGAGGAGATCGAGGACCAGCAGTGGGTGGATACCTTCGCCGTGAACATCCACGCGATGTTCCGCATCACCCAAGCCGCGCTCCCGCACCTGCCCGCCGGCTCCACGATTGTGAACACCACCTCGATCCAGGCGTACCAGCCCTCGCCGACGCTCGTGGACTACGCCTCGACCAAGGCGGCGATCAACAACTTCACCAAGGGGCTCGCACAGCAGGTCGCCTCTCGTGGCATCCGGGTGAACGCCGTGGCTCCAGGCCCGATCTGGACCCCGCTGCAGGTCTCGGACGGCCAGCCGAAGGAGGCCCTGCCCGAGTTCGGGAAGAACACGCCGCTCGGCCGGGCCGGCCAACCCACCGAGCTCGCTCCGGCGTACGTCTTCCTCACCTCTCCCGAGTCGAGCTATGTGCTCGGCGAGACCCTCGCCGTCACCGGGGGGAGCCCCACCCCGTGAGCGGCCAGGGCAGTGCGCTGCTGCTGATCGATCTGCAGGAATCCTTCTTCGAGGAGCCTGCGCTGGCGGAGGCCCGCGCCGAGGTGATCCGTGCGGTCACCACGCTCGCCGAGGCCGCGCGCCGCGCCGAGGTGCCGATCCTCCTGATCACGACCGAGCACAGCCGCGACCGCTCGACGTGGACGTTGAGCATGCTCGACGACGATCAGGGCTTTCTGTTCCACGGGGATCCCGGCACCGAGGTGGTCCACGAGCTCGACACCACCGGGATGACGCGAATCGAGAAGACCCGCGACAGCGCCTGGTTCGGCACCGATCTGCTGCTGCGAATGCGCAACCTGCAGGTGGAACGGGTGGTGATGGCCGGGGTCTCCACGCATGCCTGCATCGCCCAGACCGCCCGTGACGCCTACGCGAACAATGTCCGCGCCGTGATCGTCACCGATGCGGTGGCTGACGAGAGAGCCGCCCACAAGGAGAGGGTGCTCGACCAGCTCGCCGCAGACCGCCAGGCCGAGCTCGTGACGGTCGACGAACTCCTGGGGCGGTGGGCACGGTGACCCCGCGAAGCGGATCGGACCTCGCCGCAGCGGCTGTCGCCGATGACGAGCGAGGCGAGCGGTCAGCGCTGCGGCGTCGAGTCCTCCGGTGCATCGAGGAAGGCCTCGACCTGCTTGGCCAGATCTTCCAGCGGGGCATCGCCGTAGCCCCGATGCTGGAGCGTGCGGACCGTCTTCTCACGGACGGCGAGGTTCAGCACCGCCCCCAGCAGTGCACGTCCCGCGAAGGCGGGGTCGGTGTCCTTGCGCAGCAGGCCTTTCTCGCCCATCGTCGTGAAACACGTCTCGAGCAGGTGCTCGTGGACGCGCCGCAGTCGCGCGAGCCGATAGCGGCCGGGATGGTCCTCGCTGACGCTCTCTGCATCGAGGGTGGCCAGGAGCCTGATCGGAAGCGACGCAGGATGCCACACCTCAGCGAGCCCGCGCAGCAGGACCTCGCGCCCGCCGCCCATCTCATGGATCCGGTCCAGTGCCGCCTGCGCATGCTCTTCCATCCGGTCGATCACGCCGTCGAGCAGAGCGTCCTTCGACCCGAAGTGGTGCAGCATCCCGGAATGGGAGATGCCGATGTGGCTCGAGATGTCCCGCAGGCTCGAGCCGTGGTACCCGTGCTCCGCGAACATCTCCGCTGCGCCGTCGAGGATCTCCTCGCGCCGTCCGGTGCGCGCGGGAGCGGATTCGCCGGCATCGCTGGAGAGACCGGCCGGAGGCAGGCTCGGAATGGCCCTGGACTCATCCAAGGCGGGCTCGGCGCGCGGAACTCCCTGTGGCCAGGGCGCCTCCACGACATTTCCGTGCTCTGCCTCTGAGTGCGGCGGCGCAGTCTTGTCGGTCATCCGTCTCCTCGATTCCGCGTTCGTATCACCCTGCGTCTGGTCGGAGACGTCGCACTGCGCGTGCGGCGAGATGGACTGCTTGACCGGTCATACAGATCACTTGGGACTCTAATGCATGCAGGAGGGAATCGTCATGGGTGAGATGCGCTCCCACCTCGGCAGATGATGCGTGCCGGTAGAGCTCCGGGTGTGACCCAACGGGTCACGAGCGTACGAGACGAGCGATCGCCGCCGAGGCTTCTTTCAGCTTCTGCTCGGCCTCGTCGCCACCGGTGCGGGCGGCGTCGAGCACGCAGTGCTGGAGGTGGTCGTCCAGCAGCCCCATCGCCACCCCGTCCAGGGCGCTCTTCAGCGCGCTGATCTGGGTGAGGATGTCGATGCAGTACTTCTCCTCGTCGACCATGCGGTGCAGGCCGCGAGCCTGTCCTTCGATGCGCTTGAGACGCGCGAGATAGCGGGCCCGGTCGGAGATATAGCCATGATGGTGCTCATGCCCCTCCGGGACGGGAGCGGGACTGGGCGTGGCATCGGTGGTGGTCATGAGGTCCTCCAGCGGAGAGAGCGGGGCGGGTCTGCTATACGGGCAGGCAACGGATCTTCGGCGGCGGACATTCAGGCTCCCGCGGCGGGTGGCTCTGCCGGCGCGGTGGAGGTGACCGGGGTGGTGGAGGTGACCGGGGTGGAGGCAGCCGGGACTGAGCCAGCCAGGGCGGGGGCACCCGCCGGGGCGGTGAGCGCACGGCTGCGGAACGAACGCAGCCGCAGGCTGTTGCCCACCACGAACACGCTCGAGAACGCCATCGCGGCGCCGGCCAGCATCGGGTTCAGCAGCCCCAGCGCGGCCAGCGGGATCGCCGCGATGTTGTAGGCGAAGGCCCAGAACAGGTTGCCCTTGATGGTGCCGAGAGTACGGCGTGACAACCGGATCGCGTCGGTCACGCTGCGCAGATCGCCGCGCACCAGGGTGATGTCCGATGCCTCGATGGCGACATCGGTGCCGGTGCCCATGGCCAGGCCCAGATCTGCCTGAGCGAGGGCGGCGGCGTCATTCACACCGTCACCGACCATCGCCACCACCTTGCCGTCGGCCTGCAGGCGGCGGACGACATCGATCTTGTCTTGCGGGAGGACCTCGGCGATGACCTGGTCGATGCCGACCTCCGAGGCGATCTGCTCGGCGGCGGCACGGTTGTCACCGGTCAGCAGGATCGGGGTGAGCCCCAGACCCTTCAGCTGCGCGATCGCCTCGGTGCTGGTGGGCTTGACGGTGTCGGAGACGACCAGCACGCCGCGGGCCCGGCCGTCCCAGAAGACGACGACCGCCGTCTGCCCGCGGGACTCCGCAGCGGCCTTCGCCTCGGCCAGCAGCGGGGGCAGCTCCTGCCCCGGGACCAGCGTCGTGCGGCCGACGAGGACTGAGCGCCCCTCGACCGTGCCGCGCACGCCCCGACCTTCGAGGTTCTCGAACTCGTCGACGCCGGGCAGGGCACCGATCTCCTCGGTGACGCCCTTCGCGATCGCCTGAGCGATCGGATGCTCGGAGGCATCCTCGACCGCGCCCGCGAGGCGCAGCAGCTCGCTGCGCTCCACACCCTCGGCCGTGACCACGTCGGCCAGCGTCATCTTTCCGGTGGTGACGGTGCCGGTCTTGTCGAGCACCACGGTGTCGATCTTCCGGGTGGACTCGAGCACCTCGGGTCCCTTGATGAGGATGCCCAGCTGAGCACCGCGGCCGGTGCCGACCAGCAGCGCCGTGGGAGTCGCGAGCCCCAGCGCGCACGGGCAGGCGATGATCAGCACCGCGACCGCCGCTGTGAATGCCGCCTCGAGCGGGAACCCGGCACCGATCCAGGCGCCGAGCACCACCACTGCGAAGGCGATCACGATCGGTACGAAGATCCCTGAGACCCGATCAGCGAGGCGCTGGATCTCGGCCTTGCCCGACTGGGCGTCCTCGACCATCTTCGCCATCTGGGCGAGCTGGGTGTCGCCGCCCACGCGGGTCGCCCGCACCAGGAGGCGGCCGCCCGCGTTGACGGTCGCGCCGGTGACTGCGTCGCCCACCCCGACCTCGACCGGGACGGACTCGCCGGTCAGCATCGAGGCGTCCACCGCCGAGGTGCCGGAGGCGACCACGCCGTCGGTCGCGATCTTCTCGCCGGGCCTCACCACGAAGGTGTCGCCGACGGCGAGGTCAGCCACCGCGAGACGGGTCTCGACCCCGTCGCGCATCACGGCGACGTCCTTCGCGCCCATGTCCAGCAGGGCGCGCAGCGCGGCTCCGGCCTGTCGCTTCGAGCGCTTCTCGAAGTAGCGGCCCAGCAGGATGAACATGGTCACCCCGGCCGCGACCTCGAGATAGATGTTCGCCGCCCCGTCGGACGGTCCGATGGTCAGCGAGAACTCATGCGTCATGCCGGGCACGCCGGCCGTGCCCAGGAACAGGGCGTACAGCGACCACAGGAAGGCGGCGATGGTGCCCACCGAGATCAGGGTGTCCATCGTGGCCGCGCCATGGCGCAGGTTGACGGCCGCCGCCCGGTGGAAGGGCCAGGCGGCCCAGACGATCACGGGAGCGGTGAGCGTGAGGACCGCCCACTGCCAGTAGGTGAACTGCAGCGCCGGGATCATCGAGATCAGGATCACCGGGACCGACAGCAGCACCGAGCCGATCAGGCGCTGGCGGAGCGAGGTGAGCTCCGGGTCCTCGCGCTCCTGTGCTCCTGAGGCCTCTGGATCCGCCGCCGGCGGGGCGGGGAGGGTGGCGGTGTAGCCGGTCTGTTCGACCACCGTGACCAGATCCTGCGGGTCGTAGCCGCTGGGTACGGAGACCCGCGCCTTCTCCGTCGCATAGTTGACCGCGGCGGTGACCCCCTCGAGCTTGTTCAGCTTCCGCTCGATCCGATTCGCGCACGAGGCGCAGGTCATCCCGCCGATCTCGAGCTCGATATCAGCGCTGATCACCTGCGGCAGCGGGGACGGGGGAGTGGACATGGCGGGAACTTCTCTCTCGCGACGGGCTCGCGGACGGACGGAGCTGGGGGTGGAGGAGCTGAACGTGAAGGGGGCCGGGTATAGGAGGGAGGGGTGCGAGCCGGTCAGTGGCCGGAGCCGCCGGAACTCGACCAGCTGGTCACCCACTCCGAGGGGACCAGGGCCCCGGCCAGCAGGTACGACGCGAAGAACAGCGCCACCAGCAGCAGGCCGTACAGAGCGACGGTGGTGCCGGCCTTCATCAGACCCGCACCGCCGAATAGCCGGCCTCGGTGACTGCTGCGAGCACCGCAGCCTCGTCCACCGGCTGCTCCGAGGAGACGATCAGCTGACCGGTCTCGTGGCTGACCTCGACGCCCTGGACCCCAGCCAGCTCGCTGACCTCTTCGCGCACGGACATCTCGCAGTGCCCGCAGGTCATACCGGTCACCTGGAACTGGGTGGTGGTCGCGCTCATGGGGTTCTCCTCGCTGTCGGGATACCCCAGTGGGGTATCGGGTCCTTCTAGTTATACCCCCATGGGGTATGTGGATCAAGGGAGGTCGGTCCCGGAGCAGGGGTGTCGCCCGTCACTCCCAGGTGATTCGATGGGGCCATGAGCATCAACGCCCTCGCCATCATCCAGCAGGAAGCGGACCGACTGGCCGCTGTTCTTGGCGCCACTGATCCTGCACAGCAGGTCCCCACCTGCCCCGACTGGACC
The DNA here is from genome assembly GCF_052378395.1 of Brachybacterium sp. AOP29-B2-41. Lineage (NCBI taxonomy): Bacteria > Bacillati > Actinomycetota > Actinomycetes > Micrococcales > Dermabacteraceae > Brachybacterium > Brachybacterium sp. AOP29-B2-41. Next base: position 25,462 of record NZ_JBQSXR010000010.1, read on the forward strand.
GCAGCCGATCTCCTGTGGCATCTCACCGAGGTCCACGAGTTCTGGGCAGAGATCCTCGCCTCGCGCGCCACCACTGAGGAGGAGGTGACAGCGATCGACGAGGCGAAGGCACCGCGTCCCATGGAGCAGGAGGAACTGCTGGCGCGCCGGGAGGCGGCGACCGACGCGCTGCTGGCCCAGCTCGCTGCGCGCAAGGACGAGGAGTCCGCCTGGTTCTGGTTCTCGCAGGAGCAGACCGTCGGCATCACCCGCCGGATGCAGACCCACGAGGCGACCATCCACCGCGTGGATGCGGAGCTCACCGCCGGGCAACCGATCACCCCGATCAGCCCTGAGATGGCTGCGGCGGGACTGGACCACGTCCTGCGCGTGATGTGGCCAGCCGGCTATGAATGGATCCCCGACTGGGCGAGCACGAAGCCGGTCGCCGTGATCGAGATCCGCCCCGGCGACGGGACGCCGCAGCTGCTGGGCATCAGCCGCTGGTCCGGCACGAGAACACGGGATGGACAGGCGTTCGACGCACCCGTCGGCCGGCTGCTGGAGAAGCCCGCCGACGCCGAGGGCCTCCCGCGCGCCACGGTCTCCGGCAGCGCGATCAGCCTGAACCTCTGGGCCTGGGGGCGTGCCCAGGTGCTCGACCACCTCGCGAACGCCCCGGGCCCGGTCGAGATCCACGGAGATCCTGAGGCCATGGCGCAGCTCGAGGCGCTGATCGCCGAGGGACACGACTGAGCCCTCCCCAGCCGCACCCCCCAGCAGCAGTCGCCGCAAGAGCAGCAGCCCTCCCCAACAGCAGCCCGCCGCCGCACAGTGGCTCAGCTGCTCCGGGGTCAGCTGTTCCGGGGTCAGCTCCGCGGGGTGAGCACCACCGGGGCATGCGCCCAGCCGCCCACCGGTGCGACCTCCCGTTCTCCCACGGTCTCCGCAGGATGCACATCCGCTACAGCGAGCAGCTCCTGGAGCGCGACCACCAGTTCGAGCGTGGCGAGGGGGCGCCCGGGGCAGATGTGCTTGCCGATGCCGTAGACCAGGTTCTGCGCGCCATGCGCCTGCTCATCGAAGCGGTTCGGGTCCGCGAAGACCCGCTCGTCGCGGTTCGCGGAGGTCCAGTGGATCAGCACCCGCTCACCCGCCCCGATCTGGTGCCCGGCGAGCGAGACCGGGCAGGTGGTCACGCGGCGATTGGAGACGAAGGGGTCATCGATCCGCAGCAGTTCGTCGACGATCGCCGCCGCCTCGGTGAAGGTCCCGTGGCGCAGGCGCTCGGTGAGCGCGGGAGCGTCCGCAAGCGCGGTCAGCAGCACCCCCGTGCACAGGGCGATCGAGCCGAGGTCGCCTCCGGTCCAGTTGCGCAGGATCGAGACGATCTCCTCCTCGCGCAGCGCGCGCTGCGTCGACCCTAAGATCTCAGGATCCGGCAGCTTCACCTGCACCCGCATCAGCTCCGTGGTCGGATCCTCTGGGGCGTCCGCGCCGAGCGCTCTCCGCGGTGCCACGACGGAGCGGATCAGCGTGTCGAAGCGTTCGGCGACCTCGGTGGTGCGTGAGAGGTCCCGGGACCGGGAGGCCTCGTGGTTGTCGATCATCCACTGCAGCAGCTCGGGCTCCAGCGCGGTGGGCCAACCGAGCCAGGCGGTCTGGGCGCGCACTGCGAACACCGCGCCGAGCGCCGCGACCGCATCGATCTCCGTTCCCGCCGCCCCGACATCCGCCATCAGCTCCTCGACCAGCTCCGCCGCGACAGCGCGGACCGTCGGCTCCAGGGCTGCCATCCGCTCGGAAGCGAAGAACGGATCAGTCACCGCCCGGAAGGCGGCGTGTTCCTCCCCATCCATCCCGTTGGGCACCTGCAGGAAGCGGGAGACGGCGGAGGAGAAGCTCTCGTGATCGGTCGCGACCGCGATGGCCTCCGGATGCCCGAGCACCACCCAGGTGCCGTCGGGGGTGCGCGCCAGCGGAGACTCGGCGCGCTGCTCGTCGGTCGCGGTGAGGGGCTCGAGTCCCGTCGGGTCGAAGGTGGGAGCGGTCATCTCCTCACCGTACTGCGGGCTCGGCCTCCAGGGCCGGGACTCCGACGGGCCGCAGCCGTCCCTCGAGCAGATGCACCGCGGTGGCAATCGCGAAGAACGCCACCAGCACCACTGCTGTGGTGGCCAGCACCTGGCTCCACGAGCTCGCCGTGGGATCCAGGAACTCGTAGGGGTACCAGCCCGTCAGTCCGCCGCGCACCCAGGTGCCCGCCAGGAACACCACCGGGAACAGCTGCCACCACAGGATGCGGCGAGCGGACGGTGCGCGGCGGCGTGCCGTCAGCAGCCAGTCCACCAGCGCTGCGACCGGGGCCAGACGGTGCAGCACGGTCCCCGTCCATCCGATATCCCACCGCAGCAGCTCGTCCAGCGGCGCGACCAGCAGGGCATAGATGATCCCGGTCATCACCAGGTAGAACGCGACCGCCCCGCGCACCTCGTCGAACCACGGAGGCCGGCGCGCGCCCAGCGTCACCCCGGCGAGGATCAGCGCCACGAAGAACAGGTTCGACTGGTTGGTGAAGTAGGAGACGTTCTGTGCGAGCAGACCGTCCTGGGCCGCGCCCACTGCATTGGTGAGCAGGGCGGCGAGGATCAGCAGCGCGACCAGCAGCCGCGCCGCCCGGGCGGCTGCGGTCATGAGCCGCGGGGCCAGTTGTCCCGCACCTCGGCGCCGCCCTCGACGACGTGCTCCACGGCTCCGGGGAGGCTCGTCCAGGAGTCCTGCGGCCGATAGCCGAGCTCGAGCTGGGTATTGGTGAGCGCCCAGCGCCGGTTGGGGTTGTCGGAGATCGCGTAGTAGAGGCCGAAGGCCACCTCGGCCTCGATCGCGCAGCGGACCACCTGCGTGCAGTCCGCCGGGCTGAGCCACATCGCGCGCAGGATGTCCTCCTTCGCGGCGAGCGGGTCCTCGGAGAACCAGCCGATGCGAAGGTTGATCACATCCAGCCCGTGCTCATCGTGGTAGAACCGTCCGAGCGATTCGCCGAAGATCTTCGAGACGCCGTAGAGCGAGTCACCGCGGGGCAGCTGGTGCGGGTAGACGGGCCATTCCTCGTGGCGGTCGTACATGCCCATCGCATGGTTGGAGGAGGCGAGCACCACGCGGCGCACGCCCGCCTCACGCGCGGCCTCCAGCACGTTGCGGACCCCGATGAGGTTCGCCTCGAGCACGGCCTCCCAGCTGGACTCCGGCGAGGCGGCGCCGGCCATGTGCACGACGGTGTCGATCCCCTCCATCAGGGATAGCACTTCGTCGTACTCGCTGAGCTCGGCGAGCTTGAGCGTGATCCCTTCCGGGGCCTTGTCCTGGCTGCGGCCGTGGAGGACGAGGTCGTAGTGATCAGCCAAGGTGGTGGCCAGATGGGAGCCGACGCCCCCGGTCGCTCCGGTGATCAGCACACGTCTGGTTCGCGTCGAATCCGTCATGCCCGCCATTATGGGCCGCGCTGTGCCTGGAGTCACGGCGTCGGCGGGACGACCGGTCATGAGGGGAAGCCGTCGGTGGTGGGGACGCCCGCGGGCCGTGGTCGGATCTCGGCGCGGAGGCTCTCCATGCGCTGATCGAGGTCGGTGGCGACTCTGGCCGCGTCATCGAGCTCGGCCTGCAGACGGGCGGGGAGGTTCTTGCGGTACTTGTAGGACAGCTTGTGCTCGGTGCTGGCCCAGAAGTCCATCGCAATGGTGCGCAGCTGCAGCTCGACCGGCACCAGTTCGGTGTGCTCGGAGAGGTAGACGGGCACCTGCACGATCAGGTGCAGCGAGCGGTACCCATTGGGCTTCGGGGCGGCGATGTAATCCTTCACCGCGAGCACCTCGAGATCCTGATGGCGGCTGAGCATGTCCGCGATCCAGTAGACGTCCGAGACGAAGCTGCAGGTGATCCTGATCCCGGCGATGTCCATCACCCGTGCGCGGATGGCGGGGATCGACATCTCGCCTCCGGTGCGCACGGCTTTCTCGATCAGGCTCTCGGTGGACTTGAGCCGCGAGCGGACGTGCTCGATGGGGCTGTACTCGTGGATCTGCTCGAACTCCTGGCGCAGGATGTTCACCTTCGTCTGCACCTCGTCGATCCCGAACTGGTAATGCATCCGCAGAGTGGTGAGCTCTGCGTGCACCTGGCGCAGCCTCGCTGCGATCTGTTCGGAATCCGCGTCGGAGCGCAGCAAGAGCTCCTGCTGGGCGGCGACCAGCGCACCCACCTCAGCAGAGACCTCGGTGTCACTCGGAGCTGTGTCGTCCATGGTGCAGGGTTCCTTCCGGGACGGATCGGTACCCCGACGATGCCAGACCTGCCTGGGCAGGTGGTGGAACCGCGACGAACGGGAGCGGACATGTCGAGGAGCACCAGATCAGTCGAGGAGCACCTGATCAGCGGCGTGCAGTGACCCTTCGGGCGGCGCGGAGATCATTGAAGGTGTACACGTGGGGCCCCAGCAGCGCGAGGCCCGGTTCCTCCGCGGTCGCCGTGCTGAGCTCCTCGAGCAGGGGGCCGGGCTCCCACCGACCGGGGGAGAGCAACCGGCGCATCCCGGGGTCCTCCCCGCCGAGCAAGCGCAGGGAACGGCCCACGCCGATCCGGGTGCCGATCCGCAGCAGCCGGGCGGTGCCCACGGCGGCGGCGACTCCGGGGCGCACCGGCAGGGTGATGCCGGCATCCCGGAGCCGTCGGGTCCACTCCAGCAGCGGCGCGGCCGCGAAGCACATCTGGGTGACCGCATAGGAGGCGTACACCGCCTTCCTTCCCAGCAATTGCGTCGCCTCGGCGTCCGCGAGATGGGGGTGGCCCTCGGGGTGGGCGCCGACGCCCACCGTCATCGCTGATCCGGCGGAGGAGATGGCCTCGAGCAGCTCCAGGGCGCCGGGGAAGTCGCCTGCCTGCGGTGACGCGTCGCCGGCGATGACGAACACCTCGGCCACCCCCGCGTCGGCGAGGCGCTCCAGCAGCTCCGCCACCTCGTCGCGGCAGCGGAGCATGCGGGCGGCGAGGTGGGGGATCGCACGGAATCCCTGCTGGGCCAGCTCGCATGCCGTTCCGATCGTCGCCGGCAGTCCCTGGCCCGGGGATGCGGTGACCGTCACCCGCGAGCCGGGCGGCAGCTGCGCGGCGACCTCATGGGCGATGCCGCGCAGCGGGATCACCTCGTACTGCGGTTCCGGGCCCAGCGCCTCGGCGACAGGCGGGGGAGGGGCCATCTCAGGTCCCGGTGCCGCTGCTCGCGGGGTCCGTTCCAAGGGAGGTGACGTCGCTCTTGGGCTGCTCCTTCGAGGGATCGATGAACGGCTTGGGCACGACTTCCGCCTTCACGAGCTCCTTTCCGGAGGGCTCCTGCGCGCCGGGGCGCTCCCCGGTGTCGACCAGGAACCGGGTCCCGATGTCGGACAGTGCGGCCGGGACCAGGGCGAGGCCGATGTTCTTCTCGAGCCTCGGCGAGTAGCAGGCAGAGGTGACCCGGCCGACCACCTCGCCCTCGTGGTGCACGGGGAAGGCGTCGATCATGGAGCCGTCGTTGTAGCTCCCGAGGGGTTCTCCGCCGAGCTCCAGGCCCACCAGCTTCCGGGCCGGGCCCTCCTGCTTGATCCGGCGCAGGGCATCCTTGCCGATGAAGTCGGCCTCCTGCTCGAGGTCGACCATCCAGTCGTAGCCCATGCCGACCTCGAAGGGATTGGTGTCCACCGTGATGTCGGCGCCGTGGGCGAGCATGCCGCCCTCGATGCGGCGGATGTGGCAGGGGCCTATGACTCGCAGGTCGTGGGGTTTCCCGGCCTCGAGCACCAGCTCCCACAGGCGCTCGGCGTCCCGCGAGGCGTGGTGGACGTAGATCTCATAGCCGATCTCCCCGGTGTATCCGGTGCGCGAGACGGTCACCTCGATCCCGTCGATGGTGTAATCGTGCAGGTAGTAGTAGCGGATGTCCGCCACGGAGTCGCCCAGCAGATCACGCATCAGGGCGAAGGACTTCGGGCCCTGCACCTGCACGGGGCCCACATCGATCTCCTCGATGCGCACGTCCATCCCGGCGTGGGTGGCGACGCCGCGGGCCCACAGCAGGATGTCGGAATCGGCCAGGGACAGCCAGAAGCGGTTCTCCTCGAGGCGCAGCAGGATCGGGTCGTTGAGGATCCCTCCGTGCTGGTCGGTGAGGAACACGTACTTGCACTGGCCGACCGCACATTTCGAAAGATCACGGGTGACGAGCAGGTTCGTGAAGTCGAAGGCGTCCGGGCCGGAGATCTCGATCTGCCGCTCGACGCCGACGTCCCAGAGGGTGACGCCCTCCAGCAGCGCCCAGTACTCGGCGACGGGGTCGCCGTAGTGCCGGGGGTGGTAGGTGCGGTTGTACACGCTGTACATCTCGACCCCGTGACGCCGCGAGGCGTAGAAGAACGGGGACTTGCGGATGCGCGGGTACAGCAGCACTTGGGGATTCGGGTTCACGGTCATCGTGGCCTCCAGGAATCGTGTCCGTCCCTTACTGTGGCATCAAGGTGCGCTCTGCGCAATGGCATGCGCACTGCGCATAGTGGTGAGGGGGAGTCATGAGGATGACGGCCGGACGCAGCTCGGGCATCGGAGCAGAGCAGCCGCAGCATGCGGTCACCCGGGCGGGCGGCGTGCAGTCTGTGGACCGTGCGGCGCAGGTGATGGAGATCCTCGCCCGGGACGGGCGCTCCGGGGTGGGCCGGATCGCGAAGGAGCTGGGGGTCCACCAGTCCACGGTCTCCCGCCTGGTCGCCGCTCTCCAGGCCCATGACCTCGTCGAGCGGCGGGTCGAGGGAGGGCCGGTGCAGCTCGGGGTCGGCATCCTCCGGCTCGCCGCCGCCACCCGTTCCCGGCAGGATCTCACCGCTGTGGGCGGCACGGTCTGCGACGCGCTCGCCGAGCAGCTCGGGGAGACGGTGAACCTCGCTGTCTACCGCTCCGGCGCGGCGGTGAACCTGTACCAGGCCCAGGGTGCCCGCACCGTCGCCCTGCACAACTGGGTGGGGGATGCGACCGTCCTGCACGCGACCTCGAGCGGGAAGGTGCTGCTGGCGCATCTCCCGCTCGCGCAGAGCGAGGCGGTTCTCGCCGGCGATCTCGAGCGGTTCACCGCCCAGACGATCGTCGAGGCCGATGTTCTGCGCGCACAGCTGCAGGAGGCGGCCGTACGCGGCTGGGCGGTCGCCGAGGAGGAGTTCGAGGAGGGCCTGAACGCGGTGGCCGCGGCGATCTATGGGCCGGAGGGGAGCGTCATCGCGGCCCTGTCCGCAGCAGGGCCGGCCTACCGTCTCGGTCGAGGCAGGCTCCCCGAGGTCGCAGAGCAGGTGCAGCAGGCGGCCGCGGAGATCTCCCGACGCCTGGGGCACCGTCCCGAGATGACCGGCTGAGCCGGGGCGCCCGGCAGCGGCCCGGCTCAGCCCTTCATCCGGGCATCCTCCGGGTCGAACGCCGGGGTGCGGCCGACGGTGAGCACCTTAGCCGGCAGCCGCGCCCCGAGGTGCTCGACCTGCAGCGCGGTGCCCTCCACCGCCTGTGCGAGGGGAAGGTAGGCCAGCAGCAGGTAGCGACCCAGAGACGGGGCGGGCCCCGCGGAGGTCACGAAGGAACGCCGGCCGCGAGCATCGACGAGGACCTCGCCGTCCGTGGAGAGCACCGGCTCACCGCCTGTCGGACACCGTGCGATCTCCGGGTTCGACGGGGGATCTGTGAGCGCGAGCGTGCACAGCATCGCCGCCGGGCCCTGCTCGCGGGAGGCGAGGTAGGCGGGCTTGCCCACGAAGTCCGCGCGCTTGACCTTGGGCAGGGCGAGATCCGCCTCGATGGGGTTGTACTCGCCGGTGAGCTCGGCGCCCATCAGCCGGTAGCCCTTCTCGAGCCGGCCCGTGGTGCCGTACACGCCGATCCCGGCCGCGATCACGCCGTGCCCCTGCCCGGCCTCCCACAGCCGGTCCCACAGGCGTGGCGCGAGCTCGGCCGCGACGTGCAGCTCCCAGCCCAGCTCACCTACGTAGCTGATCCGCAGCATCGACACCGGCACTCCGCCGATCACCGCGTTGCGGGCGGTGCCGAAGGTGAAGGCGGCATCGGAGAGATCCTCCGCGGTGAGCGGCTGGACGAGATCGCGGGCTCGTGGGCCCCATACCCCGATCGTGGTCACCGCTGAGGACGAGTCCGTCAGCTGCACCGAACCGTCGGCCGGCAGGTGGGTTCGCAGCCACGCGAGGTCCCGGCCGCCCTCGGCGCCGCCGGTGATCACGCGGAACTCGGTCTCGCCGCGGCGGACGATCGTGAGGTCGCTGCGGAAGGTGCCGGCCGGGGTGAGCAGCGGGGTGTACACGACCCGGCCGACGGGCACGTCGATGCGCGCCACCGCGAGCTGCTCGAGGAACTCCAGCGCGCCGGGGCCGGAGACGTCGAGGATCGCGAAGGCGGCAAGGTCCACCAGTGCTACGCGCTCGCGCATCGCGAGGTGCTCGGCCTCGATGAGCGGCGACCACCAACGGGCATCCCACTCGTGGGTGCGGCGGTCCACGCCGTCCGCGAATTTCTCGAGCAGAGGCCGGTTCGAGGAGTACCACTGGGGCCGCTCCCAGCCTGCCGCCTCGTAGAACTCCGCCCCGAGCGCTTCGGTGCGGGCGTGCAGGGGACTGGTCCGCAGCGGCCGGTGCGAGAGCCACTGCTCGCGCGGATGGCTGATCCCGTACACCTTGGGGAAGCCCTCGGCCGCACGCGCCCGCACGTGCTCCCGGGTGCGCTGGGAGGGATGGAAGCGCGCGATGTCGGAGCCGTGCGCGTCGATCTCGCTGCTGCCCTCGGTGAGCAGCTCGGCGACCATGCGCCCCACCCCGGCGGCCTCCTTGATCCACACCGCGGCAGCGGACCACAGCCCGGCCACCTCGGGCGTCTCACCCACCAGGGCGCCCCCGTCGGGGGTGAGGGAGAGCAGCCCGTTGATCGCCGCCTTCCGCGGCGGCTCCGGATCCGTGAGCAGGCTCGGGAAGAGCTCGCGGGCATGGGCCAGCTGCGCGGTGAAGTCCTCCTCGGTGAAGGGGAAGCTGGTGGGGCTCGCCTGCCCGGGGTGGTCCCCGACCGGCGGGATCTCGCTCGGATCGTGCAGCAGCGGGCGGTGCGCGTAGGAGCCGATCTCGAGGTCCGCGCCGCGCTGGCGCTCGTACATCAGGTTGTCCATGTCGCGCAGCAGCGGGAAGCTCACCCACTCGTCGGTCTCGGCGAGCGCGGGGATCGGGCCCACGTCGAGCATCTGGTGCACCGCCGGGGTGAGCGGGATCGCGGCCCCGGCGAGCGCCGCGACCTGTGGGCTCCAGACACCGCAGGCGATGAGCACGAGCTCGGTCTCGATCTCGCCTCGGTCGGTGAGCACGCGGCGCACCCGCCCGGAGGTGACGTCGATGCCGGTCACCTCGGTCTCGGCGACGGTGGTGAGAGCGCCGGCGGCCTCGGCCCGTTCGCGGAAGAGCTCCCCGGCGCGCAACGGATCGACGATCGCGCCGGTGGGGGTGTAGAAGCCGCCGATCAGCAGGCTCGAGTCGCAGTGCGGCACGAGCTCCTGGATCTCGGCAGGGGAGAGCAGTTGGGCCTCGACGCCCCAGGCCCGGGCCGAGGTCATGCGCCGGGTGAGCTCCTGCATGCGCTCGGCGCTGCGGGCGGCCTCGATGCCGCCGCAGCGGGTCAGCACCCCGAGCTCGCCGTACTGGCGCAGCGAGTCCACGGTGAGATCGGTGATCTCCTTGGAGTGGTCGACGGGGAACACGAAGTTCGACGCGTGACCTGTGGATCCGCCCGGATCGGGCAGGGGGCCCTTGTCGATCTGGACGATGCGGCGCCAGCCATGGTCCGCGAGATGGGCGACGGCGGCGTTGCCCACCACCCCGGCTCCGATGACGACGATGTCTGCACGATCTGGCAGCTGTGCCATGGCGACCTCCCGACCTGCCTGTGGCCCCCTTACGGTAGCCCTGCGGTGGCGGTTTGCCCAGGGGCGGGCAGCTCCCCTCTACGCGGTGGCGGACCAGCACTGTGGCCGAACAGCACGGTGGTGTGACTGCCCGGGGGCGGAACTGCTCGGAGCGGAGCTCGGGGATGGTCAGTCGGGGGCGGGCCGGGCCACCTGCTCGGTGAGGAAGTGCTCGATGCCGTCCACCACGGCCCGGCACCGTGGGGAGGCGAACACGTCGAAGCCGTGCTGCGCCCCGGGGAGCTCGGCATAGGCGACAGCGCACGGTGATCTGGAGCGCAGATGGGAGACCAGGTCGCGGGCCTGCTGAACCGGGACCCGGTTGTCCTGGTCCCCGTGGAAAGCCACGATCGGCGGGGCGGCGCCGACCGGCAGGTCCAGGGGATGGGAGGTGGGCTGTTCGTGCGCATCTCGGCCGTAGTACCCGCCGAAGTACCCGTAGAGCAGCACGGCCGCGGCGAGGCGGGTGTCGGTCGTCTCGAAGCCGGGCTGCAGTGCGGGGTCGTTCGCCGTCAGGGCGCAGTGGATCGACAGATGAGCTCCCGCGGAGCTGCCGGACATGACGATCCGGCGGGGATCCATCCCGTGCTGAGCGGCGTTCTCGTGGACCCAGGCGATCACGCGCTTCGCATCGATGAGGTGCTCAGGCCAGGTGGCCCGCGGGCGCAGGCCGTAGTTCGCGCTCAGCACCACCCAGCCACGCTGGGCCATCCGGTGCCTCAGATGGGCGGACTCGAAGTGCTTACCGCCGCTGCGGTATCCGCCGCCGTGGAAGTAGATGAGCACCGGCGCGGGGCTGCGGTTCCCGGGCCCGCTGCCCTCGGAGCGTCTGCCCTCGGAGCCGCTGCTCTCGAAGCGGCCGTCGCCGGGGCGGTGCTGCGCGGCCTGGTCACGCGGGCGGTAGAGATCCAGGAGGTGCTCGGTCCCGCCGCGACCGTAGCGGAGGTTCGCGAGCCGCTCGACGCCGCGCGGGCGGAGTGGGAGGGGCAGCAGCCACGCCCACCGCACGGCGTGCGAGTCGAGGGGCAGGCCCACCTCCCGCGCGATGATGCCGCGGGCCCGGCCCACCCGTCGTTGCAGCACGAGCAGACCTGCCGCGACGAATGTGCCCAGCACCAGGGCGAGCAGGCCGGAGACATCGGCCCTCGGACTCCGCGAGCTGAGCGTGCTCACAGTGCTCAGCCCCAGCAGGAGCAGCACGAGCAGGGGCAGCTCGTTCGCGGCGACGCTGAGGAAGTAGACGACGCGGGCGAGCAGCATCGGGCGATGCGGTGGGCGGAGCATCGCCGCGGTGACGAGAGCCCAGACCAGGAGCGTGGCGACATATCCGTACGGCATTGCGGGCTCACCCCGGATCCGGCACGGAGCGGGGGAGGTCGTTCTCACGCAGGATCCGGAGCAGGGATCCGCTGCAGACGATGACCGCCGTCATGCTCCGACCCTATCGACCGCCCCCAGTGGAAGCCAGAGAATTCTCCCGGTCCCGCAGGCGCAATGTCGGCCCCAGGCGTGAGCAGAAATAAAGAAACGCCCTGTCACCAGGGCGTTTCTTGGGGTGATCGACGGGATTTGAACCCGCGACCGCCTGGACCACAACCAGGAGCTCTACCAACTGAGCTACGACCACCATGTGCGATGTAGAACCCGCAACGAGTGACAACCATACCGTCTTCCCGAGGGCTTCGCGCCCCAGAAGGGCTGGCAGGAGTGTGACTCGCATTGCATCGAGACAGGCATCAGGTGAAGATACGGCCATGACCCTCCCCTGCACGCCCTCTCGTCCCGGTGTGCCTACGCTTCCGGGCGCCGTGTGGGCCGGGACTGGCGCATGAGCTCCACTCCATCCAGGGGTGGGTCCTCCCAGGTTCCCGCAGGATTCAGCGAGGGCTTCTCTTCCGCTGATTTTGGGCCGCGGTCCGCGAGGCTCTACCTGGGGTTGTCCGACGAAGAGGTGCGGGACTGGCAGGGCTACTTCCTCGCAGGCAACGCCTATCGAGCGCCGATCGATCGCGCAGCTGTCGCTCGCCTGCGGTACACCAGCGCGGCGGTGCTCGCGGGCTTCCTGCTGGCTTTCGTAGGGGTCGGCGTGGGGCTGTTCTATCTCCTCCTCGAGCAGGACCTGCCGTGGATGGTGCTCCTGATGATGGTGTTCCTGATGGTCCTCACCTCGTTGGGCGCCGTACGGATCGCGTTGTCCCGGCGACGAGCACTCATAGGCCTGCGATCCCCCGAACATTCGGTGGTCATCACGTCCCAGGGGATCACGATCCTCGGGATGCCCCAGATCCCCTGGGCCGAGGTGACCATGGGGCTGGGATGGGACGAGCGAAACACCCCTCAGACAGCGAAGCTGGGCGTAGTCACCCTCGCGCGCCTCAGCGGCATCCAGCGGGCGGAGCTGTTGATCGGAGTGCGGGATGCGCGCGCCCTCCGCGATGCCGCACCGCGGTGGACGAGGCCCCTCTTCGAGCTGGTCAAGAATGACGGCGGGGTGCGCATCCCACTCGAGGCCCTGGTGGCATCCGACGAGGTCCGGCGCACCCTCGCGGCGGCTCTCTTCGCCGCCCATCACTCCGGCGTCGAGATCATCCTCACCGAGGACAAGTGGGACCTCTTCGATGAGTCCATGCGGCTCTATGGACTGCCGGACTCGGAGGCGCCTGAGGAGCAGGGGCAGGAGCTAGCCGCTCACGGAGTCTCGTCGACATCGATATCGACATCGACATCGACGATCGTGCCGCAAGTGGTGGTCCGGGAAGTCTCGCCGACACTGCCGGAAGCGGCTCGTGAGCTGGCTCGGGAGCCCGCAGCGGCGGTACAGCAGCCCGCCTCGGAGCGCGCCCCGGATCCCGCCCCGGAGCCGGAGGGTGTCCAGCTCGGTCCGTTCGCGGAGGTCCTCACAGAGCTGCGAGAGGCCCACGGCGTACCCCACGTGCTCGGCAATGGTCCCTGGGTGCGATGGATGGGTGGACCGGAGTGGATCACCCTTCGACGCGACTATGACGGTGCGGGGTGGCTCTGCATGCAGGACGCTCACGAGGCCGCCGATGCAGAGGAGCGCGCGTTCCAGAACCCGGCCCGCGATGAACTCCCCGACCGCTGGGTCGCTTACTCACCGCAGAACCTCTCGAGCGGGGCATTCCGGCCGCGCCATCACCTCGCGGAGGACGCCGGGCAGCTCGAGCAGTGGCTGGGCGAGATGCTCGAAGAAGTCCACACCACGCTCCTGGCCGCGCCGAGCGAACTCGTCGAGTCCTTCGCCCTGACGATCTGGCATGACGATCCCGCGCTGCGACTCTTCCCGCGGTTCGAGCGGTGGGAGCTGCGCCAGCTCATCAACTGGACAGTCAGCGTCGCCGAGGGCGACGAGCGGATCCGGGTGAGAGGGAGGGGCCCCGGTGCAGAGGCAGGGGAGGGATTCCCAGTCGATGCCGAGGGCTGCGCCGCCGCGCGCGAGGCGTTCCTGCATGAGCTGCGGTCATGGGAGGTGCCCTCCCTCGCCCAGCTGCACTACAGCGCGAGCTTCGGGCAAGGAGGGGGGAGCTCGTGGACTGCGTGGCTCCACGGCGTCGGGATCGAGCAGAGCACTCCGTGGAGCTGAGCGGGGCGAGCGCCCCGCACGCTCACAGCAGCTCAGCGCGCAGCTGCTCGGGAGTCTTCGGGGACAGGAGACCCGGTGCCACATCGAAGGGGGTCTTCGCCCCATGCTCCCCGGCGGTGGCCATCCGGCCTGCGGCGCGGGCATAGGCGACCAGCACACTCGCGGTGAACTCCGGGTTCGAGTCCTCCTGCAGGCGGTACTCGATGGTCTGTGTGGTGCCGGGGGAGGACTCCGCGGAACGGATCACGAAGCCGCCATGGGGCATGCTGCGGTGGTCGCGGGCGAGCTCCTCGGCGCTGAGGAAGGTCACCGCCGTCTCGTAGGGCTCGAAGTAATGCGGCATCGTCACGATCTCATGGCGCACGGCTTCGGCGTCGGCGCCCTCCTCGAGCACCACGAAGCACTCGCGAGTGTGCTTCTCCCGGTTGCTCAGCTCGGGCCGCTCACCGGCGCGCACCCGGGCGATCGCGTCCTCCGACGGGATCGTGTACTGGACGGCGCCAGCGACCCCGTCGATGCGGCGCAGCGCATCGGAGTGGCCCTGGGACAGCCCGCGGCCCCAGAAGGTATAGGTGGAGCCGACGGGGAGGATGGCTTCCCCGTACACCCGGTTGATCGAGAACAGGCCCGGGTCCCACCCGGTGGAGATGATCGCCGTGGTGCCGGCCTCACGCGCGACGGCATCGACGTTCGCGAAGTGCTCGGGGATCCTGGCATGCGTGTCGAAGCTGTCCACGACGGTGAACCGCTCGGCGAGCAGCGGGGTCTGCTCGGGGAGATCGGACTTCGATCCGCCGCAGAGCACGAGTACATCGACCTCGCCCTGCATCGCCTCGAGCGCCTCCATCGACAGCACGGGAGTCTGCTCGTGAACGGTGCTGACGGCGGCCGGCTCGCGGCGTGTGAACACGCCCACCAGCTCCATGTCCTCCTGGAGGGAGACGGCGATCTCGACGCCTCGTCCCAGGTTCCCGTAGCCGACGATGCCGATGCGGAGCGCAGTCATGGTCCTCGTTCTTCTTGATGGAGAGCACGGCCCCGACCAGGGACGCCGTGACCGATCCTATCGAAGGACCTCGCCGGGGCCACGCGCGCTCGCCGAGGTCACCGTCGCTTCGCACCCCGCAACCCGCGACCCGCGCCCCGTGCCCCGCACCCCTGACCGTGCCGGTGCTGGTGCCTGTGCGCCCCGTGCGCCCTTCGCATTGCACCGTCCGTGACACAGGGGGAGACTGGCGGCATGATCGTTGCCTTCTCCGTCCAGCCCACCGGTGAGCCCTCAGACTCGTCTCTCACCCGCCATCTCGGGGAGGGCGCCGATGGCGCGAGCGTGCACGACGCAGTTGCCGCTGCGGTCCGCATCGTGCGGGCCTCGGGCCTACCCACCCGCACCAGCTCGATGTTCACCGAGATCGAGGGCGACTGGGAAGAGGTGATGGACGTGGTCCGCCGCGCCACGGCGGAAGCCGGGCGCTATGGCTCCCGGGTCTCCCTCGTGCTGAAGGCCGACATCCGCCCCGGCCATGAGGGCGAGCTCGAGGGAAAGATCACCCGCATGGAGCAGTCTCTGGGCGAGCTCGACAGCTGACTCCCGCCTGCGTCGAGCAGGTTGCGCGCGGGCGTGTGTGAGGACCTCATGCCGTCGGCGCCATCGCGTCATACTCGCGGAATCGTGGGACGCGGCGCAGCAGCAGCGTGATCAGCACGATCACCACGATCCCGCCCAGCAGCGGCGGGAGCCACAGCGCGGTCACAGAGGCGAGGGCGCCCGCGTAGAGCGCACCGAGCCGGGGCCCGCCCGCGACCACCACGATGAAGATGCCCTGGAGCCGGCCGCGCATCGCATCGGGCACCGCGGACTGCATCATCGTGTTGCGATAGATCGAGGAGATGTTGTCCGCCCCGCCGGAGACGGCGAGCGCCAGGCAGGCCGCCACGATCAGCGCCAGGTGCGGGTTCTGCTCATCGGCACCCGGGAAGAGCACCGCCACCAGCAGCACCGCGCCGAAGAGCAAGATCGCCGCCCCGTACACCTGGATCGCACGCGCGATCCCACGCCCGTGCCAGCGATACCGCGCCGCCCGCCCGGAGAACAGGCTCGAGAGGAAGGTGCCCGCGGCGACGGCGGCCGTCAGCGCGCCGGTGGTGATCGCCCCGCCGCCCAGCAGCACTGTGCCCAGCGCCGGGAACAGCGTCAGCGGATTCCCGAAAGTCATCGCGATGATGTCCATGAGGTACTGGGTGCGGATGTTCGCCGAGCGGCGCAGGTATCGCCAGCCGTCCACGAGGGAAGCGAGGCCAGGTCGCACGATCTCGCCCTCGGGTCGCAGCGGGGGCAGGCTCCACAGGCCCAGGAACATCGCCAGCATGAGCACGACGTCGATGCTGTAGGTGAGCCCGTACCCGGTCAGCGCCACGAGCACGCCCGCGAGCGCCGGGCCCGCCATCACCATCACGCCGATGGTGATGCCGTTGAGAGCCGAGGCGGCGGCCAGCAGCTCCGTGGGCAGCAGTCGCGGCACGATCGCGGTGCGCGTGGCCATGCCCACCGAGTTCGCGGCCGCGTTGAGCACGCTGAGCAGGTATAGCCAGCCGATGCTCTCCAGGCCGGCCCAGGTCAGGGCGGCCAGCAGCGCGGTGGAGAGGAACGTGATGACCGCGGCGGCGAGCGCGACGCGACGGCGGTCGAAGGCGTCAGCGAGCATCCCGCCGTAGAGCCCGGCGATGATCATCGGCACCAGGCCGGCCACCGCGACCATCGAGACCGCGAAGGTGCTGCCGGTCAGAGTGAACACGTGCAGCATCACCGTGACGATCGTGAGCTGCCCACCGAGACCTGCGAGGGTCGAGCCGATCCACAATTTCGTGAAGGCGCCGCTGGCCCGGAACGGCCGCAGGTCGAGGAATGCGGAGTCTGCGGAGCGGGGCACCCGAGGAGCATAAGCCGCGCGGAGCCCCGGCCCTGCCTCATCGCGAGGTCGGGCCGGGGCTCCGGTGGAGATGCGCCGTCGGCGCGGATCTCTCAGCTGCGCAGGTCGTGGTCCAGCTGTCCGTCGCGCAGGGCGGCGGCGAGCGTGGGAGTCACCGGCAGGCGGGGGATGAGAGTGGCCTGGAGGGCGTGGTAGATGTCCGGCTTGCCCGGCCAGGTCTTCCCCTGCGGCTCGTTGTCCGCATCCAGCTCGTGGAACCAGGAGCCGTTCTCGGCGTCGAGCAGGTAGGTCGAGATGTACTCCCACCACTGCTCGTAGCGTTCGGCCCACACTCGGTCCCCGGTGACCTGGTACAGCACCGCGGCGGCGCCGACGGCCTCGGCGGCGACCCAGTGCATGCGCTCGCCGGCAACCGGGGAGCCGTCCCAGTCCACGGTGTACACCCAGCCCGGCGCCCCGTCGGCCCCGAAGGCCGCGGCGGACTTCTCCATCAGGGCGGTCGCGGCCTCGAGCATCCACTCCGGTGCCTCGCCGTCGGCCGCGATCAGCGCGGCGCGTGCGTGCAGCACCAGACGCGACCATTCGATCCAGTGGCCGATCGTCGCGCCGTAGGGGCGGAAGGGATGCGCGGGCTGATCCTGGTTGTAGTCCAGCAGCGGGTTCCAGTCGACGTCGAAGTGCTCGGGCAGCGCCCAGTCGTTCAGCCGCGCGAACTCGTCGATCGCGCGGGTGGCGATGGCGACGGCGCGATCGAGCCAGCGGCGCTCGCCGGTGACGTCGGCCGCGGCCAGCAGCGCCTCGACGGTGTGCATGTTCGCGTTGATCCCGCGGTATTCCTCGCAATCGGCGAAGGTGCGGTCGAAGGTATCCACGCTCATGCCTGCGGTCTCGTCGAAGAACTTCTCATCGAGCACCGAGAGTGCTTCGTCCAGCAGCTCCTTCGCGCCGGGGCGACCGGCGGCGAGCGCCGAGGAGGCCGCGAGCACCACGAAGGCGTGGGCGTAGGCCTGCTTCGAGTCGTCGACCGCCTTGCCGCCAGCCACGGAGGAGTACCAGCCGCCGTGCTCGTCGTCATGGAAGACTCCGCGCAGGGAGGCCAGCCCATGGTCGGCGAAGCGGCCGAAGTCCGGGCGTCCCAGCAGGTGCCCGAGGGCGAAGCTGTGCGTCATCCGGCAGGTGAGCCACAGCTCCGAGGGGCGGGAGAGATCCGGAGCGCCCTGCTCGTCGAGCCAGGCGAAGCCGCCGTCCTCACGCACCGACTCCGAGCCGAACACCAGCAGCTCATCGCTCTCGCCCTCGAGCCAGCTGCGGTGAGAGGCGCGGTCCAGCCAGGGCACGTGCGGAGCAGGAGCCGGGAGGGCAGGGACGGTGTCGCTCCCTTCCCGCAGCTCGAAGGTGCGGGAGATGGCCTGGGCCTGGGCGGTGGTGGGCCCCGGCTCATCCACCAGCAGCACCTCGCGGTAGTACTTCAGCTCCTGGATCGACTCGCGGATGTCGGCGAGCGCTCGATGGCCGCCGTGCTTGGCGGGGATGTTGTAGTAGACGCGGGGGAACCAGCGCTTGGCGAGCTCCTTGAGACTGGAGACGTCGATCGTGCGGTAGGAGAGCCACTGGGCGAACTCGGGCACGTCGCGGTCCAGGAACACGCGGTCGGTGCCGACGCTGTTGCCTGCCAGCGGCGCCTTGCCGGGCTCGGGGCAGTACTGGCGCACATACTCCAGGCACTGCGCCTGCGCCTCCTCGAGCGTCATCCCGCCGTCGAGCTCCTCGAGCAGGCCGGAGACGGTGTGCATGTTCACCACGAAGGGATCCATGCCCGTCAGCGACTCGGCCGGGGGCTTGATGACGACGTCGACACCTTCCCCGAGGATGTTCAGATCGGCGTCGGTCACGAGGACGGCGATCTCGACGAGCGCATCGCGCTGCTTGTCGAGGCCGGTCATCTCGCAATCGACCCAGATGATGCGGTCATTGATGGCACGGGAGGAGCTGGAAGTCACCGCACCACAGTAGCGTGGGCACGCCTCACGAGCTCGATGGGTCGATGGGTCGATGGAGGACCGAACGTCGGACCGTCACGTCAGACAGTTACTGTGTGGTCAGCTGCGCTCATCGACGAGCCGTTTGCGAGCCCTTGGAGGATTCTCTGTGAACCTGTACTTCCGCCTGCTGCTGTTCATGCTCCGCGTGCGCTTCCGCAGCAGCCTCAGCATGTGGGACACCTCCCACGTGAAGTTCAGGGTGAATCCTGCGGATCTCGACGTGCAACGACACATGAACAACGGTCGGTATCTCACGCTGATGGATCTGGGGCGCATGGATCTCATGGTCCGCTCAGGATTCTGGAAGCGCATCTCCGACCAGGGCTGGTATCCGGTGGTGGCCGGGCAGACCATCACCTATCGCAAGTCCCTGATGCTGTGGGAGCAGTTCGATCTCGCCTCCCGGGTGATCGGCCACGATGGCCGCTGGATCTATATGGAGCAGGTCTTCCGTCGCGACGGAAAGGTGATCGCCGACGCGATCGTGCGCGCCCGCTTCCTGCGCAGGACCGGCGGCTCGGTGCCGATGGGCGAGGTGCTCGACCTGGTGAAGCCGCTGCCCGATCACCTCGACGTCCCGACCTGGGTCACACAGTGGAACGAGGGCGCCTCGCAGCACGGCCGCGAACTCTGAGGCCATCGGCTGGCTGCCCGAGGTCAGCGCCGCAGGGAACCGGTGGCTGAGCGACGGGACGTAGGATTCGGGCGCTTCGCCGTACGACGCCTCAGCTCCTCGATCGCGCTGAGCACCAGCAATATCACGACCACGACCAGCAGGATCCACTGCTCGAACACCACCGCGAGAACCCCGGCGAGCAGCAGCGCGACCAGGAACACGATCTCCAGCACCCTCTGCGGCACGCCGAGCAGCCGGGCCCCGAATCGGGTGCGGGCCAGGCGCAGCAGGAGCAGCAGGGCGATCGCCCCGAAGGTGAGGATCTTCAGGATCATCGGAGGCTCCTAGAGCGTTGACACGTGACAGTGCCCCCAGCAGGACTCGAACCTGCAACCTACGGATTCCCGGGGGCGTCTTCCCAGGTGAACACTTGGACTCCCTGCCGTACCTGGTCAACGGCTAGGAGTCACTCGCAAGGCCCGGATCGGCGACACTTGCTAGCGGATAAAGCCAACCAATGAGCCAACCTATGAGCCAACGAAGGAACATTAGGAGGTCCCACGATGAGCACCGCATAC
This sequence comes from Brachybacterium sp. AOP29-B2-41, assembly GCF_052378395.1. Lineage (NCBI taxonomy): Bacteria > Bacillati > Actinomycetota > Actinomycetes > Micrococcales > Dermabacteraceae > Brachybacterium > Brachybacterium sp. AOP29-B2-41. Next base: position 45,223 of record NZ_JBQSXR010000010.1, read on the forward strand.
CCTACTGTCGAGCCCGTCTTCACCGAGCACCACGCCGCACTGATCGACCATGCCGCGCACGTAGGGGTCGGCCTTGCCGTAGATCCGCTCCAGGTCGATCCTGTGGAGTGGCTGCACTCCGGGCGCGACCTGGACACGGAGCTGCGGGTGCTGGGCTACGCCGTTGTGGCCCTGCTGGAGCATGGGAGGTTCCTGGTCGGCCCCGCACCTAATGATCCGTGGGAACTCTGGGGATCAGACGAGCCGCCCGTCTACGCCGCCGGCGCGGCTGGGGTCGAGTGGCACCCGGCGCTCGCCGGGCTCTGGCCCAGGCTGCTGCAGGGGTAGTTCGGCACGCCGAGAGACACGCCGGTGTGACCTGGCAAGCTTGACAAATTGGCATCTGACTCGTCGCGCCGAGTCACCACTAGGTATACAGTTGACGAAGACCCAAAAGTGAGGTATAGCCGGGTGACCACGAGGTGTACCGCTAGGGCGTATAGTCTGACATCTGCCGTCTACGCATGGTAAGGGCCGGACACCTCGGTGAGGTTCCGGTCTCCAGCTCCCCAATCCGCCAAGACGCGGGAGCCGCTGCAATCAATTCCAAGAGAAGAGAACCACATGAACTTCACTGCCGTCAAGTCCCGGCCCGCCCGGCCCGCCGATCACCTTCCACCCGGCGGCGAGCGACTGCTCACCCGCGACGAGGCTGCGCGGATGCTGGGGCTGCGCCCGCAGACATTGAGCAACTGGGTTGTGGAGAAGAAGGGTCCCCGCTCCGTCCTCGTGGGGTCCCGTGCTCGGAGGTGGCGACTTTCCGACATCCTCGCGTACATCGCAGAGCTGGAGACCGTGGCGGCTGCACGATGAGCGCCTACACCCGCGCTGAGCGGGAGACCGTGGTCGTCTGGACCGAGATGGACGATCAGGTCAGCATCACCTCATCCTCGCCGCACCAGATCGCACGACTCCGAGCCGATGGCCGGTTCACGGAGACGAGGAGCCGCTTCACCGATGGGGAGACGGTCGAGTTCCTGATCGCGGTCGCCGACTTCACCCTGACCAAGGCTGCGAAGCGGCGACTCTCCCAGAAGGAGCTGGACCAGCGCACGCGGAACATGCGAGCGATCCACGGGGCGGCGTAGCCGATCCACGGGCATTAACCCTGCGGAGCCCGCACGCTTTAGAGCCGTGTGGGGTCGGAGTGGCACTCGGAGGCACCTTGCCGCCCGCAGGCCGCTAGAACCCCCGGACTCCGGACCGTTCCTGCCCGACTGACAGCCCATCCGCGCACCGCTGCGCCTGACGGCTGGACGCAACACACAACTACTGCCCGGGCCGCTCCCTGCCCGTATCGAGGAGACCACTATGCACGACAATCCCGCCCTGCGCGGACATCTACAGGCCGTCAAGGCCGACCGTCCCTATAAGGCTGCGCTGCTGTGGGCCACAGTGCTGATCCACTGCGACACCGAGACGCTGGCGTGGTGCCCGCCTTCCTGCGTGGAGCTGCGCCGAGCACTTGCCACGGGGGAGGAGGAGAAGGCGAAGAACGTGGACGTAGAAGCCGCGATCCGGCAATGCATCTCAATGGGCATCCTTACCCGTGACAGCTCCCAGGAGCGCCTGGAGTTGAGTCGATGAGCGGCACGCGGACAGTGAACGTAATCGAGTCTGAGGCCGTCGCCTTCATGAAGAACGCCGCCGTCCACCCGGACCTGAGGATCATGCTGGCATCAATCGTCTTCGCGGACTCCGAGGGGATCACGGTCCTACGGAAGGGTCAGCTACCAGCGTGGTTGGCACAACCGGGCCGCCGGCGAGCCTCCTCAGGGTTTGTGCGAGCCCGGATCGACGGACTGATCGAGGCCGGAGCGCTCGCCGAGGGCAGTACACCGACCGAGCTGCGGTCGATGGTCGCCTACGGCACCGAGGCTGAGAGCGGGGAGGCGGCATGACGGCGACGATGGTTCAGGGAGACGCCGGAGGTATCACATCGGAGGTTCACACCGAGGACTCCCTGGCATACGCGAGGACGATTCAGAGCGGACTCACGGCACGCGAGAGGCGGGCGCTCGCCGCCATCTACGAGAACATGCCGTGCTCCGTCTCCGCAGTCGGTCGAATCGCTGGCGGCTCACGCCGAACGGCACAGCGGGCGTGCGATGCACTGGAGAGTGAGGCCGTGGCCCTGGTCCAGCGAATCGAGGCGGGGCTGATCATTCATCCGGATGCCATCGGGGCCGTGGATGCATGGGCGTACCGGCACGGGCGGCAGACCGACTCGATGGAGTGGTGGAAGGACTCCGACCCGGCCCCGGATGGGAAGAGGCTCCCCCAGGACGGGGATTCGGAGCCGTGGCCCGATGACGTATTTCCCGAGCCGGGATTCGACCCGGCACCCTCCGGAGAAGGTGTCGAGCTGGCGCTCCGGGCCGTCGAATCTCGAATCTCGCCAATGGGACGCGGGACGTTCATTCCGTTTGCCGTACTCGACTACGCCAACTCCACGACCTCACTAACCGCCGCGCAAGCTGCCCTGGAGTGCGGTCGCCGAGCGAATCGTTATGGTGTGGCCGAGTTTGAGCGTGGCGAGCTGGCGAGAGTCACCGGTATGTCGCCGGGGAGTGTAACTAACGCCCTGGCTCGTATGCGGGGGGACGGAATAGCCGCCACGGCCACCACTACCAGGGTCGAGCTGGACCTCCGATACCGGTAGGGGTGCGCACTTTGTCCGCCCGGGTCTCGGCAAGTACCACTCACGCGGAAAGTGTGTAGTTGACTAGAAGTGTTTACCTGCAACGATACCCCCTGCGCACATTTTCTCTTATAGGAACCGCTGTCCCTCCAGCATCGCGCCCCGGCATCCGGCATCCGGCACGCCCGCTCTACACGGGCGTCTCTGGCATCCGGCACCCGCATCGCGCATCTGGATGCAGGAGTCAGCGAAGAACAGAAGTGCGGCGAGGGGAACGTGAGGGAGGGCGAAGCCCGACCGAATGTTCGACGAGGCGGCGAAGAGAAGAACAGGAATTTCATTACCTTCAAGTTCATTTCCTTCAAGCCTTTCCTTCGCTGACCTTCAATGAAGAGCAACTACAACACGAGGAGGATCGGAGGGAGGGCGAAGCCCGACCGACTATCCGACGAGTAGTAGAAAATCATCAACAGAAAGCAGCTCACTATGACCGCCAAGAAGAACACCCAGAAGTCTCCCGTCACTCTCGCCGAGGGCCGAGGAGTACGTGAAGGAAGTCGAGTCCTCCATCTCTGCTCTCGCCGCCGAGCTTGAACCCCTCCAGGCTGAACATGACGTTCTCGCCGAGAAGGGACTACTCACCCCCACGGATCTTGACCGCCTGGACGGGCTGGAGAGCCTGATCTCCCGTCGCGCCGAGCATCTGGAGAAGCTGCGGACGATCACCCTCCCCAATGCCGTTGGCACTCTTCGTCGAGAGGAGCTGCTGGTCCTCGCCGCCGATGGAGTGAACGGCATTGAAGCCAAGTACGCCGAATATCAGCGCCGAGTCGCCGAGGCCGAGCAGAAGGCTGCACAGGCACTCAGAGACGCCAAGGAGGCTGCCGAGGACTGGGACCGGTTCATCGGCCATGCACTGACCGCTGCCCAGCAGGCCGGGCAGGAGCAGAGCAACCCCACCGACCCTGACCACCCCGTGCGCGTCACCATCGGCACGCTGTACCCGGAGAAGAACAAGCCGACCCACCTCATCGTTGACGGGCGGACCTACCAGGCCGTGAACATCGGCGGTGTCGTCCGCGCCGTGGCGGCGAAGGCTGACCCCAACATCGCCGAGCTGATCCGTCTCGGTGCTGAGGAAATGACCTACTCCGAGGTCCGCCGGGGCCGCTGGTCCTGATCCACAACTCCATCAAGCGCCCCATCTCTGGCCTAGTGCTGGAGATGGGGCGCTTTCTTCATGTCCACCGCCTCGCTGCTCACCGACTCGGGCGCTCATACCCATCAGACGATGGCCGCACTCGTCTTTGGAGCGCCCCGGAGGGTCTAGGGGTACTCCCGGAGGGGTAGGCGTTCCCGGGCTGCTCTAGGGCCAGTGGGGACGACGCCGACGAAGGCATGTCCACGAGGGCCATCGCGTCCATCGTGGGGGCGAGTTACGACACCGTTCAGCGGGACATCCGAGGTGACAGAAATCTGTCACCTGACGGCGAGCCGCGACAGATCACCGGGCGAGACGGCAAGACGTACACCACGCCGAGCGAGTTGCGGAAGTATCTTGGCGTCAAGCGAGCCTATGAAACCCGTACAAAAGTGCGTCGGCTGAGACCAGCGGGGGGACTTCCGTACATTTCCAGGGGTCGCCCCCCCACCCCCTCTATCCCTAGGTCCGCGACGCGATGACCTGTGCATTTCCTCTCGGGAGACCTTGCTATTCGTTGGCTCGCGCCGTACTCTCGGGGCATGGCAAAGAACAGACTTGCGGCAGGCGAGGTTGGCGCGGTGCAGGTGACCGCGTACGACAAGGACGGCAACAAAGATGCGACGGGCAGGGCCATCTCCTACTACATCGCCAACACCAGGTACGGCGCACTGGATGGTGGGCGTCCGGTCCGCGTGCAGGCCCGTGGCCGGAACCGTTCCGTTGCTGAGGATGCGGTGAAGCGCAAGGCACGGGAACAGTACGCCGCCAGGCTGGAGGCTATGGGGGCGAAGGATGCAACCATGTCGATCCCGTCCACCTGGGACGGTTTCGGCGCTCTGCACCTTGCATGGATCGAGTCGGATGACTCGGACTATTCCGATGCCACCGTCCGCGTCTACTCCGATGCGATGCGCAATCGCGTGCTCACTGCGGGCCACAAGTTCAACGGGCGCGAGCTTTCCTCGCTGGCGCACCTGGAGCTGCGGGAGTGGTTGCAGGGCATCGCCAACGATCACGGCAACGGCGCGGCGCACAGTGTGAAGTCAGTAGTTGGCGGCATGTTCAAGCGCGCCGTTGGCTACGGCATCGTCTCCGCCCCCGGCCCGATGGCTGGCATGGGTGCAGTGAAGCGCTCACGCCGCACTGAGGCGAAGGTGAAGACGGAGACGGAGCGCAAGGCGCTGGAGGATGGCAAGGTGCTGCGCGAGAGGGACACTGACCGGGCTCTCACCGCTGAGGATCAGGAGCGCCTGCTCACCTTCATCGAGAAGGACAGGCGGACCAACGACAACGACACTGCCGACCTGATCCGCTTCATGCTCGGCACAGGTGTTCGCATCGGCGAAGCACTGGCGCTCCGCTGGGAGGATGTGAAGCTCACCGGGAAGTCTCCGCACGTGAGCATCGGCGGCACGCTGGGCCGCGTCAAGGGGGAGGGCATCGTGCGTCAGCCGTGGACAAAGACCACCAGGAGTGCTCGCAACGTCTTCATTCCCTCCGACACTGCCGACCTGCTGCGCGAGCGCCACGCCCGCATGACGAAGGTTGGGCACGAGAAGCCGCTCCCCATGTCGGAGGACGGCGCGGTGTTCCCGTCCATCAACGGCACCTGGAGGGACCAGAGCAATGTCAACGATGCGATGCGCCACGTCTTCGACCACGAGGACGTGAACGTGCCGTGGGCCACAACCCACACGTTCCGTAAGACGGTGGTCACCGATCTTCTCGATGCTGGCATGTCGCCGAACCAGGTTGCCGCTCACGTCGGCCACGAGGATGCATCGTTCACCCTCCGCACCTATGCGGACTCTGTAACCGCACCGAAGGATGCCGGGAACGTGCTCCAGATGCTTCGGGACGGGCGGAAAAAGCCAACGAATGAGCCAAACGTGCCGAAAACTCGGCATCTACATGCGGTCTGATCAGGCGTATTGCCTGGTCAGTAGTGCCCCCAGCAGGATTCGAACCTGCAACCTACGGATTAGAAGGCCGTTGCTCTATCCATTGAGCTATGGAGGCTGACGGCGGATGAGTCTACCGAGGATCCGGCCCTCCCATCGTGCGGACCGGCCCCCGGCACCGATGGAGGTGATGCTTCTCTGAGTCCATGGTTCCTGACTCCGCCCGTTCCCGTCATCGTCAGCTGCGCGCCGCTGCGGTCCTGATCCTGATGCAGGGCATCCTCATGGAGGCCACGGTGTTCCTCGGAGTCCTGTGCCTGCTCGCACTCGACATCCCCCCGGAGGTGATCACCGAGCGTACTGAGATCTTCGCCCTCGGCTACCTCCAGGAGAATCTCTACCCGATGATGCTGCTCAGCGGCGTGTTCGCGGTGCTGCGGATCCTCGGCGCGGTAGCGCTGTGGCGGAACCGGCTTTGGGGCCTCGCTCTGTCACTCATGATGTGCCTGGTCACCTTGGTGCTGATGGTCTTCCTGCTGCCCCCGGGGATCGACGATGGGATTCTCTCGGGTGCGGCGCTGGTGCTGATCCTGCGCGGCTGGCTCGGGACGGACGGGGCGGGGCAGCCTCGGCGGATCCTCTCCTGAGCGGCGAGGGCTACCTGCTACTCGCTACTCGCTACTCGCTACCCGCCCACCGGCGCCGACCGCCCCGAGCGCCGGTGTCCTGCCGCCGCCCTCCCGGTAGACGCCCTCCCGGTAGCGGAGCGCCGGGACCGGCCTGGCACCGCGGGCAGAACCACAGCACCCGCGCCTCCGCCCCCTCCAGCCTCGGGTCAGCGAGGTCCCCTCGCTCGATCCGGGCGCGGCAGCGGCGGCACTGCTTCCCGCCGCGTCCGTAGACCCACAGGTCCCCGTCCCGGCCCAGCATCCCGCCGGTGGTGACCCGCACCGAACGGGCCTGGTTCAGCACCAGGAGCCGACGTGCGAGATCAACGAACTCGCCGAGGTCGCCCGCGGCACCGGTCGGGGCGGCGGGGTGGACACGGCGCAGGAAGCAAAGCTCGCTGCGGTAGATGTTGCCGATGCCGGCGAGGTTGCGCTGATCGAGCAGCCCGAGCCCGATCGGGCGTTCGGGGTCCGCAGCCAGGTTCACGATGGCGCGGTCGCGCAGCCCTGCGTCCTCGTCCCACGTGGGATCCAGGAGATCCGGGCCGAGATGGCCCACGAGCGAATCCTCGTCGGCGGTGCGCACCAGGCGCACCTGCTTGACGTCGTAGGCGATCGCACGGGCCTCGCGGCCGTCCTCGTGCTGGGCGGTGAGCAGCACGCGGATCGTGTCCGCAGGTCGGGGCCCGGCACTGGTGTCGCTCGAGCGCAGGGCTTTCCCGTTCACGTGCCAGATCCCGTCCATCATGAGGTGGGTGTGCAGGGTCAGCGGCGCCGGTCCCGGGACCGGTGGCAGCAGCCGCATCAGCAGGTGCTTGCCACGTGGCCGCACCTCGTGCACACGCCAGCCGACGAGGTCGGCGGTCGCGGAGCGCGGGACCCGGAGATCACATGTGGTCAGGACCGCCCCGGCGAGGGCGTCATGCAGAATCCGGCACTGCCGGGCGACGGTGTCACCTTCGGGCATCAGCAGTCCCTCTCAGGCATCAGCAGATGTCCTACCATCAGCAGACTTCCCGGCATCAGCGATCGCCCGCCCTGAGCCGGATCGAGCGCGGCGAGCGGTAGCTGCCGCCCGCCACGAGCGCCTCACCGATCGAGGTGACCGCGGCGGCGTCGATCGGGTGGCCGTTGATCCGTTCGAGCCGCAGCTGCGGCAGGCGGGAGTCCTCGGCGATCGCCCGCACCAGCTGTGCGGCGAGCCCCTGGGTCGCCGAGTCGTCGGCCCACCACAGCAGGTGCTTGCCGCCCTTGTCGACGAAGGCTGCTACCTGCCCGTCGGCCAGCAGCACGAGCGCCCCGGCGCGACGGGCGGGGCGGGCGGTCGCGCCATCGGGCGGCGGGATCGTGATCGGAGGCCAGGGGAGCGCCGCACCGTAGGGGTTCGCGGGGTCGGTCGCGGCGAGTGCGACGCAGAGGGCGTCGGCCGACGGGCCGCTCTCTCCTTCCTCGCCGCCTCGTCCCGTCTCCGCCTCTCGGTCCCGGTCGCGCAGACGGTCCACCGCCTCGACAGGCGCGAACTGCGAGGCGCCGAGCCCGTCGATGAAGTAGCCGCGGCGGCAGGCACCGTTCTCCTCGAGCGCTCCGAGCACGCGGTACACCGCGGCGAAACCGCCGGGGACGTCCTCGACGTCCATCGCCCCGCGGGTGACCACCCCGTGCCGGTCCAGCAGCAGCGTCGCGATCGCCGCGGCCCGAGCTGAGGGGTCCACGCCCTCGACCCGCACGGCGGACCAGCGCCCCGCGCCGACGGGACCGGCCACGAGCTCGGAGACCGAGCTAGCGCCCTGACGCAGCATCGCGGCCGACAGCCGTGCCGCCCCGCGCCGGGTGAGCGGACGGGAGCGTCCCGCGCCGCGCGCCGCGGACTTCGGGGCCGAGCCGCGGCCATAGCTGCGCAGCGCCTCGAAGGAATCGTTGGTGATCAGGGCACGGAAGGCCAGGTCCCACAGCGCTTCGTGCACCGCGGCGGGCTCGAGCGCCTGGCCCTGGTCCGCGAGCGCGGTGAGGATCTCCCCGTGCCGCAGCGCCCCGGGTGTGCCGCGCAGCAGCGCGAGGATCCGGGCTGCGGGGGAGCCGTCTGCGAGATCCGCCGCGGCCTCCTCGAGCGCGGTCGCGTCCAGGCCCAGCGGCAGAGCGTCAGCGAGATGGAGCCGGATCCAGGCGTCGTCCCCGCCGAGTCGGCCGTGCCCGGTCCACACCAGCTCTCCGGAGGCGAAGGCCGCGTCGAGCATCGCGGGGGTGATCTCCGGCAGCCGCGCCGGCAGCACCTGGGACTCCCAGGCCGACAGCGGCAGGGACACCCCGGTGAGCTGGTCGATCACCGAGAGCAGGCCGTCCCGGCCGCGCCAGTGCGCACTCTCCCGTCGGCCGTCGGGCCGTCGACCCGCCAGGTGCTGCCACTGCCCGAGGAACTGTGCGTAGACGGGACCGGGCACCGGCGCGATCTCGCGCCGCGAGGCGGCGAGGCTCGCCCGACGGATGCGCCGCAGCACCTCCGCATCGACCCATTCCTCGCCCTCGCGGCCAGGCGTGAACTCGCCCTGCTGCAGCGCCCGTTCGGAGGCGAGCTGCTCGAGGGCGCTGCGCGCGACACCAGGAGCCAGGCCGAAGACGTCAACCGGCTCGCCGGCGAGGAACGGCCCGCGGCCGCGCGCCCAGCGGGAGAGCAGCTGCGCGACGGCCCGATCCACGGGGGCGAGATGGGCCTGCGGAATGCCAGGCGGCAGCGCGGTGCCGAGCGCGTCACGCAGCAGCCCTGCGTCCTCGACCGCGGCGAGATGCTCCGCCCCGGCCAGGCGCACCGTGATGATCCGCCGGGCATCCCGCAGCTCGTCGAGCGCGGCCCCCAGATCGAGGCCCTCGGCGCTGCGCTCGGCGAGCTGGGTGCGGGTGAGCGGGCCGAGGCGCCGCAGCGTGTCGGCGATCTGCTCGGTGCCATGGAGGGCACGCTCGGCGGTGAGGCCCTGCAGGCGCTGCTCCACCTCGGCGATCACCTCGGCATCCAGCAGCTCGCGCAGGCTCACCGTGCCCAGCAGCTCCGCGAGCAGCGACTGGTCCAGGGCGAGTGCGGCGGTGCGGCGCTCGGCCAGCGGTGCGTCGGCGTCGTAGATGAACTGGGCGAGATAGCCGAACAGGAGCGAGCGCGCGAAGGGCGAGGGGGAGGGGGTCTCGACCTCGCGCACCTCCACCCGGCGCCCGCCGATCTGCCCCATGAGCTCCACCAGGGCGGGCAGGTCGTAGACGTCCTGCAGGCACTCGCGCGCCGCCTCGAGCATAATCGGGAAGTCCGGGTGCGGCCGCGCCACCTCGAGCAGGTGGGCGGAGCGCTGCCGCTGCTGCCACAGCGGCGCGCGCTGGTTCGGATCCCGCCGCGGCAACAGCAGGGCACGGGCCGCGCACTCGCGGAACCGGGCCGCGAACAGGGCGGAGGAGCCCACCAGACGGCGCACCTCCTCCTCGATCTCCTCCGGAGTGAACACGAACAGGTCCGCGCCGGGCGGCTCCTCACCGTGGGGAATGCGCAGCACGATCCCGTCATCGGCCGCCATCACCTGGCCGTCCAGGCCGTACCGCTCCTCCACCCGGGCACCGACCGCGAGCGCCCAGGGACCGGTGATCCGCTGCCCGTAGGCGCAGTGCAGCACCACCCGCCAGTCGCCGAGCTCGTCGAGGAACCGCTCGACGACGAGCTGCTGCGGCCCGGGAACCACGCCGGTGACCTGCTGCTGCTCGGCCAGGTGGTCCAGCAGCACGGTGCGGGCGTTCTCATCGAGGCCGAGCGCGGCCAGGCGGGCAGCGGCGTCGGTGCGGTCGGCTCCGGCGAGCTCCGCCTGCGCCGTCGCGATCGCTCGGCCGAGGCTCGCCGGGCGCCCGTCGCCGTCGCCATGCCAGAAGGGGATCCGCCCGCTCATGCCGAAGGCGGGGGAGACGGTGACGCGCGAAGCGGTGATCTCCTCGATCCGCCAGCTCGTGGTGCCCAGCGTGATCACATCCCCGCGACGGGACTCGTAGACCATCTCCTCGTCCAGCTCGCCCACCCGCCGCGGCTGCGAATCGTCCTCGCTCGCGACCAGATGCACCGGGTACAGGCCGCGGTCGGGGATCGTGCCGCCGCTGGTGACCGCGAGGCGCTGGGCGCCGGGACGGCCCGACAGGGTCCCGGTCTCGTGGTCGTGCACGAGCCGCGGCCGGAGCTCGGAGAAGTCGGTGGAGGGATAGCGGCCGGCCAGCAGATCGATGGTCTGGTCGAAGGCGGAGCGGGGCAGCGCCCGGTAGGGATGCGCGGTGCGGATCAGGTCGAACCAGTCCTCGACCTGCAGATCATCCATCGCGGCGGCCGAGACGGTGTGCTGGGCGAGCACGTCCAGAGCGTTGCGCGGCACGGAGAGCGGCTCGATCCTGCCCGCGACCGCCTCCTGCACCGCGACGGCGGAGCGCAGCACATCTGCGGCGTGCAACGGATGCAGGGAACCGTGGGAGACCGCACCGACGTCATGTCCCGCGCGACCCACCCGCTGCAGCAGGCTCGAGACGGACATCGGCGCGGCGACCTGCAGGACCAGGTCCACCGCGCCCATGTCGATCCCGAGCTCGAGCGACGAGGTCGCGACCACGCAGCGCAGCGTCCCGGACTTCAGCTGCTCCTCGATCCCAGCGCGCACCTCCTTGGACATCGAGCCGTGATGGGCGCGGGCGATGTCCTCGAGCTCATCTCCAGCAGGCTCCGGGGCTCCATCGGCGGCGGACCGCCGCGCGTGCAGGCGGTTGAGCTTGCCGGTCAGGCGCTCAGCCTGGCTGCGGGAGTTCGTGAAGACGATGGTTGAACGATGTGCGAGGACCTCCTCGAGCACGGCACGTTCGACATGCGGCCAGATGGTGCCGGACACGTCCTCGTCGTCGACCGCATCGGCGGGAGGCTCGATCGCCTGCAGATCGCGCACCGGGAGCGTCACGGTGATGTCCCAGCGCTTGGTCGACTCCGGTCTCACCACGGTCACCTCGCGGACACGGCCGGAGCCGGTGAGGAAATCGGCGACCTCCTGGACCGGTTCGACGGTGGCGGAGAGCCCGATGCGCTGGGCAGGCGCCTCGAGCAGCGCATCGAGCCGGGCCAGCGACAGTGCGAGGTGCACGCCCCGCTTCGTCCCCGCGACCGCATGCACCTCGTCGAGGATCACCGTGTCCACCCCGCGGAGCGTCTCGCGCGCCTGGGAGGTGAGCATCAGGAACAGTGACTCGGGAGTGGTGATCAGGATCTCCGGGGGATGGGAGATCAGCCGCCGACGCTCGGCGGCCGGCGTGTCCCCGGTGCGCACGCCCACGTTGATCGCGGAGCGGGGCGTTCCCAGCCGCTCCGCCGCCCGTGCCGTGCCCACCAGGGGCGAGGTCAGGTTCCGCTCGACATCGACGCCGAGGGCCTTCAAGGGGGAGAGGTACAGGACCCGGGTGAGGCCGCGCCCGGATCCGGTATTCGCAGCAATGGTCGGCTGCCGTTCGGCGCGTGACGTCGCCAGGCGATCGATCGCGGTGAGGAAGGCGGCGAGAGTCTTGCCCGAGCCGGTCGGTGCGACGACCAGCGTGTCATCACCGCGCTCGATCGCCTCCCACGCAGCCGACTGCGCTGGGGTGGGCGACTCGAACGACTCGGCGAACCACGTCGCGGTGGCAGCAGAGAAGAACGAGGGGAGAGCGCGGCGAGACAGGGCCATTGACCCATTGTGGCCCGCAGGGCCCACACGCCGCCGCGCGTCGGCCGTACTCCGTGCTGGGGAAGAGGCGGATGCTGGCGACCCTGCCAACTCGCAGTCCATCGTGGCAGGATGGATGGCACGGCGGGTCCCGCACCAGCTGGCCCCGCGCACCACACGACGAAGGGATGATCCACATGGCGGAGTACACGCTTCCTGATCTCGATTACGACTACGGCGCGCTGGATCCCTCGATTTCGGGCAGGATCATGGAGCTGCACCACTCCAAGCACCACGCGACCTACGTCAAGGGCGCGAACACGGCGCTGGAGAAGCTTGCCGCGGCTCGCGAGGCGAATGATTTCGGGACCGTGAACCAGTTCTCGAAGGACCTCGCGTTCAACCTCGGTGGTCACACGAACCACTCGATCTTCTGGAAGAACCTCTCGCCCGAGGGTGGCGACAAGCCCACCGGTGAGCTCGCGCAGGCGATCGATGAGTTCTTCGGCTCGTTCGATGCGTTCCGTGCGCACTTCACCGCGGCGGCGCTGGGCATCCAGGGCTCGGGGTGGGCTGTGCTGGCATACGAGCCGCTCGGCGGGAACCTCGTGATCGAGCAGTTCTACGATCAGCAGAACGGTGTGCCGGTCGCAACGATCCCGCTGTTCCAGCTCGATATGTGGGAGCACGCCTTCTACCTGGACTACCAGAACGTGAAGGCTGACTACGTCAAGGCGGTCTGGAACATCGTGAACTGGGCCGATGTTCAGGCGCGGTTCGAGAACGCGACGAGCAACGCCTCCGGCCTGGTCATCCCCAAGGCCTGACCTGCTCCGGCGCATGATCAGCACCAGCGCCTGATCCGGCTCGGCGTCGGATCCGACTCAGTGCCGGATCCGATTCAGCGTCTGATCCACCTCGTTGCGCGGGCCGTCACCGGCCCGTGTCCGGGATGACAGCGGCCGGTCCCTCCACGGAGGGGCCGGCCGCTGCGCTGTCCGCACCTCACTCCCGCCCGACCGTTCCTCCACAGAGCCGCTTCGTCCACAGGAATCGCTCTGCACTGGAAGCGACGGGGCGCGACCGCGACGCTGAGGGCATCGGCAGGGAGCCGAGGCCGGGAAAGTCCCGGTACCTGAGGAAGGACACCGCCATGCGGGATATCCAGACCACCATCATGGGCAACGCCACCGCCGACCCCACCTCACATCCGCAGGACGACGGATCCGTCACCGCCAAGGTGCGGGTCGCGGTCACCGGGCGTTACTACAACTCGTCCGCGCAGGACTTCACCGACCGCAAGACCGAATTCGTCACCGTGTTCGCTCGGAAACAGCTGGCGCGCAACCTGCTCGCCTCGGTGCGCAAGGGTCAGCCGCTCATCGTCACCGGCCGGCTGAACACCTCCGAGTGGACCGGTGAGGACAACACCGCCCGCCACTCTCTGAACATCCAGGCAGAGGCAATCGGCCACGACCTCACCTTCGGCAGCACCAGCTTCGCCCGCCCTCTGCGGTCGGTGGATGTGCCCGATATGGATCCGAACACCGGGGAGGTCCTGCCCGCGGGAACGGCAGTCGAGGCTGACACATCGACCGGAGACGACGAGGCGACGACCGTGGAGGAGGGGTCGAACGACGACTCCTATGCGTCGGTCTTCTGAGCTCGACTCACCACCGGTCTCAGTCGGCGGCCTGCAGGGTCTGGACGAGAGCCTGGGAGATCTCCGGCAGCAGCGCGGCGCCGAGGACGTAGTCGTCCTTGTCGCTGCGCTGCACCGCAGACCAGGTGGTGCCGTCGGCCAGCGCAGCCACGACCACTCGCAAGGAGCTGCCGCTGGGCAGCTTCTGGTCCTTCTCGTCATCGCGGGCGCTCCACGCGGACGGTGCGAGGTCGCAGACGATCGCCCCGCCCGCAGCCAGCTCCGGCCACTGCGCCGACTCGAGCACGGCGAGCGGATCAGCCGCGGTGGGGGAGCCGTCGTCGAGATCGATCGGCGTGAGATGGAGATCGTCGGGGGCGCCGGCTTCGCCGTCTGCCGCGCCGAGCAGCGCGGCGAGCGACGGGGAGGCTGCCATCAGCTCCGCGCTGCGGGCCAGGGCGAACAGGCGTGGTGCGGGCAGAACGCTGCCCTCCACATGGCGGGCGACCTCGAGAACCGCAGCGGCAAGCGCGGCGGTGGAGGCGTCGAGTGGGTCCGGGGCCGGAGTCGTCATCGGATCGAGAGGTCCCTCACAGGTTCGGCCTGACAGAATGGGTGGACCGTCGCGTCTCGCGGCGGCACCACACTGTACCCGGATACCGGAGTCTCGTCCCCTGCCCAGCAGGCGATGTGATCACGGGCTCCGGCACCGAGGCACCTGAGGTTATCTGTGAGTTTCTCCGCCCCGTTCGGCGACATGCCACGGCCGCGCCCACGACCGGCCCCTGACGCGAGCTCTGGCGGTCCCCGGCGGATCTCGCCGCTGGCGATCACCATCGGCATCCTCGCGCTGCTGATCGTCCTGCTGGTCCTCGCCTCCGAGATCTGGACCAAGTACCTCTGGATGGACCAGCTCGAGTTCACCGATGTGCTCATGACCCGCTGGATCACCCAGGCGCTCCTGTTCCTGGTCGGCTTCATCGTGTTCGCAGTCCCGCTGTTCCTCAGCCTGCGCATGGCCTACACCAGGCGTCCCGTGTACCCGCCGGTCACTCGTGAGCAGGAGGCGCTCGAGCAGTTCCGCGCCGCCGTGGATCCGCTGCGCCGTGGGCTCACCTACGGTGCTCCGGTCGTGATCGGTGCCTTCGGCGGGCTGGCTCTGTCACGGGGCTGGAAGGACGTGCAGCTTTTCCTGCACCCCCAGGACTTCGGCCAGGTCGATCCGATCTTCGAGAATGACATCTCGTTCTACGTCTTCACCTTGCCACTCATCGACATGCTGATCTCCTTCGGGCAGTTCGTGCTGCTGGTCTCGATCGTCGGCGCCGTGATCGGTCACTTCATCTATGGCGGCGTCAGCTGGGGTCAGGACAGCGGGCTCGAGGTCACCCGGTCCGCACGGCGGCATCTCGGAGTGCTGGCCACGATCTATGTGCTGCTGCTCGGCGCTGGCCACTGGTTCCAGCGCTATGACCTGCTCACTGCCGTCCATACACGCTTCGAAGGCGCCTCCTACGCGGACCACAACGCCATCCTGCCCGCGCAGACCATCCTCGCGATCGCCTCGATCGTGGTGGCGGCGATGTTCGTGGTGTGGATCTTCCGCTCCGACTGGCGCATCCCCGCGATCGGCGCGGGCCTGATGATCCTCTCCACCTTGGTGGTCGGGAACCTCTACCCGTGGGCCATCCAACAGTTCCAGGTCCAGCCCAACGAGCGTGCGCTCGAGCAGCCCTACATCCAGAACAACATCGACGCCACTCGCACCGCGTTCAACCTCGACGATGTCAACGAGGTCCCGTACACGGCCACTACCGATGCTGAGCCGGGGGCGCTGCGTGAGGATGCTTCGACCACCGCGCAGATCCGACTGATGGATCCCAACATCATCTCGCCGACCTTCGAGCAGCGTGAGGCGAACCGCCAGTACTGGGGCTTCGACGAGGTGCTCAGCGTGGACCGTTACGAGATCGACGGCGAGCTGCAGGACACCGTGATCGGCGTTCGTGAGCTGCGGCCGGACAAGTTCGGTCTCGCCGATCGTTCCTGGGTGGATCAGCACGTCATCTACACCCACGGCTACGGCACCGCCGCCGCCTACGGCAACCGTCGCAACGCCGATGGCGAGCCGAGCTTCCTGCAGTCCGGCGTGCCGGGCAGCGGCGCGTTCAGCGAGCACGAGGAGCGCGTCTACTTCGGTCGCCATTCCCCGGACTATTCGGTCGTCGGCGCTCCTGAGGGCAGCGAGCCCGAGGAGTTCGACTACCAGCGTGGCAGCACCGATGACGAGGAGGGCGGGGACCAGGTCTACAACACCTTCCAGGGTGATGGTGGGCCCGCGGTGGGCAGCTTCTTCAACCAGCTGCTGTACGCGATCAAGTTCCGCGATCCCAACATTCTGATCTCCAACTACCTCAACGAGGAGTCACAGATCCTCTATGACCGCGACCCTCAGCATCGGGTCCGTGAGGTCGCACCGTTCCTCTCGCTGGACTCCGAGATGTATCCGGCCGTGGTCGATGATCAGCTGGTGTGGGTGGTCGACGGCTACACCACCACCACGGAATATCCGTACGCCCAGTCTGTGGATCTGGACCAGACGGTCAACGACTCCCAGACCAATCCGAACAACACGGCCGCCAACCGTGAACGCTCGGCGAATTACATGCGCAACTCCGTCAAGGCGGTCGTGAACGCCTTCGACGGCTCGGTGACCCTCTACACGTGGGACACCGAGGACCCGATCCTGAAGGCCTGGGCTGAGGTGTTCCCGGAGGCGCTGCGCCCGGCCTCCGAGATCAGCGGCGATCTGATGTCGCACCTGCGCTATCCCGCGGACTACTTCAAGTCCCAGCGCGAGATCCTGTCGACGTACCACGTCACCGACGCGGATGACTTCTTCACCCAGCAGGACTTCTGGCAGGTGCCGCCGGATCCCACCGTCCCGGCGCCGACCAACACCGATGGCACCACGGGCCAGCAGGCCCCGCAGCCGCCGATGTACCTCACGATGCAGATGCCTGACGCGGAGAACCCGCGGTTCATGCTCTCCTCGAGCTTCATCCCCTCCGACGGCCAGAACGTGCTCACGGGCTATCTCGCCGTGGACTCGGAGACCGGGAACGCCGAAGGGAACCCCGCCGACAGCTTCGGTGACATGACGCTGCTCGTGCTGCCGGCCTCGAACCCGGTCAACGGCCCTGGCCAGGTGCAGGCCACCTTCAACGCGGAGCCGAACGTCTCCCAGGCGCTGAACCTGCTGAAGTCCGGAAACTCCGAGGTCATCAACGGCAACCTGCTCACCCTCCCGGTGGGCGGCGGCCTGCTCTACGTGCAGCCCGTCTATCTGCAGTCCTCGCAGACCGGCGGCGGTACCCAGTACCCGTTGCTGCAGATGGTGCTGGTCTCCTTCGGCGAGAAGATCGGCTTCGCGCCGACGCTCGACGAGGCGCTGGACCTCGTCTTCGGCGGTGACTCGGGCGCCGACGCCGGTGATGCCGAGGTCGTCGACCCTGACGCACCCTCCGGCACTGCTGACACCGAGACGGGTGACGGCACTGTCGATGAGGGCGAGCAGGCTCCGGCCGAGGGTGAGGAAGGGCAGCAGGCCCCGCCGCCCGCTGCCGGGACCGCTCAGGAGCGCCTGGACCAAGCCCTCACGGATATGGACACCGCGGTCACGGATGCCGAGACTGCGATGGCCAGTGGGAACTGGGCCGCCTATGGCGACGCGCAGACACGTCTCAGTGATGCGCTGAACCGTGCGATCGAGGCGAACAAGGAGCTCGGCGGCACCGGAGTGCCGGCCCAGCCCTCCGATGGCGGGGGCGGCTGATCCGTCGCTGACCATCCCTCCCAGGACGCCCGACCGGCGCCGGCCCACGCCGGATCCGGCCGGGCGTTCCGGCGTCCAGGCAGGTGAACGGCCTATGAACGTGTCATGGCACACGTTCGACCACTCTCGGTTGGACGTGGGGGCGAGGGGGTCGTAGAGTTACACATGTCGACGCGGGGTGGAGCAGTTCGGTAGCTCGCCGGGCTCATAACCCGGAGGTCGTAGGTTCAAATCCTGCCCCCGCTACGAGATAGGGCCCCTGGCCAGCAGAAATGCTGATCAGGGGCCCTAGTTTTATGCTCGATCGCGGGGACCGCCTTCGCACGGTCTGACCTTCCTGTCCACCGGCTGACCCAGGCCAGGCTCTCGGTGTCGACCGGGGCGACGAGCGGCCAAGTGCGGTGAGAGCAGATGGGTTCGGCTCTGCAGACGCAGCTCGGCCTGGCAGAGTCCGTTCGGCACGAGGACTTGGACCCTTCGCACCTCGCCGATCAGCACCTCGTCACGGCCACCCCCAGGCAGAGGCTGGGCGATGCTCTGCGGCTCGATAGACGCAGGAGGTGCGGAGCCCGGGGCCCGTCGCGCTGAGGACGCTGCAGCGGGCCTCAGCAAGCCCCGGCCGGCTCAGAGACCTGGCTGCATGTTGCCGGGCGCGCTCAGGAGCCGTCGCGCTGATCCTCCAGGCGCGTTGCGGTGAAAGAGATCTGGTCGAAGACGACGTCGCAGCCCTCGCCGGTCGGCGACTGCACTTCGAAGCCGATCTGCAGAGAAGCGGGGGAGTCGAGGGCGAAGAGACGCACCATGTCCCACCGCAGACCGTCGAACGAGCTGTGGAACGCGTAGATGCCATCGATCCGGCTGATCCGCAACCACACCTGCTCGCCCTCGACGATCATCGCGTTCGCGTCATCGGAGACCTTGCGGTTGACCACCGACACCACGGTCGTGCTGCCGTCCGGGGCGGCCTCGAAGCACAGCTTCGCCCAGTGCTCCTCGTCGTGCCAGAGCATCAGCACCCCGGCATCGAACTTCGAGTGGAAGCCGACCGTGACCCGTGCGCTGAGCTGGAAGTCGCCCTCCGGCGCTGTACCGAACAGCGTCCCCGCATTGAGCGTGGGCTCCGCGCCGGGGAACGGCGCGATGAAGATGTCGGTTCTGGCCTCGGAGGTGGCCCGCAGCTCGTCCTCTCCGACAACTTCCCATGGCACCCGCGACGGTTCGAGCGGGAACGGGAGCGCGGGCAGGGTGAGGGCAGACATCACAGAACTCCTACGAGTCGTCCGGGACTCCTACGAGTCATCCGGGGCGGAACAGTCGTGAGCCGGGATCGGCATCGGACGCGCAAGCGGTCGAAGGCGAGTCTACGGTGGGGTGTTCGGCGGCATCGCTATCGGCATCGGCATCGGCATCGCCTTCGGCATCGTTATCGCCCTCGTCAGAGCCGTCGCTGAAGACCCCGAACGCCACCGATCCGGGTATCGACGTCGCGATAGCACCAGCCGTTGCACTGCGCGACCCGCACAGTGCTGGACGTGTCGCGGCGAGTGGTCGCAGATCATTCGAGCATCCGAATCGCATTTCTGGCACGATGTCCGCCATGACCGCGCCCACCGCCCCCGCATCCCGCACCCTGCTCTTCATCGGCGATTCGATCACCGATGCCGGCCGTCGAGAAGACCCCGAGGAGCTCGGCCACGGCTACGTCCGTCTGCTCGCGGAGCACTTCGCGGCCCACGAGCCCACCTCCACGGTGATCAACCGCGGGATCGGCGGGGACAAGGTCGCCGACCTCGAGGCTCGATTCGGCCCCGACTGCCTGGACCTCACCCCCGACCTGGTGACGATCTACGTGGGCGTCAACGACTCCTGGCACCGCTTCACCCGGGGTGAGCATGTTACCGAGGAATCGTTCGAGCAGGGCTACCGCCACCTCCTCGCGCAGCTCGCCGCCTCGGTGCCGGAGGCACCGGTGCTGATGATCATCCCGTTCGTCGCGGACATCGACGAGGAGCGCACGCGGATCCACAGCGACCTCGACGGCAAGGTGGCGATCATCCGCCGGCTCGCGCAGGAGCACGGCCACCGCATCGTGGATCTCGAGCAGGTGCTCGCCACGGCCCTCGCGGCAGGTCACACCCCGCAGAGCATCGCCGAGGACGGCGTGCACCCCACCCCGCCGGGGCACCGCCTGATCGCCGACGCCTGGCTCGACGCAGCAGGACGCTGAACGGCTCCTCACGCTGCGCCGTGGAGGTGACGGGTTCAGATCCCGCCGGTCATCCGTCCGATTCCGGCACCCCGTGGAGCCTCACCGCAGCGGCGCGGTCACATCCACCGAGAGGAACCCGCGGCGGAAGCTGCGGGCATCGAGCACCAGCAGCTGATCAGGGCGCCAGGGATTCCGCAGGTGCACATGACCGCTGCGCGCATCCGCGCCGACCACCGCGAACACATGGTTGCGGGGCAACGGGCCGGCGGCGGTGGGAACACGCGAGCTGAGCGGATGGGTGGAGGCGGCGATCGCCCGCCCCTCGTCGCGCCAGGTGATGATCTGCGCGGCGCTCGGCATCCGCAGCTGGGAGTGGACCCGCTCGCCCAGCAGCAGCTCGAAGCCGAAACGGGCGAAGCCGCGCTGCAGGAAGCGGTAGTCCCCGGCCACATGGGCGGCGATCGCCTTCTCGAGCACGCCCACCCAGCCCGGGTTCGCGCCGTCCCGTCGGCCGTACTGGAAGATCCCCTGCTCATCGACCGGCAGCATCCGATCCACGCGGATCGGGACCGACACCGCGGGCAGCCGCACCGTGACGATGCCCTCCTCCTCGGCAGAGAGGAGAGCACGCAGACGCTCCGGAGCCGTCTCATGGATCGCGAGCATCGAGGCCATCACCCAGCAGTCGCCGAGCCGCCCCTGACTGGGCCTCAGCAGCTGCGGTGGGGCGAGCGGGCCGTGGTCCGCCTTGAGCGCGGTGGCGCCCGGTCCGGGCCCGAGGTGATGGACAGTCGGGTCGGGGGAGCCCGTCTCCGGACCGGACCAGGCGGGTTCAGTGGCCCCGAGACGCGCATCGCGCGCCCGCCCGGTCAGGGCGAGCGCGCGAAGGGTGCGGCGCCAGGTGCGCACGCGCGGGCGGGAGCTGCTCATGAGGATCTCCGCCCGGACATCATGGAGAGGCTCAGTGCTTCTCAGCCGCGACGATCTTCTGGCCGGTGCGCTCCATGACCTCATGGAACCAGGGCTGGGAGATGTCGAAGGCCTTGTGCCCGGCGACCCGCTCGAACTCGACGGCGCGCAGCACATCCCCGCGCTCCTCATCGTGCCCGATCAGTCCCGAGCCACCCTCGAGAGCGACCTGGACCGCGTAGTCGGTCATCGACTTGATCAGGCGGATGTCCTCGGGGTTCGCCTTCGCGGAGCGGGAGAAGTAGCCGGACTTCTGGACCATGACCTTCTCGGCGCCGAGCTTCTCGGCGAACTGCTTCGCGAACCACTGGCCGGGGTTGATGGTGTCGATCTTGACGTGGCCGAAGGGGTCCTTCTCGGGCTCCTCGCCGCGCGCCTGCATCTCGGCGACGATCTCGGGGATGCCCGCACCCTCGGAGAGGAAGATGTTCACGCAGCCGGCCTCGTCCATGACCACCTTGAGGCGCTCGGCCTCGGCCTCGATGTCGAGCTTCAGCTCGGGCAGGAACACGGCGTGCACGTCCCAGCGCTCGGCGCGGTGCCCGATCCCGGGCAGCCACTCCTGCTGGGAGTGCCAGGTCTGGTAGTACTCGGCCGCCTGTGCGGTGAGGTAGCCGCAGGCACGGCCCATGACCTCATGGATGATCAGCATCTTCGGGTTCGAGCCGTGCTCGGCGATGATGTTCTGCGCGAAGATGCTCGACTGCTCTGCGGCGGACTTCGCACCGAGCGACTGCTTGATCGGCACGATGTCGTTGTCGATGGTCTTGGGCAGGCCCACGACCTGCATCTCGTGACCGTTCTCGTGCAGGAACTTCGCGAGATCCGCGGCCGTGGTGTTGGTGTCGTCGCCGCCGATGGTGTGGAGCACGTCCACGCCGTCGGCCTTGAGCTTGTTCGCCGCGACCTCGAGGGCGTTCTCGCCCTCCTGGATCAGGCCGCGCTTGACCAGATCCGCGGTGTTGGTGAGCTTCACGCGGGAGTTGCCGATGGGGGAGCCGCCGTAGTTGTGCAGCAGGCCGGCCTTCGCACGCACCTCGTCGTCCACCACGATCTTCTCGCCGGAGAGCAGGCCCCAGTAGCCGTGCTTGTAGGCGATGATCTCGACGTCGGGCACGAGCTCGGTGTACCGCTCGATGAGACCGCCGACGGCGGAGGACAGGCAGGGGGCATAGCCACCTGCGGTCAGGAGGGCGACGCGCTTGACGGTCATGGAGAAGGATTCCCTTCACAGTTCGGGGGCACAGTGCCCCGAGTCTACCGAGACGGCCTGGGGCCCGATGACGAAGGTCCCCGCGTGGACGCCGCGGTCGCCGCGACGAGGTTGACTCCGTGGGCGCCCGTTCGGATCTCCCGCCCGGACCAGGAGCGGAAAACTCAGTATTCGCGTCCTCAGGAGTCGCGGGCCGCGAGCGCCTCGAGGATCTCCTCATGCAGGCGACCGTTGGTCGCCACCGCACTGCCGCCGAAGGGGCCGTCCTCACCCTCGAGCGAGGTGAAGCGGCCGCCGGCCTCGGTGAGGATCGGGACCAGCGCGACCATGTCGTGCAGGGCGAGCTGCGGTTCGCAGGCCGCATCCACCGCGCCCTCCGCCACGAGCATGTAGGACCAGAAATCACCATAGGCGCGCGTGCGCCAGAAGCGCTGCATGAGGTTCAGCATCTGCGGGAGCCGGTCCTGATCCGCCCAGCCGTGCAGGGAGGAGTAGGACAGCGAGGCCTCTTCGATCGAGTCGACGGAGGAGACCTGAAGGCGAGAGGCGCTGTTGATCCGCGAGCCCGTCCACGCCCCTGCGCCCTCGCCGCCCCACCAGCGCCGGTTCAACGCTGGCGCAGAGACCAGGCCCACCACGGGGCGGCCATCCTCGATGAGGCCAATCAGCGTGCCCCAGACGGGCACGCCGCGCACGAAGTTGCTGGTCCCGTCGATGGGGTCGATGACCCACTGACGCGGCGACGCACCGGTGGAGCCGAACTCCTCACCGATCACCTGATCCCGGGAGCGTGAGCGCGAGAGCTGAGAGCGCACCAGCTGCTCGGCGGCGCGGTCGGCATCGGTGACCTCGGTGAGGTCCGGCTTGGTGGAGACCTCGAGGTCCTGTGCCTTGAAGCGGGACATGGTCAGCTGGTCCACGGCATCGGCGAGCACATGGGCCAGGCGCAGGTCATCGGCGAATCGACTCGACATGCGCCCACACTACGACCCGTGCCCGCCTGCTTCCCGCAGCGACGCGGACCCTCGGGAAGCCACCTGCGCGGCGCAGCGGCGGCTTCTCCGCGCTGCGTTCACAGCTCCCAGGGATCGTTCTTGCGCAGCGCGGTGGCCAGGCGCCGGTAGGAGAGTAGACGGGCAGGACCGGCGGTTCCCGCCTTGCCGCCTTCGACCAGCGCATCCAGAGCACAGTCCGGCGCGTCCTCGAGATGGGTGCAGCCACGGGGGCAGCATTCGGCGAGCTCCGCGAGGTCTGTGAAGGCTTCCAGCAGCTCTTCGGGGTCCACATGGCCCAGCCCGAAGGAGCGCACGCCGGGAGTGTCGATCACCCAGCCGTCGTCCTCCGGCAGCGCCATCGCGAGCGCTGAGGAGGAGGTGTGGCGGCCCCGGCCGGTGACGTCGTTGACCACTCCGATCGCCCGGTCGGTACCGGGGACCAGGGCATTCAGTAGCGTCGACTTGCCCACGCCCGAGTGCCCGATCAGCACGCTGACCCGCCCGGAGAGCCGCTCGCGCAGCTCCTCCAGGCCCACGATCCCGGGTTGCCCGGGACGCCCGGATTCGGCCGCCTCCTCGGGCAACTCCCGTCGCGTCCGCACATGATCGAGCCCCAGCGGCGCATAGGCGGTGAGGAACGAGTCGGGGGAGCGCAGATCGGTCTTGGTGAGCACCAGCAGGGCATCGACGCCGGCGACATAAGCCGCGACCAGGCAGCGGTCGACCATGCCGCCGCGCGGTTCGGGATCGGCGACAGCGGTCACCATCACCATCAGATCGACGTTCGCGACCAGCGGGCGCTCGGTCGGGTCGTCGTCATCGGCGCTGCGGCGCAGGAAGGAGCTGCGCTCCTGGATGCGCACGATGCGGGCCAGCGACCCATCACGCCCAGAGATGTCCCCGACCAGGCCGACCAGGTCGCCGGGAACGATGGGGGAGCGGCCGAGCTCACGGGCACGCATCGCGGTGACCGCGCGCTCCGCTCCGGTGCCCTCCTCGACGATCGTCCGCCACCGCCCGCGGTCCACGGAGACCACGCGGGCGGTGACGGCGTCCTCATGCTTGGGCCGGTCCTTGGTACGAGGCCGCGAGCCGCGCCTGCTGGGGCGGACGCGGATATCGCTCTCGTCGTACTCGCGGGCCGAGCGGCTCACGCGTCGTCCACCGCCGGTTCCGGGTGGAGCATCGCCAGCCACATCCCGACGAAGTCGGGGAGGGTCTTCTGGGTGGTGCCGATGTTGACCACCCGCAGGTCCGGAACCCTGAGCCCGATGATCGCGCCGGCAGTGGCCATGCGGTGATCCTCGTAGCTCTCGAACACCTCGCCATGCAGCGGCCCCGGGTGGATCTCCAGCCCGTCCTCCAGCTCGACGGTGCGTGCCCCGATCTTCGACAGCTCAGTGGCCAGGGCCTTCAACCGATCGGTCTCGTGGCCGCGCAGATGCGCGACTCCGGTCAGCCGGGACGGAGAGTCCGCGAGAGCGCAGAGCGCCGCCATGGTGGGCACCAGCTCGCCGACCGCGGACATATCCGCGTCGATGCCACGGATCTTCCCGGTGCCCTTCACGCAGAGCGTCTCGTCCTCACGCCAGATCTCACCGCCCATCCGGCTCAGCAGCTCCCGGTAGGCATCCCCCGGCTGGGTCGTGGTCTCGGGCCAGTCGTCAACCGCGATCGTGCCGCCGGTGACCATCGCCGCGGCCAGGAAGGGGCCGGAGTTCGACAGGTCCGGCTCGATGGAGACCTGCACCGGTCGGATAGGCCCGGCGCTCACGCTCCAGCTGTGCCGACCCTGGTCGTCGATGCGATGAGAGGCCTGGATCCCGGCCTGACGCATCGTCTCCAGCGTCATCTCGATGTGCGGCAGCGAGGGCAGCACCTGGCCCACGTGCACCAGCTCCACATCCGTCTCGGCACGCGCGGCGACCAGCAGCACGTTGGAGACGAACTGGCTGGAGGCAGAGGCGTCGACCTCGATCCGGCCGCCGCGCAGGCGCCCGGTGCCGTGCACGGTCAGAGGCAGATGCCCGGGCTGTCCGTGCTCGGTGATCTCGACGCCCTGCTGCCGCAGGGCGTCGATGACCGCATCCATCGGACGCTGCAGCGCGGCGTCGTCCCCGGTGAAGCGGACGTCTCCGTGATGGAGGGCTGCGAGCATCGGCACGAACCGCATCACCGTCCCCGCCAGACCCGTGTGGATCTCGATCGGGTCGGCAGGATGCTCGGCAGGGGGCGGAAGCGGTGTCACCTGCAGGGAGCCGTCCTGCACCACCAGCACCGCGCCGAGTCGCTCGAGCGCATCGCGCATCAGCCGGGTGTCGCGGGAGACCAGGGCGCCACGCAGCGTCGAGGGTTCGTCCGCGGCGGCCGCCAGCAGCATCCAGCGCGCGGTCAGGGACTTCGATCCCGGGACCCGCACCAGCGCGTCGACGGGTTCGTCAGCAACAGGTGCGTTCCACAGCACCTCGGAAGCCATCAAGGTCAACCCTGCTGGACGGAGAGCTGCTTCTGTGCTGTCTGCACTGCGCCCTTCGCCTTCTTCTCCAGCTTGTCGGCCTTCTTCTCGAGCTCACGCTGCGTCGCAGCGGCCTTCTTCTGGCTGCGCTCGACGAACTTGTTCGCGCGGTAGCCCAGCGAAGGACGACCATCGTGATCCACCACTGCCAGCAGCACGCCGCCGAGCAGCCCGGCGTCGGTGAGGATCGACTGGACCTCATGGGTCAGCTCCTCGCCCCGCAGCTCCCAGACCTTCTTGCGTCCGGCCCAGCCGATCGAGGTGGTCAACAGCAGCGTCGCCGCCGCGGCGCGCGGGTAACGGTTGGTGGCGTACAGGACGCCGGCGCCGGCCGCGACCGCGCCGGCAGCGCGGATCACGGTGCGCGCATCGACGAAGCCGGGCGCTGAGCTCTTGGCGATCGCAGAATCGACCGCGTCGAAGGCCTGCGGGTAGACATCGATCTCCCGCTCGGGGTGGAGTGCGGTGCGCACACCTTCGAAGATGAAGGGAGCGGCGAGCAGCGGTCGTGCGATGCGGCGGACCAGGGCCATGGTGTCCTCACGTTCTTGACGGGTGTCAGCAGGTCCGGTGAGCCGGCCGTGTCGGGCAGCTCACCGGCGTCCAGACTACAGCGGAGGGAACATCCGCCGGGCCTCTTGCGTTGCACCGGGTGCATGGAGGGGACGGACTTGGCCGCCCCTGACGATCCCGCGAGACTCCGGCGGATGCCGGGAGAGGAGACGATGTATGTCCGTGACTGTGCTCGAGCACGCTCCGACCCGGCCCCGTGGCGTAGGTTGGAGGACGATGATCCAGACTGATGCCACCCCGAGCCCTGAGGCCGGCCCGCCCGAGGCAGGCCCCCCTGAGGCTGACCGGGCGCCGACGATCCCAGCCCCTGACGACGTGCAGGATTTCGACTTCGAGACCGAGGCGCTGTCGCACCTGGACTCCCTTTATGGCGGCGCCTTGCGGATGACTCGCAACCCGCATGACGCGGAGGATCTGGTCCAGGACACCTTCGTCAAGGCCTTCCGTGCTCGTGATCGGTTCACCCCGGGCACCAACATGCGCGCCTGGCTGTACCGGATCATGACCAACGGCTACATCTCGATCTACCGCAAGAAGCAGCGCAGGCCGAAGGAGGCCTGGACCGACACGGTCGAGGATTGGCAGCTGGCGGAGGTCGCGGGCCACACCAGCAGCGGTCTCCGCTCGGCGGAGACCGAGGTGCTCGACAGCCTCCCCGACTCGGCGGTCAAAGATGCGCTGGGCGAGCTGCGGGAGGACTACCGCATCGCCGTCTATCTCGCCGACGTGGAGGGCTTCGCGTACAAGGAGATCGCCGAGATCATGGACACCCCGATCGGCACGGTCATGTCGCGCCTGCACCGCGGGCGCCGACAGCTGCGCGAGCAGCTCTCCGACTATGCCTACCGCAGCGGCTTCCTGCGAGAGGACCCCACGGAGACCGGGTCGGACACAAGGTCGAGCACCGGGTCGGATACAGGGGCAGGTTCCGGGCCGGGCGCCACGACGGAAGCCGAGACGGATGTGCGGGACCAGACGATCACCTCGTCGGACGATCGGGAGGAGGAACGATGAGCGACAGCGACTACGCAGGGCGTGACAGCGACGACGCAGGGCGTGAGGATGCCGGGCAGCGGCCGCGACGGGATCTTCGCTACGGGCTCGAAGAGGCGCTCGACGGTGAGCTTCCCCGGGAGATGGTGGAGAAGATGCAGCGCCACACCGTGGACTGCCCGGAATGCGCCGATGAGTGGGAGCAGGTGCGCCGGGTGAAGGAGCTGGTGCGCCGCAGCTGTGCGGATCGCGCACCCTCCGAGCTCCGCGAGCGCATCGCCGTGCAGTGCCGGACCGTCTCGGTGACCCGCACCGAGGTCGACGGCAGCACAGTGCGCATCACCACCAGCTCGACCACCACCCGTCGCACGTATCCCGACTCCGACTGACGGAGAGTGGCGCCGCCGCGAAGAGACTGCCTTCGGGCGCCGACGCAGGCATGACGAGCGCAGGCATGACGAAGGGCCCCTCCCGCGATGGGAGGGGCCCTTCGTCATGTCGCTCGTGGCGACGTCACGGTCAGCTGTTGGGGCGCTTGCCGTGATTCGCGCCGCTCTTGCGGCGAGCCTTGCGCTTGCGTCCTCGCTTGCTCATCACGATCTCCTTTCTTCGCCCGGGGGAACCCGACGATTGTGCCACATCACGCCGCCCCTGGAGTCTCCCGGAGGGGGCGCATGAACTTTGCTGAGTCCGAGGTCACTCGGCCTCGTCCCTGCTCAGGGGCGGGTGAGTCAGGATGAGGTGCCCAGCCAGGAGCCGAAGCCGGCGTGCAGCACCAGCCAGGCCATCAGCCCGTAGCCGGTCTGCCCCGGATGGTCGCCCGGTGAGCGGGACAGGTCGCTCTCCCACTGGTCGTGACCCGTCAGACCGCCGACGGTGTCGACGAAGGGGATCCGACGACGGGAGCAGACGTCCTCGAAGGCTGCGGAGAGCTCACGGACGGAGCTCGTGGTCCCCGGGTCGCGGCTGGGCGGCGGGCCGACCACGAACGCGGGGATCCGCAGACGCTCCAGCCCGTCGAGGATCTTGGCGAGGTTCAGGCGCGAGCGGGCCAGGGAGATCCCCGCCTCGACGTCGCCGCGTCCCATGGCCACCACCACCCGATGATCGATCGATCCGTCGGCCTGCCCCTGGGTCGAGAAGCGACGCTGCACCTCTTCGTCCCAGCGCTCGGCCAGGTCCGCGGAGCTCTGCGCGGGCAGTGCCGCGGTGAAGACGTCGATGCGGCTGTCCGCACCCTGCTCGCTGGCCACCGCTCGTCCGAGCCAGCCCAGTGCGCGGGCGTCACCGACCCCGGCGAGGAGCTCGTCTCCGAGCGCGATGATGCGGATCCGGGGTTCCGGATGCGGGGCGAGCGTCATGGGCACGGTGGGCACCGGGACCTCCTGGACGGGGACGGGGACCTCAACACTAACGGCGTCAACACTAACCGCGTCGCGGGCCACGGGCGAACCCGTGACCCGCGAGGAATCAGGCGTCGAAGGCCCGATCGAGCAGATCCTCCTGCTCGACCTTGTGGGTCGCGTTCGAGCCGGTGGCGGGGGAGGCGGAGGCCGCTCGGGCGACGACCCGCAGCGTGCGACCGACCTCGACCGCGAAGTTCATCGCCATGAAGCTCCAGGCGCCCTGGTTCTGCGGCTCCTCCTGGACCCACACCAGGTGGGCGTCGGGGTAGCCGTCCAGCGCCTTCTTCAGCTGCTCGCTGGGCAGCGGGTAGAGCTGCTCGACGCGGACGATCGCAGTGTCGGTAGTGCCCATCTTTTCGCGGCGGGCGGCCAGGTCCCAGTAGACCTTGCCGGAGGCGATCAGCACGCGACGCACCCCGGCCGGGTCCACGGTGGTGTCCGGCAGGACAGGCTCGAAGGTCCCGGTCGTGAAGTCCTCCACGCCGCTCACCGCTGCCTTGTTGCGCAGCATCGACTTCGGGGTGAAGACCACCAGCGGCTTCTTGGGCTCTGCGAGCGCCTGCTTGCGCAGCAGGTGGAAGTAGCTCGCAGGGGTCGACGGGGCCGCCACCCGCATGTTCTCCTCCGCGCACAGCTGCAGGAAGCGCTCGATGCGGGCGGAGGAGTGGTCCGGTCCCTGGCCCTCGTAGCCGTGCGGGAGCAGCATCACCACGCTCGAGTTCTGGCCCCACTTCTGCTCGGAGGCGGAGATGAACTCGTCGATGATGGTCTGCGCGCCGTTGACGAAGTCGCCGAACTGCGCTTCCCACAGCACCAGGGAGTTCGGGCTCTCGACCGAGTAGCCGTACTCGAAGCCCAGTGCCGCGAACTCCGAGAGCGAGGAGTCGTAGACATTGAAGCGAGCCTGGTCGTCAGAGAGGTAGGACAGCGGGGTCCAGGTGTCACCGTTCTCATGGTCGATGAGCACGCTGTGGCGCTGCACGAAGGTGCCGCGTCGGGAGTCCTGGCCCGCCAGTCGCACCCGATGCCCCTGGAGCAGCAGCGAGCCGAAGGCGATCAGCTCGCCGAAGGCCCAGTCGATCTTGCCGGAGGTGGACATCTGCGTGCGGCGCTGGAGCACCGTCATCAGCTTGGGGTGGACGGTGAACGAACCCGGGATGTCGGTGTGCGCCTTGCCGATCTGCTCGAGCACGGCGGGATCGAGGGCGGTGCGCACCTCCTCGGGCTCCGCAGCGTCCTGCTGAGCGTCCGGCAGCTCCAGGCCATTGACCGTGTCCGTGTCCGAAGAGCTCGCAGCGCCCCCGCGCGTGGAGGCGAACGCCTCATCCAGGTGATCCTGGAAGTTGCGAACCAGCCCTTCGGTCTCCTCTTCGGTGAGGTCTCCGCGCTCGATCAGCGCCTCCATGTACAGCTTGCGCGTGGAGGGCTTCTCCGAGATCAGCTTGTACATCTCGGGCTGGGTCATCGAGGGATCGTCCCCCTCGTTGTGCCCGCGGCGGCGGTAGCAGACCATGTCGATGACGACATCGCGCTGGAACTTCTGACGGAACTCGAAGGCGATCTCGGCGACCCGCACGCAGGCCTCCGGATCGTCGCCGTTGACGTGGAAGATCGGCAGCTGCGTGGACTTGGCGACATCCGTGGAGTAGTACGAGGAGCGCGAGGAGTCCGGCAGCGTGGTGAAACCGATCTGGTTGTTGATGATCACGTGGATGGTGCCGCCCGTGCGGTAACCGCGCAGCTCCGAGAGGTTGAGGGTCTCGGTGACCACTCCCTGGCCAGCGAACGACGCATCACCGTGCACGAGGACCGGGAGCACCGGGAACTCCTCGGGCCGCTCGAGACGGTCCTGCTTGGCGCGGACGATGCCCTCGAGGACCGGGTTCACGGCCTCCAGGTGAGAGGGGTTCGCTGCGAGGTACACCTTGGTGGACTCGCCGTCATGCGAGGTGTAGGTACCCTCGGTGCCCAGGTGGTACTTGACGTCGCCGGAGCCGAGCTTCTTGCCGTAGTTGCCCTCGAACTCCTGGAAGATCTGACCGTAGCTCTTCCCGGCGAGGTTCGAGAGCACGTTGAGGCGGCCTCGGTGGGACATGCCGATGCAGACCTCTTCGAGACCGTTGTGCGCGGCGCCATGCAGGACGGCATCCAGCATCGGGATGACGGCTTCGCCGCCCTCCAGCGAGAAGCGCTTCTGGCCCACGAACTTGGTCTGCAGGAAGGTCTCGAAGGCCTCCGCCGCATTGAGCCGATCCATGATGTGGGTCAGCTCGGTCTTGTCGAAGGGCTTGCGCGGAGTCTCCATCTGCTGCTGGATCCAGTCACGCTCCTCCGGGTCGGAGATGTGCATGTACTCCACACCGATGGTGCGGCAGTACGCATTGCGCAGTACCCCGAGGATGTCCCGCAGCGACATCTCGTCCTTGCCGCCCAGCCCACGGGTGGGGAAGGTGCGGTCCAGGTCCCACAGGGTCAGGCCATAGGTCTCGACATCGAGATCCGGGTGGGTGCGCACCTTGTACTGGAGGGGATCGGTGTCCGCCATCAGGTGCCCGCGCACGCGGTAGGCATGGATCATGTCCATCACCCGGGCCAGGCGCTCCGAGGTGGTGTGCTTGAAGGGGTTGTCCGGCACCCAGCGCACCGGCTGGTACGGAAGCCGCAGCGAGACGAAGACACGGTCGTAGAAGCCGTCCTTGCCCAGCAGCTTGTCGCCCATCCGCTTGAGGAACTCGCCCGAGGCGGCGCCCTGGATGATGCGGTGGTCGTAGGTCGAGGTCAGCGTCATGACCTTCGAGATCGCGAGCTCCGCGAGGGTGGCGGGGTTCGCGCCCTGGAACTGGGCGGGGTAGTCCATCGCCCCGACGCCCACGATCACGCCCTGGCCCTGCATGAGCCGCGGGATCGAATGGACGGTGCCGATGCCTCCCGGGTTGGTGAGCGACACCGTGGTGTGCGCGAAATCGTCCATGGTGAGCTTGCCGGCGCGGGCCTTCTTGACGACCTCCTCATAGGCCTTCCAGAAGCCGCGGAAGTCGAAGCGCTGGGCTGCCTTGATGCTCGGCACCACCAGGCCGCGCGAGCCGTCGGGCCGTGGCATGTCGATGGCGAGGCCGAAGTTGATGTCTTCCCGCTTGAGGAGGAGCGGCTTGCCCTTCTCGTCGACATCGAAGCCGTTGTTCATGTCGTTGATCTCGGTGATCGCCTCGATCATCGCCCAGCCGATGAGGTGGGTGAAGGAGACCTTGCCGGCGCGGTGGCGCTTGAGATGGTTGTTGATGACGATGCGGTTGTCGAACAGCAGCTTCACCGGCACGTCACGCACCGAGGTGGCCGTGGGCACCTCGAGGGACTCGGCCATGTTGCGCACGATCGCCGCGGCAGGGCCGCGCAGCTTGACGACCTCGGGCTCGCGCAGCTCGACGGCAGGGATCTGCGACGTGGTGGTGGGGACCTTCGCGGGACGGTCCGAGGTGGTGGAGACCGCCGGTGCCTTGGAGGCTGACTTCGCGGGATGGTCGTTCACGGCAGGGGATTCCTTCGCGGGCTGGGAGGCGGACGCTGGAGCTGCGGCCGACGAGGAGGACGGGGAGGACGGGGAGGACTGGGCAGGGGAGGCCGCTGCAGACGCCGCCTCGGCGGGCTGCGCCGGCGGGGGATCGGCCTTAGCGGCGGATGCCTTCGCGGCAGAAGCGTCCTGCTCCTGGGCGACGGGCGAGCTCTCGGAGCTCTTCGGAGGCGTCGTCGTCGACGTCTCGGAGGAGCTCGAGGGGGAGTCGGTACTCGAGGAGGACTCGGGAGGGGCCGAGGGCTCGGCGTTCACCGTGTGGGTGGAGAAGTACTCCGCCCAGCTCGGGTCGACGCTCGAGGGATCCTCACGCCACTGCTCGCGGAGCGCGTCCACGAGCCACTGATTCGGGCCGAACTCCGCAGAATCGGAGTCCTGTGTCTGCTGTGACACTCTGAGATCGCCAGCCTTCTCACGGTCGAGAGATACGGATGGGCTCAGCCTAACGGCAGACGGTGCCCGACGTGCGCGGACGCCGCCTCCTCGGCAGGAACAGAGGGGGTGAGGTGCCTGACATCACCCTGTCAGGCCAGGATCACCCTGTCAGACCAGGGGCGCGTCCCCCGGGAGCACAACTCGGATCAGCGAGGAGCGGCCGTCCTGGTCGTCCCGGCTGCGGGGGTCGTCGAGCACCTCGATCGTGCCGCCATGCAGGCCCACCGCCCATCGGGCGATCGCCAGGCCCAGGCCGGTGCCTCCCGAGGAGTCGGCGTAGCCCCCTCGCTGGAATCGTTCGAACACGCGGGAGCGGTCCTCGCGCGCGATGCCCGGGCCCTCATCGTGCACGTCGATCCGCACCCCTCGGTCCGTTCCCGTGCGCACCGCGGAGATATGTATCCGACCGCCGACGGGGGAGTGCCGGGCGGCGTTCTCGAGCAGGTTGTGGATGACCTGATGCAAGCGGGCCGCATCCGCCGCGACCGACAGGTCGGGAGGATCGACCTCGACGATCCACCTCACGTCGCGGCCGCCCGAGGCCAGGGACGCGGCGTCCACCACCTCGTGGAGGAACGGAGTGAGCTCGACGGCCTCGAGATCCAGCTCGACCACCCCGGCATCCAGACGGGAGAGATCCAGCAGGTGGCCCACCAGCTGGGAGAGCCGCTCGGTCTCGTTCAGCGCCACCTCGAGAGCGGCGGGGTCGGGCTCGGTGACCCCGTCCACGAGATTCTCCAGCTGCGCGCGCAGCCCGGCGACCGGGGTGCGCAGCTCATGGGAGACGTTGGCGACCAGGTCCCGGCGCATCCGGTCGGTCTGCTCGAGCTCAGAGGCCATCGTGGAGAACGCTGCGGCCAGCTGACCCACCTCGTCGCGGCTGCTGGTGCGCACCTCTCGGCTGTAGTCGCCGCGGGCCATGGCCTGGGCGGCGCCGGTCATCTCGCGCAGCGGCGAGGTCATGCCGCGGGCCAGCAGCTGGGTGAAGACCAGCGCGGCGATCACCACCAGGGGCAGCGCGAGCAGCGGTTCGATGCCGGCACGGATGCTCACCTGCGTGAGCAGCGCTGCGACGCTCACGCTCGCCGCGACCAGGATGCCGAGCTTGACCTTGAAGGAGCGGAAACGATCCAGGGGGCGCACGTCGAGCCGCTCGGGGACGCGGCGCCGAGAAGAGCCGGGCACCCCGCCCCGGGGGGAGCTCACGAGCCGTCGGTGGGAAGGTTGGGGGTCGCCATCGAGGAGAGGTCCGGTGTGGTCCCTGCACTCGTGCCCGGAGCCTCCGCGCCCGCCTCCGGGTCCTCGGGGATCTCCAGGGCGTAGCCGACTCCGTGGACCGTGCGCACCAGGTCGGCGCCGAGCTTGCGGCGCAGCGCCTTGACGTGGGAGTCCACGGTGCGGGTTCCGGTCGCGTCCACCCAGTCCCAGACATCCGCCAGCAGCTGCTCGCGAGTCAGGACGGTGCCGGGCGCTCCAGCCAGGCACAGCAGCAGATCGAACTCGGTGGGCGTCAGATGGGCGGGGGCCCCAGCGCGCATCACCCTGCGGCCGGCCCGGTCGATGACCAGGTCCCCGAACTCAAGAGCCTCCTGCTTCTCCGCCTCGGTGGGGGCCGGTGCACCGGCGCGCCTCACCCGTCGCAGCAGCGCCTTGAGGCGGGCGACGAGCTCGCGCATCGAGAAGGGCTTGGTCATGTAGTCATCCGCGCCCACGCCGAGGCCCACCAGCATGTCGGTCTCGTCGTCGCGCGCGGTGAGCATGAGCACCGGGACCGGCTCGTCGGCCTGGATCCGGCGGCACACCTCGAGCCCGTCGAAGCCCGGGAGCATCACATCCAGCACCACCACATCGGGTCGCACCTCGGCCACCGTCCGCACTCCGGACGGACCGTCCAGGGCGGTGGAGACCTCCCACCCTTCGGCGGTGAGCCGGTCGGCGATCGCACGGGTGATCGTGGGCTCGTCCTCGATCACCACCACGCGCACGGGGGCGTTTCCGGTGGCTGCTGTCTTGTCCGGGGTCGGCATGGGGACACTCTAGACGGCGCTGCCTGGATCCCTCCGGGTAACGGCCGGGCAGGTGGGGACCTGCGACCGGCCCGGCACCCGGCGCGTGACGGCGGGTATCGCAGCGGCAGGAACCGCAGCGACGGGTGCCGCGCCGGAATGTGACGCACGGGGCACTCCCGAGCCTCCGGACGTGATGCGAACCCCTGGCTGGGCGCCCTCGCGTCAAGATCGGGCAACCTTTATGGCATCTCGGCAAAAACTTGGCAATGACCCGGTTGACCTGCTCGTCGGGCGCCCCGAGCGGCACGTAGTTTGGTCGAGGTTGTTCGGCGACGCGTACTTCCCCTGTCCGGCGTCGCGTTCGGACAGAGGCTTGAACGGGAACTACGCAGTCGCAATGGAAGAGGTCAACACGTGGCGAATCATCGCGCCGACGGACGCGCAGCAGTGCGCAAGCACCGCGCAGTCGGAGGGACCCATCGCGATTCTGCACTCTCTTCGGGTGCCTTGAAGGCGGGTGTCCTGGGAGTCCTGGCCACCGCCACCATCGCCGCTCCGCTGGCTGCCGCCGCGGCCGGGATCGATGAGGCCGCCCCGCAGGGCGAGACCGTGGCGCAGGCTCAGCCCGCTGCCGTCGCCGCGCAGCCCGCTGCCGCCATCGCCCCGGTGGCGCTGCCCGCCGCCGAGGCCGCCGCGACCGTCGATGCTGCGGTCGAGACCCGCACCGAGGAGGACGGCGCCAGCCGCTCCGAGGAGCGCACCGCTCCCGCGTCCGACGAGGCCGCCGCCGAGGAGCCTGCAGAGCAGGGCACCGGCATCGAGGTCTCCCTCCCTGAGCCCGAACCCGAACCCGAGGCGGTCGAGGTCGACGGCTCCGGCGCGGCGGCTCCCATCGGCGGCTCCGGCTACGTCCGTCCCGTCAACGGCACGATCACCTCCGGCTACGGCGGCCGCGTCCACCCCGTTCTCGGCTATTACAAGGGCCATGACGGCGTCGACTTCGGTGCCTCCTGCGGTACCCCGGTGCACGCGGCCAAGTCCGGCACCGTCGTCGCGGTCGAGTACCACCACGCCTCCGGCAACCGGGTCAAGATCGACCACGGCAACGGGGTCGTCACCGGCTACTACCACCTGCAGGGGTTCAACACCTCGGTGGGTGCGACCGTAGGCGCAGGCGACACCATCGGCTACGTCGGCTCGACCGGCCGCTCCACCGGCTGCCACCTGCACTTCGCGAAGATGGACGAGGCGGGCAACTACTCCAACCCGATGTCGATCCTGCGGTGACGACCTCCGGGTCCCCGATCGTCCTCGGGATCGAGTCCTCGTGCGACGAGACCGGGTTCGGCCTCGTCTCCGACGGAGTCCTCCTGGGGCAGGGTCTCGCCTCGAGCGCCGCACAGCATGCCGACTTCGGGGGAGTGGTCCCCGAGATCGCCGCCCGTGCCCACGTCGAGGCGGTGGTCCCCACCCTGCGAATCGCCGTCGAGGACGCCGGCATCCAGCTGTCGGACATCACCCACGTCGCTGTGACCTCCGGTCCGGGCCTCGCCACTGCAGTTCATGTGGGCCTCGCCGCCGCGAAGTCGATCGCATGGTCGCTCGGCAAGCCCCTGTACGGCGTCCACCACCTGGCCGGACACGCCGCCGCCGACACCCTCGAGCACGGCCCGCTGCCCGAGCGCAGCATCGTGCTGATCGTCTCCGGTGGTCACACCTCGATCCTCGCCGTCGGGGATCTGGTGCGCGATCCCATCGAGCACCTCGGCGACACCCTCGACGACGCTGCCGGCGAGGCCTTCGACAAGGTCTCGCGTCTGCTGGGACTCGGCTATCCCGGTGGCCCGGCGATCTCCCGTGCCGCGGTCGAGGGGGACCCCACCGCGTTCTCCTTCCCCCGCGCGATGCTGCGGCCGAAGGACGCGCCGTTCACCTTCTCCTTCTCCGGGCTGAAGACTGCGGTGGCTCGGACCGTCGAGACCCTCGAACGGGCGGGAGAGCCGGTGCCGGTCGCAGACATCGCAGCCTCCTTCGAACAGGCCGTGGTCGACGTGCTGGTCAAGAAGGCGCTCCGGGCCGTGAAGGAACGGAATCTGGACACCCTGATCATCGTCGGCGGCGTCGCCGCGAATGCTCGGCTGCGCGCCGTGGCGCAGGAGAAGTGCGACGCGGCGGGCATCGAGCTGCGGATCCCACCGCCGGCGCTGTGCACCGACAACGGGGCGATGATCGCCGCTGTCGGCGACCTCCTGGTACGCTCCGGCGCCGCTCCGAGCGGGCTGCGCATCGCCGCGGATCCCTCCGCCGTTCTGCACGGGGCCCAGCTGCCGCTGCTGCGGTGAGGTCCCGCTCACACCGACCGTCTGCGGAGTGTCCGAGGACGACCCCGGGCGAGAGGTGTTGCTAGACTTCCGTGGTCGGCCCGCGTAGCTCAGTGGATAGAGCGTCTGCCTCCGGAGCAGAAGGTCGTAGGTTCGAATCCTGTCGCGGGCACCAGAATGAAGAGCCGGGACGTCGTCAGCAGACGGCGTCCCGGCTCTTCTCTGTTCCGCTGAGGATCAGCTCTGCTCGCCCCGCAGCGCGAGCAGCCGCTGCAGCACGCCCCGCACCGCCTCGGTGTCCGAGATCCGCAACGTGGCCGCGGTGTCTCCGCCGCCCACCTTGAGCCCCACATCATGGGCGCCGAGCTGGGCGAAGACGGATTCGTCGGTGACGTCGTCACCCAGGTAGAGCCACGCGTCGGCGGCGCTCGCCCGGGCCAGGGCATCGATGGCCACCCCCTTCGAGGTGTGGACGACGGCGAACTCCACCACCTCCTTGCCCGGCGTCACGGTGACATCCGGCAGGGTCGTCGCGTATTCGAGCGCGGACTCCGTGGCGTTGATCGCGCCGCGGCCCTTGGCATTGCGGGTGTGCAGCACCGCAGCCGTCGGCTTGGTCTCGACCTCCGTGCCCGGATGGGCACGGGCGATCCTGCGCAGGGTTGCCGTGATCGATGCGAGCAGGTCCTCCTTCTCCGGAGTCATCGCCAGCGCCGTCTTGTCGACCACCTCAGCCTGCATCCACGGCGGCAGCGCCCCCACCTCCGCACCGTGGGATCCCACCAGCACCACCGAGCTGGGCATGTTGGTGAGCGCGTCCAGGTCGGCCAGCGCCCGCCCCGAGACCAGGGCGACCGCGACGCCGGGCAGCTCCGAGAGCTCGCGCAGCGCGGTGAGCGAAGGGAAGTCGGGCTGGACCGCATCGCGATCGGCGACGATCGGTGCGAGCACCCCATCGAAGTCCGAGGCGATCAGCAGCCGCGGCACCTCGGTGAAGTCCTTCAGCGCCGTCTCGATCTCTGCGTCCGCGCTGGTCTTGTCCCCTCTCAGGTGCACCACCGGGGTGGTCTTCTGCTCCGGGGTCCGGGACTCTTCGAGCTGCTGCAGGAAGCTGTGCGCCCAGGCCTGCACATCCTGCTCCATCACCTGATGGCGCAGGGAGCGCATCGCCTCCTCCTGCTCCTCGGGCGGCATCGCCAGCGCCCGCAGCGTCGCCGCCTTCAGCTCGTCGATGTCATGCGGGTTCACCAGCACCGCGGCACGCAGCTCGTCGGCGGCGCCGGCGAACTCGCTGAGCACCAGCACCCCCTGGAGGTCGGGCCGGGAGGCGACGTACTCCTTGGCCACCAGGTTCATGCCGTCGCGCAACGCCGTCACCAGCACCACGTCCGCAGCCATGAACAGCGCGGTCATGTCGCGGCGATCGAAGGAGTGGTGCTGATAGGAGACGGCGGGGCGGCCGATGGGGGCATGCTCGCCGTTGATCCTGCCCACGATCAGCTCGATCTCGTCGCGCAGCTGGCGGTAAGCCTCCACCCGTTCCCGGGACGGAGTGGCGACCTGGATCATGACCGTCTCGTGCGGATCGATAGACCCGTCATCGAGCAGCTCGCCGTAGGCCTTGAGGCGGTGGCGGATGCCCTTGGTGTAGTCGAGGCGGTCCACTCCCAGCACGATCTTCTCGGGCTCGCCGAGGTCTCGGCGCAGCTGCGCGGCACGCTCCCGGATCTCCGGGTCCTCGGTGAGGGCGGAGACGGCGGCGGAGTCGATCGAGATCGGGAAGGTCTGCACCTGTACCTCGCGCACAGGAGCGGCGCCGAGGCCGGGCACGAAGATCGTCTTCCCCTCGACGTGGTAGCCCAGGAGCTTGCGCACCGCCGCCACGAAGTTCAGCGAATCGCTCTCGCGCTGGAAGCCCAGCAGGTCGGCGCCCAGCAGCCCGCGCAGCACCGAGTTCCGCTTGGGCAGCTGGGAGAACAGCTCCACGGCGGGGAAGGGGATGTGGTTGAAGAATCCGATCCGCACGTCGCTGCGCGAGGCCCGGATCATCTGCGGCACGAGCTGGAGCTGGTAGTCGTGCACCCAGATCATCCCGCCCTCGGCCGCCACCTGGGCCGCGGTCTGCGCGAAGCGCCGGTTCGCCGAGAGATAGGTGTCCCACCAGCCGCGATGGAACTCCGGCTCGACGATGACGTCGTGATAGAGCGGCCAGAGGGTGCCATTGGAGAACCCCTCGTAGTACCGCTCGATGTCCTGCTGGTCCAGCCGTACGGGGTACAGGCTCATCCCATCCGCGTCGAACGGGTCCGGAGCGTCTCCCGGGGAGCCGCCCCATCCCACCCAGGCCCCCGAGTCGACGTTGCGCATCACCGACTCCATGGCCGTGACCAGGCCGCCGGGGCTGGTCACCCACTCGGTGGCACCATCGGGAAGCGTGCGTGAATCCACCGGCAGCCGGTTGGCGACCACCACCAGCTGGTGGTGCCCGCCCTGAGTCGAGGATGCTGAGGGCATCGGGTCTCCTTCGCGTCGAGTCGGGTGAGGAGGCGAGGGGGCTGTCGTCGCCCGAGAGCGACGGACAGGGCTCCCGCGCCGATATCTCGACACTATCAAGTGCGCTCACTCACCCCGTCGCGCCGGAAGGCCCTGAGCCTGCCGGTGAGCTGGGGTTCTGACCGGCGTGGAGGATCCCGGCCGGCTGGATGGGCACAGCTCTGAGCCGGCTGGACGGGCACAGCCCGGAGGGGCGTTCGCGGACCGGACGCGCCTGCGCCGTGCGCGGTGGCGCGCCTACCCTCGGCAGGGCGCCGATGGCGCGACCCTTCGGCACGTCCGCCGGGGCGGGAGAGTGCGAGACCAGGAGCAGATATGCGCGCCCACGAAGCCGGAGCCCTTCATGGCAACGATGCCGCCCCCACCTGGCTGCCCTATCCGACCGATGTCAACACCCTGATCGATGGGCTGTGGTCGCGCAACACCTCCAGGAATGCACAGGGCGCGGTCGAGGTGGGCGGGGTCGACGTCCACCGCATCGCCGAAGAGGTGGGCACCCCTGCGTTCGTGCTCGACGAGGAGGACTTCCGCCACCGGGCCCGGGCCTTCCGCGATGCCTTCGCCGAGGCGTTCCACGCGCATGCCGGGGCCGATGTCTACTACGCGGGCAAGGCCTTCCTGTGCGGGGCGGTGGCCCGCTGGGTCCAGGAGGACGGGCTGGGCCTCGATGTCTGCACCGGCGGCGAGCTCGCCGTGGCGCTGCGTGCTGGATTCCCCGCTGCCCGTATCGCGCTGCACGGCAACAACAAGTCCGAGGGCGAGATCCGCCGCGCCCTCGAGGCAGGGGTAGGCCGTATCGTCATCGACTCGCTCGAAGAGATCGAGCTCGTCAACGCGCTCGCCGAGCAGCTCGGCGTGCGCACTGCCGTCATGCTGCGGGTGACCACCGGTGTGGAGGCGCACACCCACGAGTTCATCGCCACCGCGCACGAGGACCAGAAGTTCGGTCTCTCCCTCTCCGGAGGCGCCGCCCTGGAATCGGTGCGTCGCGTGCTCGAGGCACCCCAGCTGGACCTGATCGGCCTGCACTCCCACATCGGTTCCCAGATCTTCGACACCGGCGGCTTCGAGGTCGCCGCACGCCGCGTGCTCGGGCTGGTCGCCGAGGTCCGGGACGAGCTCGGTCACACCATCAAGAACCTCGACCTCGGCGGCGGCTTCGGCGTCATGTACAACACCCAGCACACGCCGGCCACGCCGGAAGCGCTCGCGAACGGCATCGCCCGGATCGTCGAGAAGCAGTGCCTCGAGCTCGAGCTCGACGTGCCCCACGTGTCCTTCGAACCCGGCCGCGCGATCGCCGGCCCCTCCACACAGACGCTCTACTCCGTGGGCACCATCAAGGACGTGCGCCTCGGCGGCCCTCATCACCGCCTCTACGTCTCGGTCGACGGTGGTATGAGCGACAACGTGCGCACCGCCCTCTACGACGCCGACTACTCGTGCCTGCTCACCGGTCGGGTCTCCGACGTCACCCCCGAGGTGGTCCGCGTGGTCGGCAAGCACTGCGAGAGCGGCGACATCGTGGTCAAGGACGAGTACCTGCCCGGCGACGTCCGCCGCGGCGACCTGATCTCGGTCCCCGTCACCGGTGCCTACTGCTATTCACTGGCCTCGAACTACAACCATGTCCCGCGACCGCCGGTGGTCGCGGTCCGTGATGGTGAGATCCGCACCCTCATCCGTCGCGAGACGGAGGAGGACCTGCTGGGCCTCGACGTCGGCTGAGCTTCCGGCGGCTGTCGCAATCGTTCATGCAGGGTCACGGAGCGCCCTCCCCCTCGGATACAGTGCGGGGGCCCGCCTCCGCCGATCCGTCGGACCCCGTGGAAGGACCACCTCGCAGATGTCATTGCACCATTCAGGCAGCCCGGTGTCCCCGGATCTGCCGACGCTCCGAGTCGCCGTCCTCGGCGCCGGGACCGTCGGCTCTGAGGTGCTGCGCCTGCTCTCCCAGCAGGGCAGCGAGTTCACCCACCGGATCGGGGCTCGGCTCGAGGTGATCGGCGTCGCCGTGCGCGATCTCGGCCGGGACCGCGGAGAGCACGTGCCCGCGGCCCTCCTCACCGACGACGCGACCCGCTTGGTGCGGGAGGCGGATCTGGTGGTCGAGGTGATGGGCGGCATCGAGCCGGCCCGCACGCTGCTGCTGGACGCGATGATCCACGGAGCCAGCGTGGTGACCGCCAACAAGGCGCTGCTGGCCCAGGACGGTGCCTCGCTCTACGAAGCGGCCGACGCCCATGGCGTGGACCTCTACTTCGAAGCAGCGGTCGCCGGCGCGATCCCGCTGGTGCGCCCGGTGCGCGAGTCCCTCGCGGGGGACCGCATCCAGCGCGTGCTCGGGATCGTCAACGGCACCACCAACTTCATCCTCGACGCCATGACGCGCACCGGGGCGAGCTTCGAGGACGCCCTGGCCGACGCCCAGGAGCTCGGCTATGCGGAAGCTGATCCGACGGCGGACGTCGAGGGCCACGACGCGGCGGCGAAGGCGTCCATCCTCGCCTCGCTCGCCTTCCACAGCCGGGTCCGGCTCGCGGACGTGCACTGCGAGGGCATCACCGCCGTCTCCGCGCAGGACATCACCGCAGCCGCCCGCATGGGACGCACCATCAAGCTGCTCTCGATCGTCGAGCGGATCGAGGAGGAGGGCGGCGAGCGGATCTCAGCCCGTGTCTACCCGGCACTGATCCCCGACCACCACCCCCTGGCCTCGGTCTCCGAGGCGTACAACGCGGTGTTCATCGAGGCAGAGGCCGCCGGCTCCCTGATGTTCTACGGACAGGGTGCAGGCGGTGCACCGACCGCCTCCGCGATTCTCGGCGACGTCGTCTCCGCTGCCCGCGCCCGGGTCCATGGGGGAGTGGGACCGCGGGAGTCCCGCTACGCCGAGCTCGAGTCGATCCCGCTCGAGGAGTTGCGCAGTGCGTTCTACGTCTCCCTGACCGTGCAGGACCGCCCCGGTGTGCTCGCTGAGATCGCCGGCACCCTCTCGGGCTACGGGATCTCGATCTCGACCATCCACCAGGAGCTGCTGGACGAACGCGGAGAGGAGGGGGAGCAGGCCCGTGCCCACATCGGCATCAGCACCCATCGTGCGCTCGAGTCCGCGATGACCGCCTCTCTGGATGTGTTCTCCTCCACTGCCACGGTGCTCAGCATCGATTCCGTCCTGCGCATCGAAGGAGAATGACCCAATGGCACACCAGTGGCGCGGCGTCCTCGCCGAATATCTCGAGCACCTCCCGTTCACCGCGAACGACACCCTGCTGACCCTCGGGGAGGGAGGCACCCCGCTGCTGCACGCGCCCACCCTGTCGAAGACCGTGGGCGCGGACGTGCACATCAAGGTCGAGGGGATGAACCCGACGGGCTCCTTCAAAGACCGGGGAATGGTCTCCGCGATGACGAAGGCGCTGAACGACGGTGCGACCGCTGTCGTGTGCGCCTCCACCGGGAACACCAGCGCGTCGGCCGCCGCCTACGCCACCGCCGCGGGCCTGACCTGTGCGGTGCTCCTGCCGCAGGGCAAGATCGCTGCTGGCAAGCTGGCCCAGGCAGTGGTCCACGGTGCCAAGCTCATCCAGGTCGACGGCAACTTCGACGACTGCCTCGAGATCGCCCGCAAGCTGGACGCAGAGCATCCGATCGAGCTCGTGAACTCCGTGAACCCCTATCGGCTCCAGGGCCAGAAGACCGCCGCTTTCGAGGTCGGCGATGCCCTGGGCAGGGCTCCGGACATCCACATCCTCCCGGTCGGCAACGCGGGGAACATCTCCGCCTACTGGATGGGCTATCGCGAGTACCGCGAGGCAGGCATCACGCAGTCGCTGCCGCAGATGTGGGGTTTCCAGGCCGCCGGCTCCGCACCGTTCGTGGCGGGCCACCCGATCAGCGACCCCGAGACGATCGCCACCGCGATCCGGATCGGCGCGCCGGCCTCGTGGGACCTCGCCGTGACC
Organism: Brachybacterium sp. AOP29-B2-41; assembly: GCF_052378395.1. Taxonomy (NCBI): domain Bacteria; kingdom Bacillati; phylum Actinomycetota; class Actinomycetes; order Micrococcales; family Dermabacteraceae; genus Brachybacterium; species Brachybacterium sp. AOP29-B2-41. The sequence continues at coordinate 88,567 of NZ_JBQSXR010000010.1, forward strand.
GCGCGCGACGATTCCGGTGGTCTCATCGATGCCGTCACCGACCAGCAGATCCTCGATGCGCAGAAGCTCCTCGCCGGCGAGGTCGGTATCTTCGTCGAGCCAGCTTCTGCGGCCGGCGTCGCCGGCCTGCTGCAGCAGGCCGAGCGAGGGCTGGTCCCGGCCGGGGCGACGATCGCGATCACGGTCACCGGCAACGGACTCAAGGACACCGACACCGCCCTGACCCAGCACGACCTGACGCCGACCGTCGTGCCGGTCGACATCGCCGCCGCAGCGGAGGCCATCGGCCTGTGAGGATCCAGAACACGCGAGTGTCCGTGCAGGTCCCCGCGACCTCCGCGAACCTCGGGCCCGGTTTCGACACCCTGGGGCTCGCGCTGGACCTCTGTGACGAGCTGACGGTCGAGGCGACCACCGGTTCGATCGAGATCGAGGTCGAGGGAGAGGGCGCCGGTGCGGTCCCCGCAGGGGAGGACCATCTGGTCGTGCGTGCTCTGCGCCGCGGTCTGGATCATGCCGGTGCTCCCCAGACCGGACTGCGGTTGCGCGCGCTGAACCGGATCCCGCATGGCCGTGGCCTGGGCTCGAGCGCCGCGGCGACGATCGCCGGCCTGCTGCTCGCGCGGGGGATGATCTCTGATCCGCAGGCTCTGGATGACCAGGCTGTCCTGCAGCTGGCCACTGAGTTCGAGGGGCATCCCGACAATGCCGCCCCGGCGCTCCTGGGTGGCGTGGTGCTCTCCTGGATGCACGGCGACACGGCCCGCGCAGTGTCCCTGGCCTGTGCTGAAGGAGTGCTGCACCCTGTGGTGCTGCTGCCGCGCACGACGCTCTCCACCGATCAGGCCCGCGGTCTGCTCCCCGAGCACGTCCCTCACCAGGATGCCGTCCACAACGCCTCCCGTGCCGCGCTGCTCGTGCACGCGCTCAGCGGCGCTCCCGAGCTGCTGCTGGACGCGACGGAGGACCGCCTCCACCAGGAGCAGCGCTCCGCAGGTATGCCCGAGAGCATTGAGCTGATGAAGGTGCTGCGCCGTGAGGGCCACCCTGCAGTGGTCTCCGGCGCGGGCCCTTCGGTGCTGGTGCTGTCGGGACATCGCAGAGAGCTCGCCCCCTTGGTGCGTCGCTTCGTCACGGACCCCGAAGCCTGGCGGATCGCTGAGGTGCGGCTGCGAGAGATCCCTTCCGCCCCTGTGGTAGGTTGAGCCTGCGTCCAGGCGATATCGCACGGCGCTGAACCCTGCAGCAGATCCCCGGTGGATGCTGTGCGCAGAACTCCGCGCCTCGATGTGTCCCCTGATCAGTGCTTCGCACGGTCCTCGCGCACCCTTCATGATGTGCCCCGCAGGTCCGTGCACCTCCGCTGACGCACCCAGAACCACACCGGCAGGCCGACCACAGATGCCTTGCATCCTGGGGGAACAACCCTGCTCGGACCAGTCGCTGCAGCACCCGGAGCCCGAGAGCTCCCGGCGTTGCGCGGCATCCAGACCAGAACAGAGCCGGCGAGAACGGCTCGACAGGAAGGAACCCGGGTGAACGACACCACTTCCGGCGCAGACCTTGCGGCGAAGAAGCTTCCCGAACTGCAGGCCATGGCCGCCGAGCGCGGCATCAAGGGCGCTCGTCGGCTGCGCAAGAGCGAATTGATCGACGCGATCCGCGGGGGTGGATCGACCTCAGCAGCACCCGCTTCCGCCGCAGCGCCCGCCGCTGCCGCCCCTGCCGCAGAGGCCCCCGCCCAGCAGGCAGCTCCGGCGCGGAGCGAGGCTCCCGCCGAACAGGCTCAGCAGAACCCGCTGGGCGAGTCCGGCGATGACCGGGCCGAACAGGGCACCCGCAGCCGGTCCCGTTCCCGTCGCGGCAGCCAGGCTGCCGCACGACAGGACGAGGGCGCCCCTGCACTGGGCATCGAGCTGCCGAGCAGCTCCGCCTCGCGCGGGCAGCAGGACGAGCGTGCAGAGGACGCTGCAGAACGTCACGAGGACCGCAGCCAGCAGGACCGCGGCCAGCAGGATCGCAGCCAGCAGGACGACGGCCGCGAAAGCGGCGGTCAGCAGCGTGGTGGACGCGACCAGCAGCGCGGTTCGCGCAGCGGCAACCAGCAGGGCGGCGGCCAGCAGGACAGCACTCAGCAGAGCGGCGGCCAGCAGGGCGGCGGCCAGCAGGGTGGCAACCAGCAGGGTGGCAACCAGCGCCGCCGGCTCGAAGACATCGAGCTGCCGGATCGCTCCGGCGAGCAGGATGACGATCGCCAGGGCGGGGATGACTACGACGACGACCGTCGCGGTCGGTCCCGCAGCCGGAACCGTTCCCGCGACCGAAAGCGTCGCGGCCGTGGCGCTGCGAACGAGCAGGACGGTCAGGGCAGCCAGGGTGGTCAGGGTGGCCAGGGCGGTCAGCAGGGCCAGCACCACCAGGGCGGCCAGCGGAGCCAGGGCGGCTCGTCGACCCAGGGCGGCCAGCAGGACGGCGGTGACTCCCGCGACGGCGATGAGCTGATGTCGATCGCCGGCATCCTGGACATCCGCGACAACAACGCCTACGTGCGCACCACCGGCTACCTGCCCGGTGCGAGCGACGTGTACGTGACGATGAATCAGGTCAAGCGCGCAGGTCTGCGCAAGGGCGATGCGATCACCGGGCAGGTCAAGGCGCCGCGCGACGGCGAGGACCACTATGTCGAGCAGCCGCAGCAGCACCATGGCGGTGGCCGGAACCGCCGCGGCAAGAGCGGCGGCGGTGGCGGGAACCAGAGCAAGTACGCGGCGCTGGTGCAGGTCGACACCATCAACGGGATGCCTCCTGAGCGTGCGCGCCAGAGGGTGGACTTCAGCAAGCTCACTCCGCTGTACCCGGACGAGCGGCTGCGACTGGAGACCGATCCCAAGAGCGTCGCTCCCCGGCTGATCGATCTGGTCTCGCCCGTCGGCAAGGGCCAGCGTGGACTCATCGTCGCGCCCCCGAAGGCCGGCAAGACGATCATCATGCAGCAGATCGCGAACGCCATCACGACCAACAACCCTGAGGTCCACCTCATGGTTGTGCTCGTCGACGAGCGTCCCGAAGAGGTCACCGACATGCAGCGCACCGTCAAGGGGGAGGTCATCGCCTCCACCTTCGACCGCCCTGCCTCGGATCATACGATCGTGGCCGAGCTCGCCATCGAGCGCGCCAAGCGCCTGGTGGAGATGGGCCGCGACGTGGTCGTGCTGCTGGACTCGCTCACCCGCCTGTCCCGCGCGTACAACCTCGCCGCCCCGGCCTCCGGCCGCATCCTCTCCGGTGGTGTGGACGCCTCGGCGCTGTACCCGCCGAAGCGATTCTTCGGCGCGGCGCGGAACATCGAGCACGGCGGCTCGCTGACCATCCTGGCCTCGGCCCTGGTGGAGACCGGCTCCAAGATGGACGAGGTCATCTTCGAGGAGTTCAAGGGCACCGGCAACATGGAGCTGCGACTGTCCCGCCATCTGGCGGACAAGCGCATCTTCCCGGCAGTGGATGTCAACGCCTCCGGCACCCGCCGCGAGGAGGCGCTGATGGGCAAGGAGGAGCTGGCCATCATGTGGAAGCTCCGTCGTGTCCTGGGCTCGCTCGAGCAGCAGCAGGCGCTCGAGATACTCATGGAGCGGGTCAAGAAGACTCAGTCGAACACCGAGTTCCTCATGACGGTCCAGAAGAACACCCCGAGCGTGAACGGGCGCAGCGGCGACTGACCCGGCGTCACCCGTCACTGCGCAGGTCGCAGACGCCGCAGGGCCTGCCCACCGACCATGGTGGGCAGGCCCTGCGGCGTCTGCGGCCGGGAGCTTCCGGGCCTGCTTCCCGGCAACGCTTGTGAGGACGGGGAAGAGGGGATAGCGTGATCCCTCGTGAACGTTCACGTCCAGTGTCGGACCCCTTCAGAAGGATGAACCCCTCCATGCATCGCGATTCCTCCCCTTTCCGCTGGGCTGTTCTTGGCCCCGGCTCGATCGCTCGTCGCTTCGCCTCCCAGCTGCCCGCCTCCCAGGACGGTGTCCTGGTCGCCGTCGGCAGCAGCTCCAAGGAGCGGGCGCAGAGCTTCGCCGACGAGTTCCCCCTCGCGGAGCCCGCGCTGATCGGTGACTACGCCGAGGTGCTCGCCTCCGAACAGGTCGATGCCGTGTACATCTCGACCGTGCATACCGGTCACGCCCGGCTGGCCGCGATGGCCCTGGAAGCGGGCAAGCACGTGCTGTGCGAGAAGCCGCTCACCCCGAACGCCGCCACCTCGATGGCCCTCCTCGATCTGGCCGCACGCACCGGCCGGGTGCTGCTGGAGGCATACATGTACCGCTTCCACCCCCAGACCCAGCGCGTGCTCGACCTCGTCGCCGAGGGCGCGATCGGCGATGTCGCCCATGTCGATGCGTCCTTCGCCTTCGACACCGGCGGCCGCAGCGGGCGCCTGTTCGACCCGGCCATCGCCGGAGGCGGCATCCTCGACGTGGGCTGCTACCCGATGTCCCTGGCCCGTTTCGTCGCCGGAGCCGCACAGGGCCGAGCCTTCGCCGATCCGCTCACCGTCACCGGCCACGGGACCATCGGCCAGACGGGGGTGGACGAATGGGCCACCGCCGAGCTCACACTGCCCGGCGACATCACCGCGAGCCTGCGCACCGGGGTGCGTCTGGCCGATCCGCAGTCCGCGACCATCACGGGCTCCCGCGGCGTGATCCGGCTGTCCGATCCCTGGGCTCTCGGCCAGGAGCCGACGGTGATCGAGCTCGACGTGGTCGGGGAGCAGCCGCAGCGGATCGAGGTGCCGGCCGCCGCTCCATATGCCCTCGAGGCCGATGCGCTCGCCGCGGCAGCACGCGGAGCAGGAGAGGTCCCCGAGCTCACCGCGGACAACTCGCTAGGCCAGGCACGGGCGCTGGACTCCTGGCGCGAGCAGATCGGGCTGCAGTACCCCTTCGAAGCGGAGGACGCGGATATCCCGACCCTCACCGGACGCCCGATCGAGCACGGCTCGGCCCAGACGGGCCCGGCCATGACCTACGGCAGCATCCCGGGGATCGAGAAGCAGATCTCCCGCCTGGTGATGGGCTGTGACAACCAGATGACCCTGCCCCAGGCATCGGCGATGTTCGACGCCTTCTACGAGATCGGCGGAACGACCTTCGACACCGCCTACATCTACGGCGGCGGATACATCGAGAAGCTCTTCGGCCAGTGGGTGCGCAACCGCGGGGTCCGCGAGGACGTCGTCGTGATCACGAAGGGAGCGCACACCCCTCACTGCGACCCGGAGTCGATCACGCGCCAGCTCGAGGAGTCCCTCGAGCGTCAGGGCACGGACTATGCGGACCTCTACATGATGCACCGCGACAATCCCGAGATCCCCGTCGGGGAGTTCGTGGACGCGATGGACGAGCACCTGCGCGCCGGCCGGATCCACGCCTACGGCGGATCCAACTGGACCCCGGCCCGCGTGGACGAGGCCAACGAGTACGCCCGTGCCAACGGACGCACCGGGTTCGTCGGCGTCTCCAACCACTTCGGCCTCGCCGAGGCGCTGGACGTGCCGTGGGCAGGCTGCGTCCACGCCACCGACCCCGAGTCCAAGGCCTGGTTCGAGGAGCGCGGCATCGCCCTGCTGCCGTGGTCCTCGCAGGCACGCGGCTTCTTCACCGGCCGCGCCCATCCGGAGGACCGCTCGGATGCAGAGCTGGTGCGCTGCTATTACAGCGACGAGAACTTCGAACGCCTCGCCCGCGCAGAGCAGCTCGGCGCCGAGCGGGGGGTTCCGGCCACGGCGATCGCGCTGGCCTTCGTGCTGCACCAGAAGTTCCCGACCTTCGCCCTGTTCGGCCCCCGCAGCATCGCCGAGATGCGCTCGTCCACCCTGGGACTGGGCGTCGAGCTGACCACGGAGGAGATGGCCTGGTTGGATCTCAAGTCGCCGGTACGATGAGCGGCATGCCACGCCGGGCCACGATCGTCGACGTCGCCGAGCGGGCCGGGGTCTCCCGGCAGACCGTCTCGCGCGCGATGAACGATCTGCCCGGCATCAGCGCGGGGACCCGGGAGCGGGTGCTCGCGGCCGCGAAGGAGCTGAGCTACCGGCCCTCGCGGTTCGGCCGCGGACTCGTCGAGCAGGGCCCGATCACTCTCGGCCTGGTGGTGGAGGATCTCTCGAACTCGTACTTCGCAGAGCTCGGCGCCGCAGTGGTCCGCGCCTGCGCACCCCATGGCTGGAACGTGGTGCTCGCCGAGGCGATGAACGCCCCGAACCCTCAGCAGGTGGCAGGGGATCTGGCGCGACGGGTCGACGCGCTCGTCGGCTACGGGGTGCTCACCGACGACATCCGTGGCCGGGGCGGGATGCCGGTGGTCCAGCTGGATTCTCATCGCTCCCATCTCGATGAGGGTGGGGTGGTCGAGCTGGCGCAGGGCACCGCCATGGCGGAGCTTGCCGAGCACCTGGGCCGGTCCGGTGCTCGCCGACCCCTGGTGCTCGACCTCACCGGCGGGCTCGGCCGCTCACGCTGCCTCGCGCTCGCCGCCGCACTCTCGCCGCTGGTCCCAGAGGGTGAGGTGCCGGTGCGCGAGGTGGATGCGAGGGAGGGACACAGGGAGCTCCTCGAGGAGGTCCTCGCCGACGGGGTCGATACGCTCGTCGCCTTCAACGACGAACTCGCCGTCCGTCTGCTGCGGGCCCTGCGCGAGCTCGGGATCACCGTGCCGGACCAGGTGCGCCTGGTGGGCATCGACGGCCTCGAGATCGGCTCGCTGGTCACCCCCGAGCTGACCACCTTGAGCATCGACATCGAGGCGGTGGCCCGGGAGACGGTCTCGCTCGTCGCCGGGATGCTCGACGGCTCCGTCCCGCTGCAGGGGGAGGGCGCCCACCGGGTGGTGCCGTACCGCCTGGAGGTGCGTGCCTCCACCTGAGCAGCGCGATGTTGCGCACGCCGCACCCACAGCCCTCGCCCGGGAGGGGCTGGTCGTGGCAGACTGTGACGTCGGTTCTGGTTCACGGTGCCCGCCGGGCGCCGACCCAGCGACCCCGAGCAAGGAGAGTCATGAAGGCTGATATCCACCCCGCTTACGGCGAGACCACGGTGACCTGCACCTGCGGTAACTCGTTCACCACCCGCAGCACCAAGAGCAACGGTGCCATCAGCACCGAGGTCTGCTCCGAGTGCCACCCGTTCTACACCGGCAAGCAGAAGATCCTGGACACCGGCGGCCGCGTCGCTCGCTTCCAGGCCCGCTACGGCAAGAAGAACTGATCGACGTCTCCGACGCCGGTGCGCGCCTGCGGGCGTGCACCGGCGTCGTCGCATGTGAGGGTTCGGAGCCCGGGCCGCAGAGGAAGATGCACCGATGAGCGAGCAAGACGCTGCAGATCGCCTCGCTCCGCTGCGCCTCGAGCATGCCCGACTCCAGGAGTCGATGGCCGATCCCGCCCTGCATGATGACCCGGCCCGTGCCCGACGAGTCGGTCGGCGCTATGCGGAGCTGGAGAGCGTGCTCGCCGCCTCCGCGCGGATGGAGAGCACTGCCGCGGATCTCGCGACCGCCCGCGAGCTCATCGCCCTGGAGGACGGGGACGAGGAGCTGATCGCAGAGGCCGAGCAGCTCGCCGCCCGCCTCGAGCACGAGCACGAGCATCTCGACGACCTGCTCGCCCCTCGCGATCCCGACGACGCACGCGACGTGATCCTCGAGATCAAGGCAGGAGCGGGCGGCGAGGAGTCCGCTCTGTTCGCCACCGAGATGCTGCGCATGTACCGCGCCTATGCCGAGTCCAAGGGATGGCGCCTGGAGGTGCTGACCTCCGCGGAGTCCGACCTCGGAGGCCTCAAGGACGTCACCGTCGCGATCACGGCTCGCACGGCGACCGGGCCGGGTGACGGCGTCTACGCGCATCTCAAGCATGAGGCGGGCGTGCACCGCGTCCAGCGGGTCCCGGTCACGGAGTCCCAGGGGCGGATCCATACCTCCGCCGTCGGCGTGCTGGTGCTGCCCGAAGCGGACGAGGCCGATGAATCGGAGCTGCTGGCCGAGGCGATGGCCCCCGCGAACCTCCGCATCGATGTCTTCCGCTCGAGCGGCCCGGGCGGGCAGAGCGTCAACACCACCGACTCCGCAGTGCGGATCACCCACCTGCCCACTGGAGTGGTGGTCTCCTGCCAGGACCAGAAGAGCCAGCTGCAGAACCGCGATCAGGCGCTGCGGATCCTCCGCACCCGCCTGCTGGACGCCCGCCGCGCCGAGCAGGAGGCGCAGTCCTCGGCGACCCGCCGCCTGCAGGTCCGCAGCGTTGACCGCAGCGAGCGCATCCGCACCTACAACTTCCCCGAATCCCGGGTCGCGGATCACCGCACCGGGTACAAGGCCGGCAACCTCTCCCAGGTCCTCGCCGGGGACCTCGACGACCTGATCGCCTCTTCCCGGACCGCCGAGCGGGACGCCCGCCTGGCCGATGCCCGCGCGGGCACCCCCGAGGAACGGCTCTGATGGACGCCCGAGACCTGCGCGCCCGGCTGCGCACTGCACTGGCCGAGACCACCCAGCGGCTCGGAGCGGCCGGGGTGCCTTCCCCGAGCGTCGATGCCCGGGCACTGATCGCCCATGCGGCGCGGACCGAGCAGCCGCTGGTGATGCTCGATGAGCTCCCGGCGGACTTCTCCGCAGACCTCGAGCGGCTCACCCTCCGCCGCGAGCGGCGGGAGCCGCTGCAGCTGATCCTCGGGCGCGCGCCTTTCCGCCGACTGATGCTCACGGTGCGTCCCGGAATCTTCATCCCGAGGCCGGAGACCGAGCTGGCCCTCGACCTCCTGCGCGAGCACCTCCCGGATGCTCCCACCCAGGTGGCGGACCTCTGCTCGGGCTCCGGTGCGCTGGGCGCTGCGGTGCTCGACGAGATCCCCGGCGCCGCCGTGCTGGCCATCGAGGTCGATGCCGCTGCGGCGGCGCTGAGCACCGAGAACCTCGAGCTGGCGGGACCCGGCCGTGGTCGGGTCGTGCAGGCGGACCTCAGAGCGGCGATCCCGGAACTGGTCGCCGCTGCACCCTTCGACGCGATCCTCTCCAACCCTCCCTATATCCTGCCCGACGCCGTGCCCCGTGACGTGGAGGTCATCGACCATGACCCGCACCGCGCACTCTTCGGCGGCGGGGACGACGGCCTGGAGGTGCCGCGAGCGGTCATCGCTTGGGCCGGACGCCTGCTGCGACCCGGCGGAGTGCTGATCATGGAGCACGCGGACGTCCAGGGCGCAGCGACCCGCGCCCTCGCCGCCGAGCTCGACGGCTTCGACCTGCTGACCACCGCCCCCGACCTGACCGGCCGCGACCGTTTCCTCATCGCGCGCCGCTCCCAGGGGGCACCGAACCTCGGAAGTGAGAGACTGTCCCGGTGAGCGTGCACGACACACAGAACCCAGAGAACCGCGAGGAAGCCCTCGCCGCCGCCGTCGACGCCGTCCGCGGAGGTGAGCTGATCGTCCTGCCGACGGACACCGTCTACGGCATCGGCGCGGACGCCTTCACGCCGGAGGCGGTCGAAGCGCTGCTCGAGGCCAAGGGCCGCGGCCGGGACACCCCGCCGCCGGTGCTGATCGGCGACCACGCCGTGCTGCTGGCACTGGCCGCGGACCTCCCCGACTATGTCGAGGAGCTCGCCGAGGAGCTGTGGCCCGGTGCGCTGACCCTGATCCTCACCGCCCAGCCCTCGCTCACCTGGGACCTGGGCGAAACGCGCGGCACCGTGGCGTTGCGGATGCCTGAGGACGAGGTGGCGCTCGAGCTGCTGCGTCGCACCGGCCCGCTCGCCGTCTCGAGCGCCAACCGCCACGGCAAGCCCGCTGCGAAGAGCGTCCTGGACGCGGCGACCCAGCTCGGTGATTCGGTGGCGATCTACCTCGATGGGGGACCGGCCCGGATCGGCTCGAGCTCCACCATCCTGGACACCACCGTGACCCCTGCGGAGATCGTCCGCGAAGGCGCCATCAGCAAGGAGCGGATCATCGAGGCGGTCGGGGACATCTTCACCGCCCCCGAGCCCGAGCCCGAGGCGGAGCCGGAGACGGATCCCGAGGATGCCGAGCAGCCCGGGGAGGAGGCCGCAGCGACCGACGCCGCAGCGGCGGGGGAGCTGGAGGCCACCGATGAGGGGTCGGCCGGCATCACCCCGGGCGATGCAGACGAGGCCGGCAATACCCCGCCCAACACCCCGCCCAACCCCCCGGCCAACCCCCCGGCGTCGTCGGACGACTCCGTCCTGGACCTCCCCTCCGAGCCGGAGCAGTCCGCGGCCAGTGCCGAGCTGCCGCTCGCCGAGACTCCGCTGGACGGGATCGGTGAGGCCCCTGCCGCACCCGGGGACAGCGGCGCGGAGGATGGTCCCGCGGAGAACACGCCCGGGTGAGGATCTATCTCTTCCTCCTGCTGCTCGCAGCGGCGGTCGCCTACCTGGTAACCCCTGCTGTGAGGCTGCTGGCTCGGCGCGCAGGGGCGATGACAGCGGTGCGGGACCGTGACGTGCATGATGCCGTCACGCCCCGGCTCGGCGGCCTCGCGATGCTTGTGGCCGTGGTCTGCGCGATGCTGGTCGCGAGCAACGTGCCCTTCCTCGAAGGGCTCTTCCGCGATTCTCGGCAGCCCTGGGCGATCCTCGCCGCAGCAGGCCTCGTGTGCCTGCTCGGCGCCGCTGACGACAAATGGGATCTGGACTGGGTGACCAAGCTCGCCGGCCAGGTGCTGGCGGCGCTGCTGCTGGCCTGGCAGGGCGTGAGCCTGGTGACCCTGCCGATCAACGGCGTCACCGTCCTCTCGGGGCGAACTGCTCTGATCCTCACCGTGCTGGTGGTGGTGGTGAGCATGAATGCGGTCAACTTCGTGGACGGCCTCGACGGCCTTGCCGCCGGAGTGATGGCGATCGGCGGCTCCGCCTTCTTCGTCTACGCCTACACGCTCACCCGCAGCTCCTCGGCCACGGACTACTCCTCGCTGGCCGCGCTGCTGACCGCAGTGATGATCGGGGCGTGCCTCGGCTTCCTGCCCCATAACCTCACCCGCGCCCGCATCTTCATGGGGGACTCGGGGTCGATGCTGCTGGGCCTGCTGCTCGCGGCGAGCACCATCGCGGTGACCGGCCAGGTCGACCCCGGCAGACTCTCGGGCGCGGACTTCTTCGGCCAGTTCCTGCCGATCCTGCTCCCGATCGGGGTGATGGTGGTCCCGTTCCTGGACTTCGCCCTCGCGGTCGTGCGACGGATCGGCTCCGGCAAGTCGCCCTTCCACGCGGACAAGGCGCATCTGCACCACCGCCTGCTCAGCCTCGGGCACAGCAAGCGCACCGCTGTGCTGATCATGTACACCTGGACCGTGGTCATCTCGGTGGGGCTGCTGCTCCCACTGGTGCTCCCGATGCGCACGGTCGTCATCTTCTGGGTGATCGGTCTGCTGTTCGCCGTCCTACTCACCTTCGACCCCCTCAGATGGCGCTCCGGCCGTCACCGGAAGGAATCCGATGTCCCCTCACCCTGAGACCCCCGACGCTCCCGAGCAGGCCAGCCGCAGGACCTCGCCGCCCCGCACCGCTGGCGACCGGGCCATGCAGCGCGCCACGCTGATCGCACTCGCCGTGGGTGTCCTCCTGGCAGCGGTCGTGGTCGTCATCGCCGCCACGCGCCCGGACCCCGCAGCCCTCTGGGGTGCGCTCGTCGGCTCGGCGCTCACCCTCGTGATGGTGCTGCCGACAGTGGGCATCACCTTCCTCGGAAAACGGCTCACCCCGATCTCGATGGCCGCGACCGTGCTCGGCAGCTGGGCCGTCAAGATGTTCATTGTGATCCTCGTCCTGATCGCCGTGAAGGACCTGGCGAGTGTGTCCACGCCGTGGATCGGGCTCGCACTGCTGGTCGGCGCGGTCTCGGCGGTGCTCGTCGAGGCCGTGCTGCTGGCCCGCACCCGCCAGCCCCTGGATGTGGAGCCCCATCAGGGCGCCGAGGAGGAGCCCGAGGCCACTGCCGGAGTATGAGTCTCTGTTATGCTTCCGGAGGCGCTCGACCGCTGATCACGGCATAGAACTGTGAACCAGACGAGGGCTGATCGACCACCCGGGCCGCCATGGCGTCGTCCATCGCCGTACGCACGGTGGCCGCACCGCGAGTGGACTCGATCTGGCATGACCATCCAGGCCGTCCTCGACGGTCGAACGAATCTGGGAGATCGAGCTGAACACCGCAGACCTCAGTCCCGCACTCTATGCAGAGGACTCCTTCTTCCATATCCCCACGCTGGGGGAGTTCTTCCCGGAGGCGCTCCTCTTCGAGGGGACCTGGTTCGAGTTCAACCGCGTCCAGCTGGTGCGGCTCATCGTCCTCGCCGTCGTGCTGATCGCCATGTGCATCATCGCCTCGCGGGCCAAGCTCGTTCCCGGACGCGTCCAGAGCGTCGTCGAGCTCGTGATCGACTTCGTGAACAACAACATCATCGCGAACACGCTGGGCCTCAAGGATGGCAAGCGTTTCGCCCCGATGCTGATCACGATGTTCTTCTTCATCCTCTCGATGAACCTGGCCGGTGTGATCCCCGGCCTGAACCTCGCCGGCACCTCGGTGATCGGGCTGCCTCTGCTGCTGGCCCTGTGGACCTTCGTCACCTACGTCGGCGCCGGCATCAAGAAGCATGGCTTCCTGGGCTACCTGAAGTCCGAGACCATGCCCCCCGGCATCCCGTGGCCGATCTACATCCTGCTGATCCCGATCGAGCTGCTGCAGGTCGTCGTGATTCGCTGGGCATCGCTCACCATCCGACTGCTCGCGAACATGGTCGCCGGACACATGATGATCGTCGTGTTCATCGGCATGACCCACGCGCTGCTGTTCTCGGGAGACTGGCTGATCGCGATCAGCCCCTTCGCCGGAGCGATGGCCATCGGCATCTACGGCTTCGAGATCTTCGTCGGCGCACTGCAGGCCTTCATCTTCACGATGCTGACCGCCGTGTACATCCAGCTCGCGACCTCCGACGAGCACTGACCCCCGCCACGGCGGGCGGCCTCGCGGCCACCGCCGAGCGGTGCTTTCCCGCCTGACCCCCAAGAACCTGATCGTCGCCCCCACGCGGCACAACGAAAGGAAACCCCCATGGAGCCCACGATCCTCGCTGAGGTGTCCGGCAACATTGCGACCATCGGCTACGGCCTCGCCGCCATCGGCCCGGGCATCGGCCTCGGCATCCTGGTCGGCAAGACCGCTGAGGCTCAGGCTCGTCAGCCCGAGATGCGCTCGCAGCTGCAGACCACGATGCTGATCGGCGTCGCCTTCACCGAGATCCTCGCGCTGCTGGCGATCGTCACCGGCCTGATCTTCTGAGGCGGAGCAGATGATTCTGGCAGAAGCAGGGGGAGAAGTCCCCGGCTGGCGGCTGCTCATCCCGCTCCCGCAGGAGATCGCCTGGTCGGCGATCTTCCTGCTGATCTTCGTGCTCGTCTTCATGAAGTTCGTGCTCCCGCGCATGAACGCCGTGCTGGACGAACGCTCAGAGAAGATCGAGGGCGGCATCCGCAACGCGGAGAAGGTCCAGGAGCAGGTCGACCAGCTCAAGAGCGATCAGGAGCAGGAGCTCGCTGCCGCTCGGCAGGAGGCCGCTTCGATCCGCGAGAAGGCCCGCGCCGACGGTCAGAAGATCGTCGACGAGGCCCGTACCCGTGCCGACGCCGAGAACGAGCGCGTGCTCGCCAACGGCCGTCAGCAGCTGAGTGCCGAGCGGATCGCCGCCTCGACCGAGCTGCGCGGGGAGGTCGGATCGCTCGCAAGCGATCTGGCGTCCAAGATCGTCGGCGAGTCACTCACCGACGATGAGCGCTCCCGCCGTGTGATCGACCGGTTCCTGGACGACCTCGAGTCGAGCCAGACCACCACCCGATAAGGAACCGTGATGCGAGGAACCTCCTCCACCTCCTTCGCCGAGGTGCTCCGGCAGGCCGAAGCCGCTTTCGCAGGCGGCAACGGTGCACTGGAGTCCGAAGCCCAGGAGCTGTTCTCGGTGGCAGATGCCATCGACTCCAGCAACCAGCTCGTGCGCACGCTCTCCGACCCCGGCCGACCGGCCGCGGTCAAGGAGGCCACCGTGCGTGCGCTGCTGAACAGCCGGGTCAGCCCGCAGAGCCTCGAGCTGACGCTCGAGATCGTGCAGCGGCGCTGGTCCGAGCAGGAGGACATCCTCGACGCTCTCGAGCTGCTCGGCGTCTCGGCGCTGCTTGCCCAGGCGCAGTCCGAGGGCGTGCTCGAGCAGGTCGAAGGAGAGCTGTTCGAGATCTCCCGGCTGATCGACGACAGCGGTGATCTCACTGCGGCGCTCGACGGCTCTCGGGAGGATCCCGCGCAGCGCGCCACCATCCTGCGCTCGCTGCTGGAGGGTCGCACCCACCGGCTCGCTCTCGCCCTCGCGGCCAGAGCTGTCGGACGTCGCACCGCGACCAAGCCGGCCCGGCGGGTCGAGGAGTTCGCACGCTTCGCCTCCGATCGTCGTCGGCGCGTCTTCGCTGCAGTATCGAGCGCGGTGCCCCTGAACGAGGCACAGCAGTCCCGACTCGGCGCGGTCCTCGCCGGGATCTACGGCCGCGAGGTTCAGATGAACCTCCAGGTCGACCCTGATGTCGTGGGCGGTCTCCGGATCCAGGTCGGCGACGACCTCTACGACGCCACCGTGCTGGCCCGGCTCTCCCGAGCCCGGTCGCAGCTGGTGGCCTGACTTAGTCCCGACGCCCCGGCGTCCCCAGCACTTTGTGAAGACCATCCCCCCCCCAGCGGGGAGACCGAGAGGAAGCGAAGCACCAGATGGCGGAGCTCACGATCAGCCCGGAGGAGATCCGGAACGCCCTGGACACTGCGGTGTCCACCTATCAGGCAGGCGCCACCGAGCGCGAGGAGATCGGCCGCGTCAGCGAAGCCGCCGATGGCATCGCGCGTGTCGAGGGCCTGCCGAACGTCATGGCGAACGAGCTCGTCCGCTTCGAGGACGGCACCCTCGGCCTCGCGCTGAACCTCGAGCTGCGCGAGATCGGTGTCGTCGTGCTCGGCGAGTTCACCGGCATCGAGGAGGGCCAGCAGGTGCGTCGCACCGGCCAGGTCCTCTCCGTGCCCGTCGGTGACGGCTACCTCGGCCGCGTGGTCGACCCGGTCGGCACCCCGATCGACGGCCTCGGCGAGATCGAGACCGTGGGCCGTCGCGCCCTCGAGCTCCAGGCTCCCGGCGTCATGCAGCGCAAGGCCGTCAAGGAGCCCATGCAGACGGGCCTCAAGGCGATCGATGCGATGACCCCGATCGGCCGTGGCCAGCGTCAGCTGATCATCGGTGACCGGCAGACCGGCAAGACCGCCATCGGGATCGACACGATCCTGAACCAGAAGGCGAACTGGGAGTCGGGCGATCCGGACAAGCAGGTGCGCTGCATCTACGTCGCCATCGGCCAGAAGGGCTCGACCATCGCCTCGGTGCGCGCGACGCTCGAGGAGAACGGCGCGATGGAGTACACCACCATCGTCGCCGCCCCGGCCTCCGACCCCGCGGGCTTCAAGTACATCGCTCCCTACACCGGTTCGGCCATCGGCCAGCACTGGATGTACGAGGGCAAGCACGTCCTCATCATCTTCGATGACCTCTCGAAGCAGGCCGAGGCGTACCGCGCTGTGTCGCTGCTGCTGCGCCGCCCGCCGGGCCGTGAGGCTTACCCGGGTGACGTCTTCTACCTGCACTCGCGCCTGCTCGAGCGCTGTGCGAAGCTCTCGGACGAGATGGGCGGCGGCTCGATGACCGGCCTGCCGATCATCGAGACCAAGGCGAATGACGTCTCGGCGTACATCCCGACCAACGTCATCTCGATCACCGACGGCCAGTGCTTCCTGCAGTCGGACCTGTTCAACTCGAACCAGCGCCCTGCGGTCGACGTCGGCATCTCGGTGTCCCGCGTCGGCGGCTCCGCCCAGACCAAGGCCATGAAGTCGGTCTCGGGCACGCTGAAGATCGACCTCGCCCAGTACCGGGACCTCGAGGCTTTCGCGATGTTCGCCTCGGATCTCGACGCCGCCTCGAAGCAGCAGCTGAGCCGCGGCGCCCGTCTCATGGAGCTGCTCAAGCAGTCCCAGTACTCGCCGTTCCCGATGGAGGAGCAGGTCGTCTCGATCTGGGCCGGCACCAAGGGCAAGTTCGACGACCTCGAGGTCGAGGACGTGCGCGAGTTCGAGGGTCAGCTGCTCGAGCATCTCCGCCACAACGGCGGCGTGCTCGAGGCGATCCGCAGCACCGGCAAGTTCGAGTCCGCCACCGAAGAGGAGCTCTCGAGCATTCTCGACCAGGTCAAGCAGGACTACCTCGCCGGCAAGGGCGACGGTGCGGTGCGCAACGACGAGAGCGGCCGACTCGCAGCCGATCAGATCGAGCAGGAGAAGATCGTCCGCGGCTGATGCGAGCTGCCGCCGCCTCTGAGGAGGCGGCGGCATCCGCCGGACGCATCCACCCCGCACGAGGAGAGACATGGGAGCCCAGCAGAGGGTTTACAAGCAGAAGATCCGTTCAGCCCAAGGGATGAAGAAGATCTTCAAGGCCAAGGAGATGGTCGCCGCGTCGCGCATCGCCAAGGCCCACGCCCGGGTGTTGGCGACGACGCCGTACGCCGATGCGCTCACGCGCGCCATCGGCTCGGTGGCCACCCACTCCGATGAGATCACGCACCCGTTCCTGGACAGCGAGCGCCAGCAGACGGGCCGTGCGGGAATCCTGATGATCACGGCGGACCGCGGCATGACCGGTCCGTACTCGCACAACGTGATCCGGGCGGCGGAGCAGCTCGCGAACACGCTCCGCGACGAGGGCAAGGAACCGGTGATGTACGTCGTCGGCCGCAAGGGCGAGTCGTACTACCGCTTCCGAAATCGTCCCCCGCATCGCGCGTGGACTCCGTACAAGGAGAACGAGCTGCCGAATCTCGGTCGGGAGATCGCGGGAGTCCTCACCGGGGATCTCCTCAGCGAGGACCCGGCCGTGCACCTCGACGAGCTGTATGTCGTGGGCACCCAGTTCAAGACCCGGTTCGTCCAGGACACCAAGTCCATCCGGATGGTGCCGATGGGTCTTGTGGCGCCCGGGGCAGTCGAGTCTCGACCGGCGTTCCCGCTGTACGAGTTCGCTCCCGACGCCGACACCGTCGTCGCGGAGCTGATGCCGCGATACGTCGAGTCGAGGATCATCAACATCCTGCTGCAGGCGATGGCTTCGGAGCACGCTTCCACGCAGCGCGCCATGAAGTCCGCTACCGACAACGCGGAGACCCAGATCCGAAAGTTCACCCGACTGGCGAACTCCGCCCGTCAGGCGGAGATCACCCAGGAGATCACGGAGATCGTCGGCGGCGCCGACGCCCTCTCGGGATCTGGCCGCACCGAACGCTGAGACCCTGGCCGACAGCGCCCCGCGCGTCGGCCCGACATGGAGAGAACGCACATGACCACCACCGCCCCCGTTCCGACCGCGACCGCCACCGGGCGCGTCGCCCGCGTCACCGGCGCCGTCGTCGACATCGAGTTCCCCCCGGGGAACATTCCGAACCTCTACAACGCGCTGACCATCGAGATCTCGGCGGAAGGCTCGGGCCTCGAGGCCTCGACCCTGACGCTCGAGACCGCCCAGCACCTGGGCGACGGCATGATCCGTGCGATCGCTCTGAAGCCGACCGATGGCCTCGTGCGCGGTCAGGCCGTGACCGACACCGGCGCCCCGATCTCCGTGCCCGTGGGCGATGCGACGCTCGGTACGGTCTTCGACGTGGTCGGGAACCCGCTGAACAAGCCGGCTTCCGAGCTCGAGATCTCCGAGCGCTGGCCGATCCACCGCAAGGCACCGAACTTCGACCAGCTCGAATCGGCGACCACGATGTTCGAGACCGGCATCAAGTCGATCGACCTGCTCACCCCCTACGTGCAGGGCGGAAAGATCGGCCTGTTCGGCGGCGCGGGCGTCGGCAAGACGGTCCTCATCCAGGAGATGATCTACCGCGTGGCGAACAACCACGACGGCGTCTCCGTCTTCGCCGGCGTGGGCGAGCGCACCCGTGAGGGCTGGGACCTCATCGAGGAGATGACCGAATCCGGCGTCATCGAGAAGACGGCCCTCGTCTTCGGCCAGATGGACGAGCCGCCGGGCACCCGCCTGCGCGTCGCGCTCTCGGCACTGACCATGGCGGAGTACTTCCGCGATGTGCAGAGCCAGGACGTGCTGCTGTTCATCGACAACATCTTCCGCTTCACCCAGGCGGGCTCCGAGGTCTCGACCCTGCTGGGCCGTATGCCCTCTGCAGTGGGCTACCAGCCCAACCTGGCCGACGAGATGGGTGTGCTCCAGGAGCGCATCACCTCGACCCGCGGCCACTCGATCACCTCGATGCAGGCGATCTACGTCCCGGCCGACGACTACACCGACCCGGCTCCGGCGACCACCTTCGCCCACCTCGACGCCACCACCGAGCTCTCGCGTGAGATCGCCTCGCGCGGCCTCTACCCGGCGATCGATCCGCTGACCTCGACCTCGCGGATCCTCGACCCGCGCTACGTGGGCCAGGACCACTACGACACCGCGGTGCGCGTGAAGCAGATCCTCCAGCGCAACAAGGAGCTGCAGGACATCATCGCTATGCTCGGCGTCGATGAGCTGTCCGAGGAGGACAAGGTCATCGTCTCGCGTGCGCGCCGCATCCAGCAGTTCCTCTCCCAGAACACGCACCTCGCGAAGCAGTTCACCGGCGTCGACGGCTCGGACGTCCCGCTGCGCGACACCATCGAGGGTTTCCGCGGCATCTGCGACGGCGAGTTCGACCACATCACCGAGTCCGCCTTCTTCAACGTCGGCGGGATCGACATGGTGCTCGAGAACCAGCACCGCATCGACAAGGAGCTCGGCGCGTGAGTGCGCTCGACGTCACCTTCGTCACCGCGGACCGGACCGTCTGGACCGGAGAGGCCGCGCAGGTCGTCGTGCCTGCCGTGGACGGCTCGATGGGCATCCTGCCCCAGATGCAGCCCACCCTGGCGATCCTCGGCACCGGCACGGTGCGGATCATCGACCAGGACGGCCACGTCGAGCAGCTTGCCGTGGACGGCGGCTTCGTCTCGGTCGACTCCGATGTCGTGACCATCGGCGTGGACGACGCGACGAGCGTTCCGTCGCAGGACTCCCGGTTCTGATCCGCGCCCTCCGACCATGACAGAGCTGAGCATCCCGATCCTCCTGCTGGGGGTCGGGATGCTCGTCGTCGTGGCCGCGTTGCTCGTGGTGCTGCGCCAGGTGCTGGTCTCTCGCCGCCGAGGTGCCTTCGAGTGCACGCTGCGGCGCCGGGGGCTGGTGGGCGGCACCAGCTGGCAGCACGGCCTGATGCGCTTCGGCAACGACCGGCTGCGCTGGTTCCGGGCCTTCTCGCTGCGGGTGCGCCCCGAGGTGGTGATCCGCCGGATCGACATCCTGGACGTCTCGCGGCGTCGCCTCCCGTCCCCGATCGAGGGCGGGGAGGACTCCTATCTCCTCGAGTTCGACCTGCGCGGCGGGCGTGAGGTCAGCGCGATCGTGGACCTGGTCTCCGGGGCGGCGCTGAACTCCTGGCTCGAGGCCGCACCGACGGGGATGGTCCTCGGCGACGCCGACTGAGACCCTCACCCCATCATGCGGCTCTGGAGCCCCAAGGCCTTAGCACGCGACCTCCCTAAGGCTCGCCAGAGGCCCAGAGGCCCAGAGGCCCAGAGGCCCAGAGGCCCAGAGGCCCAGAGCCTCAGAGCAGAGGTTCAGAGCCTCAGACGCTCAGAGCCTCAGACGCTCACGGTCTCGCCGCTACGCAGCACGGTCATGGGCCTCAGCTGCGCATCTGCCAGCACCACATCGGCACGGCGGCCTGCGGCCAGCATCCCGATCCGATCCTGCATGCCGAGCACCGTGGCCGGCACTGTGGAGGCCGCACGCACGGCGCGGACCAGGTCCACCCCGGCTTCGGTGACCGCGAAGCGGACCACGTCGAGCAGATGCGCAGTGCCACCGGCGATCGACGTGCCGCCGGTGAGGGTCGCCACCCCCGCATCGACCGTGACGTCGAGCGCGCCGAGCCGGTACTGGCCGTCCGGCATCCCGGCCGCCGCCATCGCGTCGGTCACCAATGCCACGCTGTCCTCGTGAGCGATCGTGAAGACGTGGGCCACGGTGCGGGCATCGAGGTGGACGCCATCCGCGATCACCTCGACCACCAGCTCCCCGCGCGCGGCGGCATCCAGAGCGGCGAGTGCGGGGCCGGGATCCCGATGATGGATCGGACGCATTCCGTTGAACAGATGGGTCGCGGTGGGCAGCGCGGAACGACCGTGCTCCCGCCGCAGCTCGGTGCGGGAGAGTTCGATCGCCCGTGTCATCTGGGCGCTGCTGCCGTCGGTGTGACCGAGCGAGGGGAGTGCCCCGACCTCGGCCAGCGCCTCGATCACCGCGTCGGCGTCTTCTGCTTCCGGGGCCACCGTCATGGTGACGAGAGCGCCGCCGGCGATCTGGGCGAGCTCGCGGACCAGATCGGCATCGCCGCCGGTGATGTGCTCGGGATTCTGGGCCCCGCGCCGGGCGACGGAGATGAACGGGCCCTCGAGATGGATCGCCGCGATCTCGCCGTCGGCGGCGAGCTGGGCGAGATCCGCGACGCGAGAGCGCAGCGTCTGCGCATCGGCGGTCACCAGAGAGGCGACCAGGCTGGTCGTGCCATGTCGACGATGCTCGTGCACCGCCGTGAGCAGCTCGCGGGGATCACTCGCATCGGGGAACGACGCCCCGCCACCGCCGTGGCAGTGCAGGTCTACCAGCCCGGGAAGGATGATGCCGTCGTGGGAGAGGACCTTCGTCGCCCCATGCTCCGGAGCCAGTGCGGCGGGCCCGGCCCAGAGGATGTCGCCTCCTCCGATCAGCACCAGCGCGTCCGGCACCAGCCCCTGCTCGAGCACGGCAGTTCCGCGCAGGACCAGATCAGCGGTGAGTGCGGGGGACCGCTCAGGCTCGGACGTGCTCATGGTCGCTCCTGGTCAGGCGGTGGATGCCGACGGCGCCATCGGATCAGGCGCGACGGTCAGAACAGAGAGGGTCGAAACAGCGACGGTCGAAACAGCGACGGTCGAAACAGCGACGGTCAGAACAGAGACTGCCAGAACAGAGGCAGTCAGAACAGACGGGATTCGGCGTCGTCGATGCCGCGCAGGGCGTCGTAGTCGAGGGTCACGCAGTCGATGCCGCGGTCACCGGCGAGCACCCGGGCCTGCGGCTTGATCGCCTGGGCGGCGAAGATGCCGCGCACCGGAGCCAGCAGCGGGTCACGATTGAGCAGCTCGAGATAGCGGGTGAGCTGCTCGACGCCGTCGATCTCGCCCCGTCGCTTGATCTCAATTGCGACAGAACCGCCGTCCTGGTCGCGGGCGAGGATGTCCACCGGGCCGATCGCGGTGAAGTACTCGCGGCGCACCAGGGACCAGCCCGTGCCCAAGGTCTCGATGTTGTCCGCCAGCAGAGCCTGGAGATGGGCTTCGACCCCGTCCTTCTGCAGGCCGGGATCCACGCCGAGCTCATGGGAGGAGTCCTCGAAGACCTCGTGGAGCCGCACCCGCAACCGGTCGCCCGTCTTCCCGTGGACCACGTCCCACTGCTCGAACCAGCCGCCCTCGGGATCGTCGGCAGCCTCCTCGTCGCCGCGACGCGTGGTCGACAGCGTGCAGGGAGGGCTCATCCAGTTCAGGGGCTTGTAGCTTCCCCCATCGGAATGGATGAGGACGCTGCCATCGGCTTTGATGATCAGCAGCCGAGGGGCCAGCGGGAGATGGGCGGTGAGCCGACCGGTGTAGTCGACAGAGCAACGGGCAACGACGAGACGCACCCATCCAGGGTACGTCACCGGCCGTGGCGGTCTGGTCCCGGGCCGGAGGATGAGAGTTCGATGAGACGTTCATGAGAAGGGCTTTACCCAGGTGCAGATGCTCACTAGGGCCTGGTCTGGGATCCGCGCCGCTCGTATCGTGAACAGGTCCCCGCACCGGTCCCGATCCCGGGCCACCCCGAAGGAGCTTCCTACCGTGCAACGACCCCTGGCAGTCCTGTTGATCCTCATCGGAATCATCGGACTCGTGCTGGGCCGCCTGGGGGAGACCACCTGGGCGCCCGAGACCGAGACCACCGCGACGGTCACCTTCGACGATCCCGGCTCTGCCGTGGTGATCGACCCGGGTGTGCTCTATGTGGGCGGCGAGGAGGGGAAGGTCGTCATCGAAGGCGCCTCTGACGTCTCGGTCATCACCGCTGCGAACGGCGATATCGATGCCTACCTCGAAGACGTCCGCTACACCCGGATCACCGGCGCCGACGACTGGACCACGCTGAGCACCCAGGAGGTCAACCCCGAGGGTGCCGCGGAGCTGACCGATCCCACCACGTCTGACCTCTGGCGGTCCGTGGAGACGAAGCCCAGCCCCTACACGATCGATGTCGCGGACTTCTGGGCGGGCGAGAATGGGGAGAACGCGCAGGCCTACCGGCCACTGCTGATCGTCACCGACGGCACCGCCCCCGGCGCGGACAAGGTCTCCATCACCTGGCCCGTCGACGCCGAGAACGAATGGGTGCCCTTCGCCTACGCCGGTGGCGCCGCGATCGCCGTGATCGGACTGGTGCTGCTGGTGGTCTCGATCGGCGGCCGCCGACGCGATGAGGACGAGGACTGGAGCGTCGAGGACGGGGAGCCCGGCGTCGCGGACCAGGCCGCTCCGGCCCTGGCCGGTGCCGCAGCCGGCGGGAGCGAAGCTGTTGCGACCGTCGATGAGTCCGACGCCGACGAGCCCGACGTCGATTCCGCGGACCTCACCTCCGCTGACGCCGCACCTGCTGATGGCGCGGCCGCTGGCGCCGCACCCGCTGACGACGTGGCTGCAGGCACCGAGACCGCCGGTACGGATCCGGTGCCGGAGGAGAGCGTCTGGTCGCTCGGAACGCCCGGCACGCCCGGCACCGAGGACGACGACTCGGATCCTGCCGGACCGGTCCGGCTCTTCGGCGATGACGAGGAGCGCCGATGAGCCGCCACGACCTGCCCTACCCTGCATCGAAGGACACCACCATGAACAGCCGATCCGTCGGTCGCCGCGGCCTCTTCCTCGGTGCCGGAACCCTCATGGCGAGCGGACTCCTCGCCGCCTGCACGGCCGAGCTCGCACCGCCGGAGGCCCCGCCCACCGGCGAGCCGCGAGAGGAGCCCGCTCCGGTCCAGACCACGGAGCAGTTCGCGACCATCGTGCCCGAGGTCAATGCCGCAGTGGTCGCCGCCGATGAGGCGCGGGACGCGGCGCTGCTCGCCCCGCGTGTCTCCGGATCCGCCGCCGAGTTCCGCACTGCCGCCTACGCCATGATCGCCAAGGCAGAGGAGTGGGCCGAGGACCTCAAGGTCCCCGGCACCGAACTGATCGTCCCGATGACCTCCGTGACCGCAGAGTTCCCCCGGGTCGCGATCGCGCTGGTCCAGGACTCGGTGGCGGAGGACGGGGTCCCGTACTTCATGGCGCTGCAGCAGGCCGATGCGAAATCGCCCTACAGCTCCTGGGGCTGGGCTCAGCAGGCCGTGGGGATCGAGATGCCCGTGGTCGCCAACGAGCTGATCGGTGCGGAGCAGGTCACCGCGGACACCGAAGGCCTGGTGATGACTCCGGCCGAGGCGCTCGCGCTCTACGCCCAGGTGCTCACCGGCGGCGATGCCGACGACGCCGAGGACCTGCTCGCTCCCAACCCTTTCCAGGCCGGCACCCATGAGCGCATCCAGACCGAGCGCTCCGAGCTCAACGCCGGGGTCGAGTGGGACGAGGCTGCGACCGTGCGGGAGAGCTACACCGTCAAGGACGGCGAGCTGCTCGGGCTGCGCACCGATGACGGCGGGGCGATCGTGATGGGCACGCTGATGTCCACCCGGAAGGTCACCATCAAGGACGGCGCCACGATGCGCTACGCCGAGGACAACAAGTACACCAAGGTGATCGGGAAGAAGGAGTTCACCTCCGAGTACATTCGGGAGTACGGCACCCATGTCGCGCTCTACATCCCGTCTCAGGACGCAGGTGGACAGGTCCAGCCGATCGGCGCGACGCAGACCGCGCTGAATGCCAGCGGGAAGTGACCGGGCAGGCTCAGCGCATGCCCGGCACGACTCCCTAGACTGGGTCCGTCCTGCAGTCGTCGAAGGAGTACACCTGTGACCGATCCGTACGGAATCATCGATCTGGCAGCGCTGAAGCAGCCCGCCGGAGGCGCCGCCTCCGCCGGCGCAGCACCCGGTGCCGGCACCCCGTCGGCGCACGAGGTCGCTGTCACCGAGCAGGGTCTCGAACAGCTGATCACGGACTCCCAGCAGGTGCCCACCCTGCTGCTGGTGACCAGCTCGCGGGTCCCCGAGGGAGAGCAGTTCCTCGCCTCTCTGCGTCGTTCGGTCGACGGGCGGGGCGGGGCGATCAGGCTCGCGCTCGTCGACGCCGACACCCAGCAGCGGGTCGCCACCGCGCTGCGCGTCGAGCAGCTTCCCACCCTGCTGCTGCTGATCATGGGCCAGATCCAGCCGATCGTGCAGGCCGTGCTCCCGGATGCAGAGATCGACAATCTCCTCGCCCAGGTGCTCGAAGTGGCCCGCCAGCAGGGCATGGATATCCCCGCCGGCGACGGCGCGCAAGAGGCTCCCGCCGAAGAGCCGCTGCCGCCGCTGATCGCCGAGGCCTATGCGGCGATCGAGCGTGGCGATCTCGACGCGGCCGTGGCCGCTTACCAGAAGCAGCTGCAGGAAGCGCCGGCAGATGCTGAGGCGAAGGCCGGCCTGGCGATGGTGAACCTGATGCGGCGCACTCAGGGCACCGAGCTCGCCGCAGCCCGGGAAGCATCTGCGCAGCGCCCCACCGATCTGGGAGCCCAGCTGCTGACCGCGGATCTCGACATGCTCGGTGGTCATGTGGAGGACGCCTTCGCGCGTCTGCTGGACCTGTTGCGCGGCGCCGATCAGGAGACCAAGGACATCGTGCGGACACGTCTGCTGGAGCTGTTCGAGGTGGCGGGTGCAGAGGACCCGCGGGTGGCGCCGGCACGCAAGCGCATGGCGAACCTGCTGTTCTGACAGGTCCCTTCTGACAGGTCTCTTCTGACAGGTCTGTTCTGACATGCCCGGCCCCACGCGATGCGCGGCCCGTTCCCTCGGGGGAGCGGGCCGCGCATCGTCCATCTGCAGTCAGCCGGGGCGGACCTGGCGGAGTGATCTGGCGGAGTGATCCGGCGGTGTGACCCGGCGGTGCGCGGTCAGCCCGCCCGCAGCCGTTCGGGGACCAGCACC
Organism: Brachybacterium sp. AOP29-B2-41; assembly: GCF_052378395.1. Classification (NCBI taxonomy): domain Bacteria; kingdom Bacillati; phylum Actinomycetota; class Actinomycetes; order Micrococcales; family Dermabacteraceae; genus Brachybacterium; species Brachybacterium sp. AOP29-B2-41. The sequence continues at coordinate 113,960 of NZ_JBQSXR010000010.1, forward strand.
ACCGCGCCCAGCGGCGGCACCGACAGCCGCACCGAGTAGTCGCGGCCATGCTGCGGCAGCGGCTCCGCGTGCACCCGGCCGAGGTTCCCCACGCCGCCGCCGCCGTAGACCGGAGCGTCGGTGTTCAGCACCTCGAGCCAGCTCCCGCCCTCGGGCAACGGGATCCGGTACTCGTGCCAGGGCTCCGCCGAGAGGTTCAGGACCACCACCACCGGATCGCCGGCCTGATCGCGACGCACGAAGGACAGCGAGTTGTGGCTCGCATCGTCACCGATCAGCCATTCGAAGCCGCCCGGGTCCTGGTCGCGCTCGTAGAAGGCGGGGAACTCCGCCTGGAGGGCGTTGAGATCCTTCACCAGCTGCTGGACACCCCGGTGCAACGGGTACTCCAACAGCCACCAGGGCAGTCCGGCCTGCTCCGACCACTCGGTACCCTGGGCGAACTCGATGCCCATGAACACCAGCTGCTTGCCCGGATGCGACCACTGGAAGGCAAGATAGGCGCGCAGGTTCGCCGCCTGCTGCCAGTCATCGCCCGGGGCCTTGCGCAGCAGCGACCCCTTGCCATGCACGACCTCGTCATGGCTCAGCGGGAGCACGAAGTTCTCGGAGTACTGGTAGACCATCGAGAAGGTCAGCTCGCCGTGGTGGTACTGGCGATGCACGGGATCCTGCCCGAGGTACTCGAGGGTGTCGTGCATCCAGCCCATGTTCCACTTGAACCCGAAGCCGAGCCCGCCGGTGTCGGTGGGGCGGGTGACACCGGGGAAGGAGGTGGACTCCTCGGCGATCATCATGATGCCCGGGGCCCGCTTGTAGGCGGTGGCGGTGGTCTCCTGGAGGAAGGCGATGTTCTCGAGATCCTCACGGCCGCCGTGGTGGTTGGGCAGCCACTGCCCTTCCTCACGGGAGTAGTCCCGGTACAGCATCGAGGCGACGGCATCGACCCGCAGGCCGTCGACATGGAACTCCTCGAGCCAGTAGCACGCATTGGCGACCAGGAAGTTGCGCACCTCATTGCGGCCGGTGTCGAACACGTAGGTGCCCCAGTCCGGATGCTCCCCGCGACGTGGATCGGCATGCTCGTACAGCGGTGTGCCGTCGAAACGGCCCAGCGCCCACTCGTCCTTCGGGAAGTGGGCCGGGACCCAGTCCAGGATCACGCCGATGCCGGCTCCATGGAGGGTGTCGATCAGATGGCGCAGCTCATCAGGCGTGCCCAGCCGTGAGGTGGGGGCGTAGTACCCGGTCACCTGGTATCCCCAGGAGCCTCCGAAGGGATGCTCGGCCACCGGCATGAACTCGACATGGGTGAATCCCATGTCGCGCACATAGTCGGTCAGCTCGACGGCCAGCTCCCGATAGCCCAGGCCCGGCCTCCAGCTGGCCAGATGCACCTCGTAGATGGACATCCGCGAGGCGACCGCATCATGGGCGGCGCGCTCGGCCAGCCAGTGCTCGTCGGTCCACTCGAAGCTGCTGGTGGTGATCACGGAGCCGGTGGCCGGTGGCACCTCCGCGAAGCGGGCCATCGGGTCCGCCTTGTCGCGCCAGGTCCCGTCGGCGCCGAGGATCCGATACTTGTACGTCTCGCCGTCGCCGGCACCGGGGATGAAGATCTCCCACACCCCGGCCGAGCCCAGCGAACGCATCGCGTGCATCCGACCATCCCAGCCGTTGAACGAGCCCACCACCTGCACGGCGCGCGCGTTCGGGGCCCAGACGGTGAAGGAGGTTCCCGCGATCGTGTCCGGGCCCTCCTCGACGGTGCGCACATGCGAGCCCAGCGCGCGCCACAGCTCCTCGTGGCGACCCTCCTGGATGAGGTGCAGATCCAGTTCGCCGATGGTCGGCAGGAAGCGATACGGCTCCTCGACGTCCACCGCGGCGGTGCCCTCGGACCAGGTCACCCGGATCCGGTAGGAGGGCAGCTCGGGCAGCGGCAGGGTCGCCACCCAGATGCCGTCGTACTCGTGCTCCATGGCGTGGACGGCGCCGTCCGGGAGCAGCACCGAGACCTCGTGCGCGAGCGGCTTGAGGGTGCGCACAGTGGTCGCCCCCTCGTACTCGTGGGCACCGAGCACCGAGTGGGGCTCGTGGTAGCTGCCGGTCGCGGTGGCGCCCAGCTCATGCTCACCCAGCGGCATCACCGGCGTGGAGCGGGAACCCTGAGCGGAGCGGGAACCCTGAGCAGGGAGGGACGCCGCTCCCGCATCAGGGGGCGTCGGCGTCGCAGCGCGGGCGGGAGTGTCAGCGCGGGCGGGAGTGTCGGACATGTCAGCTCTCCTCGGGGTGGATGATCCGCAGGACGTGCGCGGGACGGTCTTCGGCGCTCAGGATCACGTAGGGATCGCGTCCCCAGCGGAACCGTTCACCGGTCAGCAGATCTTCGACCTCGAAGCTCTCGCCCACCCCGAGCGCATCGAGATCCAGGCTCAGAGTGGTCCAGGCATCGCGGTCGTGCGCGGTCAGCGAGACCACCAGCACTGTGTCCGGGGCACCGGTCCCGCTGCCTGCGGCGTCGAGGTGCTTGGAAAAGACCAGCACCTGTTCGTCGTCGGCCTCATGGAAGCGGATCGTGGTGAGGGTCTGCAGCGAGGGGTGCTCGCGGCGGATCCGGTTCAGGGTCCCCAGCAGCGGCTCGAGGCTCTCGCCCCGGGCCAGCGCGCCGGCGTAGTCGCGCGGCTTGAACTCGTACTTCTCGTTGTCGATCTGCTCCTGGGCGCCGGGCCGGGGGACGTCCTCCACGAGCTCATAGCCGCTGTAGATGCCCCAGGTCGGGACCAGCGTCGCGGCCAGGATGGCGCGCAGCACGAAGGCCCGCCGACCGCCCTCGCTCATGAACGGGGTGAGGATGTCATGCGTGGTGGGCCAGAAGCTCGGCCGCATGAAGGGGGCGGTCTCGACCAGCTCCTCGAGGTATTCGCGCAGCTCTTTGGCGCTCTCGCGCCAGGTGTAGTAGGTGTAGCTCTGGTGGAAGCCGACCTTGCCCAGGGTGTGCATCATGGTGGGCCGGGTGAAGGCCTCGGCCAGGAAGATGACCTCGGGATGCGTCTGGGCGAACTCGGCCAGGAGCTCTTCCCAGAAGCGCACCGGTTTGGTGTGGGGGTTGTCGACCCGGAACAGCGTCACCCCGTGCGCCACCCACAGCTCGAGCATGTCGCGGATCGCGGCGTAGAGACCCTCGTAGTCGGTGTCGAAGCTGAGCGGGTAGATGTCCTGGTACTTCTTCGGCGGGTTCTCGGCATAGGCGATCGTGCCGTCCGCCTGCACCGTGAACCACTCAGGATGCTCCTTCACCCAGGGATGATCCGGGGAGCACTGCAGTGCGATGTCCATCGCGACCTCGAGGTCGAGCTCCTTCGCCCGGGAGATGAAGGCGTCGAAGTCCTCCATGGTGCCCAGCTCAGGGTGGAGCGCATCATGCCCGCCCTCCGCAGCACCGATCGCGTAGGGGGAGCCCGGGTCTCCGGGCAGCGGGTCGAGGGTGTTGTTGCGGCCCTTGCGGAAGGTCGAGCCGATCGGGTGGATCGGCGTCAGGTAGGCGACGTCGAAGCCCATCTCGGCGATCCGGTCCAGGGACTCGGCCGCGGTGCGGAAGGTGCCGGAGGTCCAGCCGTGCTCGGGGTCGAAGCGGGCTCCCTCCGAGCGGGGGAAGAACTCGTACCAGGAGCCGTACAGGGCCCGACGGCGCTGGACCTCGAGCGGGAACGGTCCCGCGACGGTCACCCCCTCGCGCAGCGGACGCTCCGTGAGGATGCCGCGCAGATCTGCGGCGAGCGCCGGGGCGACTCGCGCGGAGGCCGGCAGACCGGGGGAGCGCAGGCTCTCGAGGGCGGCGCGGAGCAGCGGGCCGTCGGCGGCCGGCCGGATCCCGCCGTCGATCTCGGCGAGCACCCGCTTCAGCACCAGCGCGCCCTCGGCGCAGACCAGGTCGACGTCCATCTCCGCGGGGATCTTCACCTCGGCGATGTGCGCCCAGGTGCTGTACGGCGCGGAGAACGACTTGATCCGGAAGTTCCAGCGGCCGGTCTGATCGGGGCGGATGGTGGTCTCCCAGAGGTCCAGCCCGGGCTCGACGGGATCGAGCGCGCGCCGCTGCTCCTCACCGTCGGGGGAGACCAGCACCAGCTGCACGCCCATCGCATCGTGCCCCTCGCGGAACGTGTTGGCGCTGACCGTGACGGTCTCGCCCTCGACGCAGCGTGCCGGGTACCTCCCGCCGTCGACGACGGGTTGCACCGCCATGATCGGGATACGGCCGATGCCGGCGTCCAGCCCCGTGCGGTCAGTGGTCTCGGACATGGCCTCTCCTGCCTGAGCTCTCGTCCTTGACGAGGTGCTCTGCGACGGTCGCGGTGACGGTCCTCACGATAGCCGCTCGGGCGTCCCCTCTGCGCCGTCGGGGCTGATCCCGATGACCACCACGCTGCCGGGCTCCACCATGACGCTCCGCTCCACCAGCGGTGTGAGCGGAAGACCCTCGGGGGTCTCCAGGGCGGTGTCCAGGAGGATCCGTGCGGTGCCCTGCGGCCAGGGAGCCCTGGGCAGGCGCAGCGCGACCTCCTCGGCCTCGGTGGAGAGGATCACGAGCAGGTGCTCGGAACCCTCCCGACCCGGGATCGCCGGCCGCAGCATGGCGAGCAGGTGCTGGGAGGGATCCATCCACTCCTCGTGTGCGATCGGCAGACCCTCGGCACCGAACCAGGCGACCTGCCCGGCATCGAGCGCCGCCGGGTCGGCGGGGCGCAGGAAGTGCGGCGCGCGCAGCTGCGGATGCTCGCCGCGCAGCTGCAGCAGTCGGGAGACGGTCTCGCGCAGCTGGTCGCTGCGGCGGCTGCGGCTCCAGTCCATCCAGGAGATCTCGTTGTCCTGGCAGTAGGCGTTGTTGTTGCCCTGCTGGGTGCGATAGCGCTCGTCCCCGGCGGTGAGCATCGGGGTGCCCGAGGCCAGCAGCAGTGTGGCCAGGATGCTGCGGGTGGTGCGACGCCGTGCCTCCTCGACCTCTGCCGCCCCCTCGACGCCCGAGCCGACCTCCCCCTCATATCCGTGATGGAAGGAGCGGTTGTCGGAGGTGCCGTCGCGGTTGTCCTCGCCGTTGGCCTCATTGCGCTTGGTCTCGTAGACGGTGAGGTCCCGCAGCGTGAAGCCGTCATGGGCGGTGACGTAGTTGACCGATGCCCAGGGGGAGCGGAGGCTGCGTCCGGCCGGGAGCTCGAGGGGATCCTGCCCGGTGAGCAGGTCGGAGGAACCGGCCAGGCGGGTGGCGAGGTCGCGGATGCCGCCGATCGCGTCATTGCCCGAGCGCTCGCGCATCGCCCGGTCCGAGAGCCAGAAGGCACGCACGTCATCGCGGAAGGCGTCGTTCCATTCCGTGAAGGGGGCGGGGAAGTTCCCGGTCTGCCAGCCGCCGGTGCCCACGTCCCAGGGTTCGGCGATGAGCTTGACGCCGCGCAGCACGGGATCGGTGAGGATCGCGCGCAGCAGCGGATGATCGGGGCTGAAGCCGCGATCGTCCCGGCCCAGCGTGGCCGCCAGATCGAAGCGGAAGCCGTCCACGTGGACCTCCTGCACCCAGTAGCGCAGCGAGGCGAGGATCAGGTCCATCACGTGCCGTGACCGCGGGTCCAGGGTGCCGCCGGTCCCGGTGACGTCGAAGAAGGTGCCGTGGTCGATCCAGTAGTACTCGAGGTTGTCCAGTCCGCGCAGCGAGAGCGCAGGTCCATCGGCACCGCCCTCGGCGGTGTGGTTGTAGACCACGTCCAGGATGACCTCGAAACCGGCCGCGTGCAGGTTCCGCACCATGGTCTTGACCTCGTCGAGCACCGCCTGGGCGCCGGCGTGCTGGGCTGCCGGGGTGGCGAGAGAGGGGTCCGGGGCGAAGTACGACAGGGTCGAGTAGCCCCAGTAGTTGGTCAGACCCAGCCGGGTCAGGTGCGGCTCGTCCATCGCAGCGTGCAGGGGGAGCAGCTCCACGGTGGTCACCCCGAGGCTGCGCAGGTAGCTGGTCACCGCGGGATGGCCCAACCCGGCATAGGTGCCGCGCTGCTCGGGCGGGAGCTCGGGATGCAGCTGGGTGAACCCCTTGACGTGCACCTCGTAGAGCACTGTGGAGTCCCAGTCCACGAGCGGGCGCAGATCCCCCTGCCAGTCGAAGTCGTCGGCGACGACCACGGACCAGATCGCGTCGTCACCGTTGTCGACCTCGCTGCGGATCGGCGTCTCACCCACCCGGTCGAGCATCGCATCGACCTCGAAGGGGAAGAACGAGCTCAGCAGCGACGAGGAGTGCGAGACCCCGCGGGCCCAGGGGTCCAACAGGAGCTTTCGAGGGTTGCACAGCAGCCCGGCGCCGGGATCCCAGGGCCCATCGACGCGGAGCCCGTAGCGGGTGCCGGGCGTCATCCCGCTGACCCGGTCCCAGCGCAGACCTCCGTCGAAGTGCCGCAGCCGCTGACGGTGCTCGGTGGAACCCTGGCGGATGCAGAGGTCGATCGATTCCGCCCTCGGAGCCGCGACGGCGAAGGTGCCCCGACCCTGCGCGTCCACCAGCAGCCCCGGTGAGGTGGGGGCGACGGGGGGTGTCGCGCGATCGAAGTGGTCTGCTTGCACCATGGCATTGTCCCACCACCGACGCCCGGGACGAGACCGACTCGCACCCGGGGTGACCGGTGCCGCTAGGATCGGCGAGGTGATCCGTGATCCGCTGCCGGCGGCCGGCGGGTCCTCAGCATGGCCGCGACCGGTCCGGCCTCCGGCCTCCTCGGGGGAGGAGCAGGGCCTCGGGTCGTGGTCGCCGAGCATGAGCAGTACCAGTCGCACGAGTCGAACGCATGACGGGGGAGCCGCAGCGCATGAGCAATCCACCCAGCCAGCACGCCGGGAATCAGGCGCGTCCCATGGTGCCGGGTCCGCCGCCCGGACTGTCGGAGTCCTCTGCCTCGGGACCGGGCCGGCCTGCGCCGGGGGCCGCGCAGCGGCCCGGCGGGTTCGCGCCCTCGAGCGCTGCCATCGCGCCCGGCGACCTCGAGCGCGCCGGAGCGATCATCTCCACCATCTCCCGGGTCTTCCACTCCCGCGTGGTGGGCCAGGAGAACCTGCGCACGACGCTGATCGCCGCCCTGGCGGCGGGAGGGCACGTGCTGCTGGAGTCCGTGCCGGGTCTGGCCAAGACCACCGCCGCGAGCGCCCTGGCCTCCTCGATCACCGGCTCCTTCGCGCGCATCCAGTGCACCCCCGACCTGATGCCCAATGACATCATCGGCACCCAGATCTACTCCTCGGGCACGGGGACCTTCACCACTCAGCTGGGCCCCGTGCACGCGAACGTGGTGCTGCTGGACGAGATCAACCGCTCGAGCGCCAAGACGCAGTCCGCGATGCTGGAGGCGATGCAGGAGCGGCAGACCTCCATCGGTGGCGAGGTGTACCGCCTGCCGGAGCCGTTCATGGTGCTCGCGACCCAGAACCCGATCGAGGAGGAGGGCACCTATGTCCTCCCCGAGGCGCAGATGGACCGCTTCCTGATGAAGGAGATCCTGACCTACCCGCGACCGGCCGAGGAGCATGAGATCCTCGACCGCTCGACCGCCGGGAGCCTCACCGGCCCGCGCGAGGCGGTGGGCACCGTGACCCTCCAGGACGTCCGCTTCCTCCAGGAGATGGTGGATCAGGTGTACGTCGATCCCGCGGTCAAGCGGTACATCATCGATCTGATCTTCACCACCCGAGGATCCGGCCCGCGCCCGGTCCCGAACCTCACCCAGTCCGTGCGGGTCGGGGCCAGCCCTCGCGGCTCGCTCGCGCTGATGAAGGTGGGCCAGGCGCACGCGCTGCTCAACGGACGCGACTACGTCACCCCTGATGACGTGCGGGCGATGCGGCACGGGGTGCTGCGCCACCGCCTGGTGCTCACCTTCGACGCACTCGCCAGCGGCATCAAGCCGGAACAGATCATCGACGCGGTGTTCCACGCCGTGCCGATGCCCTGAGCGGCCCAGACGACTGAGAACGACCGAGAACGACTGAGGGGGACCGGACGACTCGATGGCCACGTCGCTGCTGACCCGTGTCAAGGCACGGGTGGATCTGCACACCTCGAACCGGGCACGTGGACTCATCCAGGGCCGGGGGCGGTCGCTGTTCAAGGGCAGCGGCGAGGACTTCGACGACCTGAAGTACTACCAGCCCGGCGACAAGATCTCCGATATCGACTGGAAGGCCACCGCCCGCTCGGGAGAGCCGCTGATCCGGCAGTTCAACGAGGAGCGGGTGCGCCATCTCTCGATCGTCGTCGACACCTCCGCGGCGATGGCGGCCACCGCCGCCGACGGCAGCTCCAAGCGGGACGCGATGATCATGGCCGCCGGGATGGTCTGCTTCCTGGCCCAGAAGAACGGCGATCTGGTGGGAATGGTCGCGGGTCAGGAGAGCCGCCCGATCCAGCTGCCCTCCCGCTCGAGCGATGGGCATCTCGAGCTGCTGCTGCGCACCGCGCAGCAGGCGACCACCACGGCGGCCGGTGCCGCGAACACCTCCTGGCTGCTCGAACGCGCCTTCCGGGTCACCACGCACTCGACCCTGATGACGATCATCACCGACGAGGCCCACCCCACCGTCGAGGACTTCACACTGCTGCGGCGACTGAAGACGCGCCACGATCTGATCGTGATCCGCATCGCCGATGCGGACCCGCTGCAGGGCGCCGCGCTGGACCACGATGTGATCGACGTGGACTCGCCCCGTGAGATCGGCGCCATGGCACGCACCTCGAAACGGGTCGCCCATGACGTCGCGGCGTACCGGCAGGCGCGTCGCGAGGGCATCGAGGAGATGCTGGACCGACTGCACATCAGCCACATGCTCACGCAGGGGGAGAGCACCGTGGTGGACGACATGGTCTCGCTGCTGCGGTCGAGGGAGTATCGCCATGGCCGTTCCTGAGCTGGTCGCCGGCGTGCTGCTGGCCGAACCCGCGCCCCCGGAGATCATCGCCCCTCCGCAGTACTCGATCGCCTGGGTGATCCTCGCGGTGCTGTGCGTCCTGGTGATCACGGCGCTGATCGTGGGCACCCTGAAGATCACGCGGGCGATCGAGAAGCGCATCGCCTACCGTCGCCGCCCCAGCGACGTCGAGACCCTGAAGGCGGAGTTCCTGCGCGCCGTGAACGACATCGCCGATCGCCATGAGGCGGGCCAGCTCGAGGCGCGGGACGGCCATCACGAGCTCACCGGTGTGATGCGCCGCTTCGTGCGGCGCACGACTGGGCACGACGTCACCAGCCAGGACCTGGCGACCCTGCTGGCCGATCAGCGCACCCGCGCGGTCGGCGAGCTCATCGCCGACCTGTACGAGCCGGACTTCGCGATGTCCTCGGACCGCGACCTGCGCGAATCCGTGCGTCGCGCGCGGGAGGTGATCCGCTCATGGTCATGATCTTCTGGTGGGTCACCGCGCTGCTGCTGCTGGCAGCGATCGCTGTCTGGGCGATTACTTTCTGGAACCGACGCGCCATGCGTCGTTCCCCGGTGCTGGTGGCGAACTCGCAGTACATGGACCGGATCCCGAGCTTCGTGCGGGCGCAGCGCACGGCCCGGGTGGTGCGCGTGCTCCAGGTGGGGATCGCGGTGTTCGCCGTGATCGCGGCATCGCTGCTGTCCGGGCGGATCGCGAGCGAACGGATCGAGACCCCGGAGTTCTCCTCGCGGGACATCGTGCTGTGCCTGGACGTCTCGGGGTCGATGTATGAGTACGACACCGAGATCCTCTCGACCTTCGCCGAGATGGTGGACGGCTTCGAGGGGGAGCGGGTGGCGCTGTCGATCTTCAACTCGACCAGTCGCACCGTGTTCCCGCTGACCAATGACTACGACCTGATCAAGCGGGAGCTCGAGGCCGGGTCCGAGGCGATCGACTTCGACGAGTTCGGCTACCGCCTGGGCACTCAGGACTACTCCGACGACAAGGTGCGTCAGTACGTGGACTTCGTCGACGGCACCCGAGGGATCGCCGATGAGGCGTCGATCGTCCCGGACGGCCTCGCCTCCTGCGCGCAGGTCTTCGACCAGGCGGAGCAGGATCGATCGCGCTCGATCATCTTCGCGACCGACAACGAGGTCAACGGCGAGCCGATCTTCACCCTCGACGAGGCGACCGAGAGGGTCGCCTCACGTGACATCGATCTGTACACCTTCTACCCCGGGGCCTACGAGTGCGGTCCCCAGTGCTTCGAGGAGCTGGAGACGGCCACCGAGGACCAGGACGGCGAGCTGTACGAGTCCTCGGACCCGGAGGCCATCCCCTCGATCATCAACCAGATCCAGAAGACGCAGGCGGAGGTGCTGGGGGCGACCCCGACCGTGGTCCGCACGGACCATCCCGCGCTCGGATTCGTCCTCACCTTCCTCTCGCTCGTCGGGATCCTGATCCTGGGATGGAGGGCCCGCTGATGTATTTCGAGCACCTGATGCCGCTGTGGGCGACGATCCCCCTGTTCGGCGCGATGCTGGTCCTGTGCACAGTGCTGCTGGTGCGGCGGCCGCGCCAGCGCACCGCCTGGCTGCGCCGCCTGCTGATGGTCCTGCTGCTGCTGGTGGTCGCACTGCGCCCGGTCACCCCGATCGAGGGTGAGCAGACCCAGCGGATGAACGCGAACGTGTTCTTCGTGGTGGACCGCACCGGCTCGATGAACGCCGAGGACTATGCGGGCGAGCAGCCGCGGCTGGAGGGGGTGAAAGCGGATATGGAGCAGATCATGGGCCTCACCGAGGGCGCGAGGTACTCGATCATCGCCTTCGACTCCACGGCCACCCAGCAGCTGCCGCTGACCACGGATGCCGGTGCCGCCCGCGCGTGGATCGACACCCTGACCACCGAGCCCACCTCCTATTCGACGGGGTCGAACGTCGACCGTGCGCTGACCCCGCTGCTGGTGGAGATCTCCGAGGCCCGGTCCGAGGATCCCGACTCGAGCGTGCTGGTGTACTTCCTCTCCGACGGGGAGAACACCGACGAACGCGACTCCGAGTCCTTCAGCCAGGCCGCGGGCTTCGTGGACGGCGGGGCGGTGCTCGGCTATGGCACCCCCGAGGGCGGGCCCATGAAGGCCGAGGGCGGCCAGGACCACGGCGAATACATCACCGGACCGGATGGCCAGCAGGGCATCTCGAGCATCGACGAGCAGCAGCTGCAGACGATCGCCGGAGAGATCGGAGTGCCGTACCTGCACCGCACGGACCCGGCAGCACCGATCGAGGGCACGATGGAGGGGATCACCCTCCGGCCGATCCCGATCGAGTCCACACGGGGGGTCGCGAGCTTCGAGGACTGGTACTGGGTGGCCGCGATCCCACTGGCCGCCCTGCTGATCTGGGAGCTCGGCGAGATGACCTACCGGCTGCCCCGCCGGCTCGACCGCTACGACATCTCAGGAGCGCAGCGATGAGCACACCACTGGCAGAGCATCCCCGCAGCGCGGAGGCTGCGGGCACGGCAGCCACCGGGGGTCCCGGGACCACGCTCGCGCAGGACCAGAGCGGCAGCCCCAAGGACTTCGGTCTGAACGTGAAGCGGCTGCGCCTGACCCGCATCATCGTGTTCGCGATCCTCTCCCCGCTGATCCTGGCGCTGGCCCTGTTGACGGTCAAGTTCGTCTCCATGCCGATCACCCAGGCGACCTCTCTGAGCGCCTACGAGGACGGGGACTATCCCGCGGCCATCGAGCGCCTGGGACCGGTGGAGTTCGCCAACTGGTTCGAGCCGTATCTGCCTCATCTGTCCCAGGGCACCGCCCTGCTGCAGCAGGGCGAGGACGCCGCCGCCGAGGAGGAGCTGCGCCAGGCCCTGGAGGAATGGAATGGTCATAGCGACCTGAACTCGCCGATGCACGCCCAGTGCAAGATCCTCAACAACCTCGCGATCTCGATCGAGCGCCAGGCTGATCTGCTCGAGGACCCGCAGCAGCGCGCTGATCGGCTCTTCGAGGCTGAGGAGCTGCTCGCTCCCTGCGCCGGCGGAGGCGGGGGCGGCGAGGGCGAGGGCGAGGGCCAGGGCGGCGGAGGAGCCGGGAACGAGGACTCCGAGACCACCGAGGGCAACGGCGAACGCGTCGAGGAGAAGCGGCGCGAGGCCGATGAAGAGGCCGGCAACGACCCCGACGCACGCGGCGAGGAGCAGCGCGGGTCGCCGGGACAGACGGATCCCGGCGATCCCTCCCGTGAGGACCCCGAAGGGGGCGGCCCCGAGGAGGAGGCGCCCACCAGCGGCAACTCGGAGGAGGACCAGAAGGACGACGAGCTCGAGGAACGCAATCGCGATGCGCAGGGCGGGGACGGCGAGGAAGAGCCCGGCGGCTCGCAGGACGATCCGGTGAAGCCATGGTGACCCTCGGGACGGAGGAGCGCGCCTACCTCGACCACGCCGCGACCACGGTGCTGCGCCCCGCAGCCCGGGACGCCTTCCTCGAGGCCTCCGCGGTGCGGGGCAACCCCTCCTCCGTGCACGCCTCGGGCCGACGGGCGCGCGGTGTGCTCGACGAGTCCCTGGCCCGGATCGCCGCGCTACTCGACGTGCCTCGCAGCTGGCTGATCATGACCTCCGGCGGCACCGAGGCGGACAATCTCGCGATCCGCTCCGTCGGCCTCGGCGCCCAGCAGAAGGATCCGGCACGTACCGCGGTCGCCGTCGCCGCGACCGACCATCCCGCCGTGCTCGCCACGGCACGCTCCCTGACCGCCGGCGATCCCGGGATCGAGGTGCGCGAGCTCCCGGTGGACCACCAGGGTGCTCTGCGTGCCCAGGGCGTCGCCGAGGCGCTGGCCGATGGTGCTGTGGGCGTGGTCAGCGCAGCCCTGGTCAACAATGAGACCGGCGCGCTGCAGGACCTCGCCGCACTCGCCGCGGCCGCCCGGGAGCACGGCACCCTGGTGCACACCGATGCGGTGCAGGCAGCAGGACACGTCCCGCTGCCGAGCTGGGACGACGTGGATCTGATGTCCCTGTCCGGGCACAAGCTCGGCGCGCCCGTGGGGGTGGGGGTGCTGGTGGCCAGGCCCGGAGTGCCCTTCGCTGCGTTCAGCACCGGCGGCGGGCAGCAGCGGGGCGTGCGCTCGGGAACGCTGGACGCGGCTCACACCGCCGCCTTCGCGGCAGCTCTGGGAGAGGCCCTCACCGAGCGCGAGGAGCAGTCCGCGCGGCTGCGGGCGCTGGCGGGAACGCTGCGGGCAGGAATCCGCGCGATCGATCCGCAGGCCCGCTTCACCCTCGCCGACGGCACCCCGCAGTCGGGCCACATCGTGCATGTGGTGTTCCCCGGCGCGGACTCGGACTCCCTGCTGTTCCTGCTCGATGAGCGCGGCGTGGACTCAGCGGCGGGCTCCGCCTGCTCCGCCGGGGTGACCCAGGCCAGCCCGGTGCTCGCTGCGATGGGCGTCACCGATCAGCAGGCGCGCGGTGCGCTGCGCCTCTCCTTGGGCTGGACCAGCACTGAGCGAGATATCGAGATCCTGCTGGCAGCGCTTCCCGAAGCTCTCACCAGGGCCCGCGCCGTCGGCGCGCTGATGGGCTGAGGGCACCAGCCGCTGCCGGCACGGTCTGGTTCCGGCGTTGCCCCCGACGCTGCCTGCGACGCCGCCTCCGGCGTTGCCCCGACGCCATCTCCGACGCGCGATCCGGGGCGAACATCACGTTCCCCACCCCTCGGCCGAACAGCCTCGTCTCCGTAGACTGGAGAATCGGACGAGGGAAGGTGGACGGGGTGAAGGTGCTGGCAGCGATGAGCGGCGGGGTGGATTCCGCGGTCGCCGCGGCGCGCGCCGCCGAGGCCGGGCACGAGGTGGTCGGCGTGCACATGGCGCTGTCGAAGAACCGCGACCAGACCCGCACCGGCTCCCGCGGCTGCTGCACGGTGGAGGATGCCTCGGACGCCCGCCGTGCCGCCGATCGCATCGGCATCCCGTACTACGTCTGGGACCTCTCCGATGACTTCCACGACCTGGTGGTCGAGGATTTCCTGTCCGAATACGCGGCAGGCCGCACCCCGAACCCCTGCGTGCGCTGCAACGAGCGGATCAAGTTCGCTTCACTCATGGAGCGCGCCACCCTGCTGGGCTTCGATGCCGTGTGCACGGGCCACTACGCCTCGATCCGCACCGACGGCCCGGACGGTGCGCCGTCCCTGCACCGCTCGCGCAATATGGCGAAAGACCAGTCCTATGTGTTGGCGGTGATGGGACCGGAGGCCGTGGGCCGCTCCCTGTTCCCCCTCGGCGAGTACGAGACCAAGGCCGAGGTGCGAGCAGAGGCCCGAGCCCGCGGGCTCGGCGTCTCCACCAAGCCCGACAGCTACGACATCTGCTTCGTCGCCGACGGGGACACCCGCGGCTTCCTCGAGCGCCATCTGGGAGAGGCACCCGGTGAGGTCCTCGATGATCAGGGGAAGGTGCTCGGCGCCCACCGCGGCACCCACGGCTTCACGATCGGACAGCGCAAGGGTCTGGGGATCGAGCAGCCCGCACCCGACGGCGCTCCCCGCTACGTAGTGGACATCGACCCCGCCTCCCGCCAGGTGGTGATCGGAGCCGGCGAGCTGCTGTCCACGCGAGAGCTGCTCGCGACCGACGTGGTCTCCTTCGAGCCGCTCGAGGTGGGACGCCAGGTCCATGCCCAGATCCGTGCCCACGGCGAGGCGACCCCCGCCGAGGTCCTCGAGACCCCTGCGACGGGCACCGGCCTGCGGGTGCGGCTCAGCACCCCGATCCGCGGCGTCGCCCCCGGACAGACCCTCGTCCTCTATGACGGGGACCGAGTCCTCGCCGCCGCCACCCTGGAGCGCCGCCGATGAAGCCCCTGGTCACCCTCACCGGAGACGGCACCTACCGTGCTCCCACCGCCGAGCAGGCTGATCGGCTCGAACTTCCGGCCGACCCGCCGCTCGCGGCGCTGATGCGCCTGCGCGCCCTGCTCGGTGATGACCTCGAGGAGCAGATCGCGACCCGGCTCTACCTGCCCTCGGCCCTCGGCCGTGACGAGACCGACCACCTGCTGCCGGCAAGCCTGGCCCTGCTCGCCGAGACCACCGGCGATCTCGTCAGCTACGGCTGGCGCCTGGGCTCCGGCACCGGACGAGCCTGGCAGCATGCTCGCGAGCTGAGAGAGCGGATGCTCGATGCGGCACGCATCGCGCTGCTGGGCTATGAGGGTCCGCTGATGACGACCGCGCTGGGCCCGGCCACCCTCTCCGGCGCCACCTTCCTGCAGTCGGGGGAGCGGACCCTGGGCGACCCCGGGGCCGTGCGTGACCTGCCGATGCTGCTGGCCGAAGGGCTGGTCGACCATCTGACCTCGCTGCACGACCGGGTCCCCGGCGCGCAGCTGCACGTGCTGCTGCGCGAGGATGCTGTGGCGGCGGTTCATCAGGGCCGGATCCCGACCCCCTCCGGCCGACGTCGCTACGCGCCGATCCCGGCCCCGGAGATCGGGGTGCTCTGGCGCTGCTTGTTCGTCGCGCTCGAGGAATACGGTCTGGACGCGAGCTCCGTCACCCTCGGGGTCGGCGCTGACATCTCGCTGCTGCGCGCCGCCCGCGACGCCGGTGCACGCCGGATGGCGATCGCCCCGCGCCGACTTCCCGCACTGACCACCCCCGAGGGCCGCGCCCTCTGGGAGGGCATCGCGGAAGCCTGCGATGACGGCTGCGCCTTCGAACTGGTCGTCGACCCTCGGCCCGGCGGGCTGCTCGGCCCCGAGCTGGAGATGATGTTCGAGACCTGGCGACGCCTGGGCCACAGCGACGCCGATGCCGCGGGGGTCGCCGTGATCGCCCATACGGGAGCCTCCCATGCGATGCACAGCGGTCTGGTCGACCCCTCCGCACAGCCGGAGGCATCGACCCTGCTCGACGAACCGGCTCTCGAGGCGTTGCTGCGGGTCGCACCGTCCTGGGCGGAGCGCCTGGCCGCCTGAGCCTGACAGTCGCACCCGTGCGTCACAATGTTCTGGTGACCACGAACGAGCAAGGACCCCGCACCGCCGATGAGCCCGCGCAGCAGCGCATCGCCTCTCTCACCGCGCAGATCGAGCAGGCGCGCGCGGACTACTACGAGCATGATTCGCCCACCATGGCCGATGCCGAGTACGACCGGCTCGAGCAGGAGCTGCGCTCGCTCGAGGAGGCGAATCCGCAGCTGGCGGCCGAGGATTCTCCCACCCGCACCGTCGGCGGGGCCGCCGCCGCGGGCCTGCCCACGATCGACCATGCAGAGCGGATGCAGAGCCTGGACAACGTGTTCTCGATCGACGAGCTGCGGGAGTGGTGCACGCACGCCGCCGCGGAGCTCGGTGGACAGGCCCGTTATCTCACCGAGCTCAAGATCGACGGACTCGCCATCAACCTCCGCTACGAGCACGGCGAGCTGATCACCGCGGCGACCCGCGGCGACGGGCGCACCGGCGAAGACGTCACCGCAAATGCTCTGCGCATCGTCCAGATCCCGCAGCGGCTCGAGGGCACCGGCCATCCGGCGCTGGTCGAGGTGCGCGGCGAGGTGTTCATGCCCACGGAGGACTTCACGCGCCTGAACGAGTTCCAGCTCGAGCTGCGCGAGCGCGCCGTCGAGGAGTCCCGCACCCGCTGGGAATCCCGGCAGGCCAGCGGCCGTCGGCCCTTCGATGAGCAGCGCGAGCTGCTCGCCGCCACCCGGCGGTTCCCCAGCTTCGCCAATCCGCGGAACACGGCTGCCGGCGGACTGCGCCAGCAGCTGGAGAAGAAGGACGGCCTGGAGCGAGAGGCCGGGGAGGCCAGGCTGGCCGCGCTGAGGCTCACGGTGCACGGGCTCGGGGCCTGGCCGGACCCGCCGGTGGCCTCTCAGAGCGAGATGTACGAGCTGCTCGCCTCGTGGGGGCTGCCCACCAGCCGCTACATGGCCGTCACCGAGTCGATCGATGAGGTGGTCAGCTACGTCGAGCACCACGGCGAGCACCGCCACGACGTCGAGCACGAGATCGACGGGATCGTCGTCAAGATCGATACCTTCGCCCAGCAGCGCGCACTGGGCTCCACCTCCCGTGCCCCGCGCTGGGCGACGGCTTTCAAGTACCCGCCCGAGGAGGTCACCACCAAGCTGCTGGACATCCAGGTGCAGGTGGGCCGTACCGGCAGGGTGACGCCGTTCGGCGTGATGGAGCCGGTCACCGTGGCGGGATCGACCGTCGAGAAGGCGACGCTGCACAACCAGTTCGACGTCGAGCGCAAGGGGGTGCTGATCGGCGACACCATCATCCTGCGCAAGGCAGGAGACGTGATCCCCGAGATCCTCGGCCCGGTCGAGTCACTGCGAGATGGCAGCGAGCGCCTCTTCGTGATGCCCACCCACTGCCCGGCCTGCGGCACCGAGATCCGCCCCGAGAAGGAGGGGGACAAGGACTGGCGCTGCCCCAATCAGAAGGACTGCCCCGCCCAGGTCGCCGGCAGGGTCGAGCACGCAGGCTCCCGCGGGGCCTTCGACATCGAGTCGCTCGGCGAGGAGAGCGCGATCGCGCTGACCGATCCCGACAAGCGCCGTGGTGAGGCACTCGCCGCGCTCGCCGCAGGGCATGCCGTCCACCTGCCGATCCGCGATGCCGCGGACACCGAGCAGCACAACTTCGTGGTGATCAAGAACGGTGAGGTCACCGACGGCACCGACGGAGTGCCGCTGCTGCGGATCACCGCGGTCGACGATCCGCTGCTGCCCGCCCTCCAGCAGCCCGTGATCACCACCGGCTCCGACCTCTTCGACCTCACCCCCGCAGCCCTGCAGGACGTGTACGTCTGGCAGCCGGAGCGCCGGGACGGGGAGCCGACCGGCGATTGGAGGATCCAGCCCGCCTTCTGGTCCCGCCCCCAGTTCCGCCATTACAAGCGCGAGGCGCTCTGGAAGCAGCAGAAGCAGCCGGCAGTGCTGAAGTCCACCGAGACGCTGATGAACGAGCTCGAGAAGGCGAAGGAGCAGCCGCTGTGGCGGGTGCTGGTCGCGCTCTCGATCCGCCATGTGGGACCTGCGGCCGCGCGGTCCCTCGCCACGGCCTACGGCTCGATGGAGGCGATCCGGGCGGCGAGCGTCGAGCAGCTCTCGGACACCGACGGGGTCGGCGGGATCATCGCCGAGGCAGTCGTCGAATGGTTCGCCGTGGACTGGCATCGCGAGCTGGTCGACGGCTGGGCGAACTCGGGCGTGCGGATGGCTGATGAGGTCGCCGAGGGATTCGTGAGGACCCTCGAGGGCCTGACCGTGGTGGTCACCGGCGGCCTCGAGGGATTCACGCGCGACGGGGCGAAGGAGGCGATCATCTCCCGGGGCGGGAAGGCCTCCGGCTCGGTCTCGAAGAAGACCGACTTCGTGGTGGTCGGGGAGAACGCCGGGACGAAGGAGACCAAGGCTCGGGACCTCGGGCTGCGGATCCTCGACGAGGCCGGATTTGTGGCCCTACTCGCCGGCGGCGCCGAGGCGGTCGCCCTCGAACCCGAGCAGCTCCATGATTCTGCGGCGGAGGAGACTCCGGGGGAGTGATCGCGCCGTCGGACGGGGTCGCCGCCCGGCGGCTCACGCCTCCAGAGCGAGGGCGAGGGGCAGCACCGGTCCGGACCCGGCACGTCGCAGCGCGCGGGCGGCGACGGTCATCGTCCAGCGCGAGGAGATGGTGTCGTCCACCAGCAGCAGCGGAGCCCCCTCCTGCGCCTCGAGCTGCTGCTGCAGCTCCTCGGTGACCACGAAGCGGTCCCAGAGGTCTGCCAGCCGGAAGGCACTGTTCCCGCCCGCGCGCAGGGGCGCGGCGCCCGGGGCGAGCCCGAGCTGCCCGAGGTCGGCGAGCCGGCCCACGGACGCGATGCCAGCGGCGAGGGAGCTCACCAGATGCGGACGGGTCAGCGACGGGACCGCGACCACGGCCGCCGGGCGCTGCTCCCAGTCCCAGGCGGCGAGCACCTCGACGATGCGACGTCCCAGCGCCTCCGGCACCTCGGAGTCCACCGGACGGCCCTCCTCGTCGGTGCGCAGCACCTGACGCAGCAGAGCAGCCCAGCCGAGGTCGGAGGAACGCGCCAGCGCTCGTCCCTCCTCGGCGCGCAGTCCCGCCGGGATGTTCCCGCGCGGGGTGCGCCCGTTCTCGTCGACCACGCCCAGGCGGTCCAGCCCCTGGGGCCACTGCGCGCGCGGAGCCACCGGCACCCCGACCCGCTCCAGCAGCGCGGAGACCTGCTCCGCAGCGCTGCCCTGCTCCGGGGAGGGCAGCGCTGATCCCGTGCCCGGCCCCGGGTACCAGGGGCCCGCGCAGATATCGCAGCGACCGCAGGGGGTCGCGGTGTCATCATCGAGCTGCCGGGCGAGGAACAGCATCCGGCACTGCTGCGGATCCCCGCTGCGCAGCCGCTCGTACTCGAGCATCGCCTGCTGCTCCTCGCGGCGTGCTCGGGCGACGTTCTCGTAGCGCGGCCCGTCGTAGGTCCAGGGCGTTCCGGTCGCGATCCAGCCGCCCTTGACGTTCTGCACCGCTCCGTCGACCGCGAGCACCTTCAGCAGCAGCTCGAGTGCGGTGCGGCGCACGTCCACTCGTGCTTCGAGCGCCGGGGTGGACAGCGGTCGCTCCGAGGAGGCCAGGGCGCTGAGCACCGCGCTCGCGTTCTCCTGCGAGGGCATCGATGCAGTCGCGAAGTACTCCCAGATCGCGCGATCCTCCCGGCCGGGCAGCAGCAGCACGTCCGCGGTCTCGGTGGCACGACCGGCACGGCCCACCTGCTGGTAGTAGGCGACGGGCGAGCTCGGTGCGCCGAGGTGGACCACGAACCCCAGATCCGGCTTGTCGAACCCCATGCCCAGCGCGCTGGTGGCCGCGAGCGCTTTGACCTCGTTGTCCTTCAGCGCCCGTTCCAGCTCGGCTCGCTCCTCCGGATCGGTGCGGCCGGTGTAGGCGCGCACCCGGCGGTCCGGGCGGTCCAGCAGCTCAGCGAGGTCCTCCGCCGCGGAAACCGTGAGGGTGTAGATGATGCCCGAGCCCGGCAGCTGGTCCAGATGCTCCACCAGATAGGACAGGCGGGCCCGATCGTCATCGAGCGAGAGCGACCCCAGGCGCAGCGACGCGCGGGTCAGCGGGCCGCGCAGGGTGAGCACCTCGCTCTCGGCGTCGGTGCCCTGCGGTGCCTGGACGCCCAGCTGCTCGGCGACATCCGCGACCACCCGCGAGTTCGCGGTCGCGGTGGTCGCGAGCACCGGCACGTCCGGGCCGAGCTCGGCGACCAGATCCCGCAGCCGGCGGTAGTCGGGCCGGAAGTCATGGCCCCAGTCGGAGATGCAGTGGGCCTCATCGATCACCAGCAGGCCGCAGCGCTCCACCAGGCGAGGCAGCTGCTCCTCCCGGAAGCGGGGATTGACCAGCCGCTCGGGGGAGACCAGCAGCACATCGATCTGGTCCGCGGCCAGAGCCTGCTCGATATCGGACCACTCGGTGGGGTTCGCGGAGCTGATCGCCTCCGCCCGCACCCCGGCGCGGCGGGCGGCGGCGACCTGGTCGCGCATGAGGGCGATCAGCGGCGAGACGATCAGGGCCGGACCAGCACCCCGACGGCGCTGCAGCAGCGCGGCCAGGAAGTACACCGCGGACTTGCCCCAGCCGGTGCGCTGGACCACCAGCACCCGACGCCGGTCCTGGACCAGCGCGGAGATCGCCTCGAACTGCCCGTCGTGGAAGTCTGCCCCCACGTGACCGGTCAGCGCTTCGAGCGCCTCGCGGGCCTCCTCGCGGAGGGAGAGTGCAGGGGAGGTGGGGGAGTCGATGCCGGCAGTCATGCCCTCAGTGTGACAAGTCCGCACGACGGATGAGTCGCGGCGCTCCGCTGAGGAGCTGCGGCACCGCGCCGTCAGTCCTCCGAGGGGCTCTGGGCGGCCTGCTCCTGCTCGAGGCGACGCAGACGCTCCGAGGTCGACTCGCCATCGCGCAGCGGATCCTCCTTGGTGGCCAGCGCGCGGCGCATCCGTGCCTCGAGCTCCTGAGCCTCACGGAGCACGGGATCATCCGACCGCTGCTCGCCGTCCTCAGGGTCGTGGGCGTGGTAATCGATGTTCGGGTCGACGGACATGTCGAGGTCCCTTCATGGTCGGTGGGGGAAGCAGGAGTCTACCGAAGCGGCGGGGCGGCACCGCGCGGGGAGCCCGGCGGCTCCGCGGCAGGATAGGTAGGCTCTGCCCGGTGACCCGACGTACCCGCTCCAGCTCCCGTTCCTCGGCCCCCCGCCCGCTCACGGGCTCCCGACTCGGCGAGGCGCTCATCGCCGGCTGGCGGCCGTTGCAGCGGCTCGACGTCGACGGCTTCGCGCTGCTGCGCTCACGCGGCGTCACCAAGCGTGCACACAGCATCATCGCGCTCGACCCCCCGACCTCCCCCGAAGCGCTCGCCGCAGCGCTGGACCGGGTGGAGTCACTGGTCACGATGGCGGGAGAGCATCCTGTCCACCGGATCATCGAGGGCGTCACCCCGGAGGAGCTGGATGAGCTGCTCGCCGCCCGCGGGGACCGCAGCGTCGGCGGCAGCGAGATCCTGGAGCTGGCGCTGTCCGGCGCTCTGCCCCGCCCGCACCCCTCGGCAGTGATCGCCACCGGCGGACTCGACGAGGACTGGTTCGCGGCCGCCTGGCGGCTCGCTCCGCGCGAAGGAGAGGACTCCCGCCGCACGATGCACGACATCCTCGCCGGCACTCCCGCGGTCCAGGTGCGCCTTCCCGCCGGGCAGACGCCGGACGCCGCCGTGGGCCGCGCCGCCCTGGTCGAGGTGGGGAAGGAGACCGTCGCGGTGCTCAACATGGTCGCGGTCGACCCCGCGCAACGACGCCGGGGCCTGGGCCGCGCCATGTCCGGCACGCTCCTCGCCCTCGCCGCGGTCCAGGGAGCGCAGCGGGTCCTGCTCGAGGTCGAGTCGGACAACACCCCTGCCCGCACCCTGTACCGGGACCTCGGCTTCCGCCGGATCGGCGGCTATCACTACCGGGTGCCGGCAGCGGCAGCCGTTCCGGGGGCGCCGCTCAGCGAGTGAACGGGTGAAGGCTCGTTCACGGAGCTCTGTGGCAGGTCGCAGCTGCTCCGTGGCGCTCAGCGGCGCTCAGCGGCGCCACGCCGGATGCGCCGGGCGGTGGGATCGCGGTGGGATCGGGGGCCATGATCCCGCTCTCCCTTCCCGTGCGCCGGGGCCCGTCGGCCCGCGAGGTCACTGCGTCGACCTAGAATGACCCACATGCCTTCGATCGGACGAGATGACGTCGCACGCCTCGCCGACCTCGCACGGATCCAGCTCACCGATGAGGAGATCGACCGCTTCGCCGGCGAGTTCGACTCCATCATGGATGCTGTCGCCTCCGTGTCCGAGGTCGCCACCGAGGATGTTCCCGCGACGTCCCACCCCATTGCCATGACGAACGTCTTCCGTGAGGACGTCGTCGAGACCACCTTGACCCAGGAGCAGGCGCTCGCCGGCGCTCCTGAGGCGCAGGACGGCCGCTTCGCCGTCCCGCAGATCCTGGGCGAGGAGTGACCCCACAGATGACCCCCCAGAACCAGACCGACATCATCCGCCGCAGCGCCGCCGCCCAGGCCGCCGCGCTGACCGCCGGTGAGATCTCCTCCGAGGAGCTCACCCGCGCCCACCTGGACCGCATCGCCGCCGTCGACGGCGATCTGAACGCTTTCCTCCACGTCAACACCGACGAGGCCCTCGACGCCGCCCGCGAGGTCGACACCCGCCGCGCAGCCGGCGAGCAGCTGCACGGTCTGGCCGGCGTCCCCATCGCCGTCAAGGACGTCGTGGTCACCGAGGGCCAGCCCACCACCGCGGGCTCCAAGATCCTCGAGGGGTGGATCCCTCCCTACGACGCGACCCTGGTCACGGCCCTGCGCAAGGCCGGTCTGCCGATCCTCGGCAAGACCAACATGGACGAGTTCGCGATGGGCTCGTCCACCGAGACCAGCGCCTACGGCCCCACCCGCAACCCTTGGGACCGCGACCGGATCCCCGGCGGCTCCGGCGGCGGCTCCGCCGCGGCAGTGGGCGCCTACGAGGCCCCGCTCGCGATCGGCACCGACACCGGCGGCTCGATCCGTCAGCCTGGCGCCGTCACCGGCACCGTGGGCGTCAAGCCCACCTACGGCTCCGTCTCCCGCTACGGGCTGATCGCCATGGCCAGCTCGCTGGACCAGGCCGGCCCCGTGACCCGCACCGTCGAGGATTCGGCGCTGCTGCATGAGCTGATCGCCGGGCACGACCCGCATGACTCGACCTCCCTCACCGATGCCGTCGGCCCCTTCGCCGCGGCCGCCCGCAGCAAGGACGTCAAGGGCCTGCGCGTGGGTGTCATCGAGGAGCTCGAGGGCGAGGGCTTCGCCCCCGAGGTCAGCGCCCGCTTCGCCGAGTCGCTCGAGCAGCTCGAGCGCGCCGGAGCGGAGATCGTGCGCGTCTCGTGCCCGAACTTCCGCTACGCGCTGGGCGCCTACTACCTGATCATGCCCTCGGAGGCGTCGAGCAACCTCGCGAAGTTCGATGGCATGCGCTTCGGCCTGCGCGTGGTCCCCGAGGACCACCCCACCGCCGAGAACGTCATGAAGGCGACGCGCGGCGCCGGCTTCGGCGACGAGGTCAAGCGCCGCATCCTGCTGGGCACCTACGCCCTGTCGGCCGGCTACTTCGACGCCTACTACGGCAGCGCCCAGAAGGTGCGCACGCTCGTCCAGCGCGACTTCGCCGCCGCCTTCGAACAGGTCGACGTGCTCGCCTCGCCGACCGCCCCGACGGTCGCCTTCCGCCTCGGCGAGAAGGTCGACGATCCCACCGCGATGTACATGAACGACATCGCCACCATCCCCGCCAACCTCGCCGGCGTGCCGGGCATCTCGCTGCCCAGCGGCCTCGCCGAGGACGGCCTGCCCGCCGGCATCCAGTTCCTCGCCCCGGCCCGCGCCGACGAGCGCCTGTACCGCGTGGGCGGCGCCCTGGAGGCACTGCTCGAAGACTCCTGGGGCGGACCCCTGCTGGCCAAGGCCCCCGAGCTCACCGGAGGAGCGAACTGATGAGCACTGCATCCGATATCGAACTCGTCGACTACGACGAGGCCATCTCGCGCTTCGACCCCGTGCTCGGCATCGAGGTCCACGTCGAGCTGGGCACCGCCACCAAGATGTTCGACGGCGCGCCGAACATCTTCGCGGCCGAGCCGAACACGGCGATCACCCCCACCTCGCTCGGCCTGCCCGGCGCGCTGCCGGTCGTGAACCACAAGGCCGTCGAGTACGCGATCAAGATCGGTCTGGCGCTGAACTGCTCGATCGCCGAGACCTGCCGCTTCTCGCGCAAGCAGTACTTCTACCCCGACCTCACGAAGAACTTCCAGACCTCGCAGTACGACGAGCCCATCGCCTATGAGGGCTGGGTCGACATCGAGCTGGAGGATGGCGAGATCATCCGGGTGGAGATCGAGCGCGCCCACATGGAGGAGGACGCCGGGAAGAACACCCACGTCGGGGGCTCCACCGGGCGCATCCACGGAGCGACTCACTCGCAGGTCGATTACAACCGCGCCGGTGTGCCGCTGGTCGAGATCGTCACCAAGCCGATCCCGAACACCAAGGGGCGCGCCCCCGAGGTCGCCGCGGCCTACGTGCGCACCCTGCGCGACATCTTCCGGGCGCTGGACGTCTCCGAGGCGAAGATGGAGCGCGGCAACGTGCGCGCCGACATCAACGTCTCCCTGCGGGACAGCCCCGAGGCGGAGCTGGGCACCCGCACCGAGACGAAGAACGTGAACTCCTTCCGCTCGATCGAGCGCACGGTCCGCTACGAGATCTCCCGCCAGGCAGGCGTGCTCGACGCAGGCCAGAAGGTCATCCAGGAGACGCGCCACTTCCACGAGGACACCGGCGGCACCTCCTCGGGCCGCCCGAAGTCCGATGCGGAGGACTACCGCTACTTCCCCGAGCCGGACCTCGTGCCGGTCGCGCCGAGCCGGGAGTGGGTCGAGGAGATCCGCACGAGCCTGCCCGAGCTGCCCGCCGCGCGTCGGCGTCGTCTGCGAGGCGAATGGGGCTTCAGCGACCTCGAGATGCGGGACGTCATCAATGCCGACGCCCTCGATCTCATCGAGGCGACCGTCGCCGCCGGTGCGAGTGCGCAGAGCGCCCGCAAGTGGTGGATGGGTGAGCTGGCCCGCATCGCGAAGGACCGCGATCTCGATTTCACTGCGCTCGACGTCACCCCCACCCAGGTCGCCGAGCTGCAGAGCCTGGTCGACGGGAAGAAGATCAACGACAAGATCGCCAAGCAGGTCCTCACCAAGGTGCTCGAGGGCCAGGGCGACCCGACCGCGATCGTCGAGGCCGAGGGCCTCGCAGTGGTCTCCGACGACTCGGTGCTCACCGGCGCCGTGGATCAGGCGATCGCCGACAACCCCGATGTGGTCGCGAAGATCCGCAGCGGCAAGGTCCAGGCCATCGGCGCCCTCATCGGCCCGATCATGAAGGCCACCCGCGGCCAGGCCGACGCCGGCCGCGTGCGCGAGATCATCATGGAGAAGCTCGGCGTGAGCTGAGGTCCGTGATCTGTGGACGGCCCGACCCCGCCTCAGGCGGGGCCGGGCCGTCCGCCGTTCCGGGTCCAGGCCCGGGTACAGGTGCGGGCTCTGCTCGGGCTCGGGCTCGGGCTCGGGCTCTGGGGCGGTGGCGGGCACCGGCACCGCCGACGGGCGGCGTCGTTGTGAACGACCGCATACCAAAGGTCAAGACTTGGCAAATTGTCTCGGTGCCAGATTGTCCGACAAAGGGGAGCCTCCGGCCACGCTTCGGCCATGTGGCCAGCGAGAACCCACCTCTCCTGCGCCGCCCACAGCACTGACTCACCGGTATCTCAGCGTCTGTACAGTCGTCGATGCCCGTGCGCCAGCGCCTCCCCGGATCGTCGGGTGACGGCAGCGGCGCCATGACACCGACACCACAGGCGGACCATCCCGCCGGAGGAGAACGCGCCCGATGACAGGCATAGACGCAGCCGTGGAACGATACTTCGGCCCGATCGCGGACTGGCTCAGCGCCGTCGTGTTCTTCGAGGTCCCGGTCTTCGGCGGAGTGCCCGTCATCGTGGTCTGGCTGATGGCCGCCGCGGTGTTCCTCACGGTCTGGCTGCGCTTCCAGCCGATCACCGGGCTCAAGCACTCGATCCGGGTGATCCGCGGGCGATACACCGCCAAGACCGATCCGGGGGAGGTCTCGAGCTACCAGGCGCTGGCCACCGAGCTCTCGGGCACGGTGGGGCTGGGCAACATCGCCGGCGTCGCGGTGGCGATCAGCGCGGGAGGGCCGGGTGCGGCGCTGTGGATCGCGATCTTCGGCTTCTTCGCGATGAGCGTGAAGATGGCCGAAGCCACCCTTGGAGTGCTGTTCCGCAAGGTCAACGAGGACGGGACCACCGAGGGCGGCCCCATGTACTACCTGCGGGATGGCCTCGCCTCGATCGGCCGCAAGCGCCTGGGCGGCGTGCTGGCGGTCCTGTATGCGGTCTTCGCCCTGGTCGGTGTGTTCGGTGCCGGAAACCTCTTCCAGGCCAATCAGGTCGCAGCCATCATCTCCGGCGCGACGGGCAGCGGCTTCCTGCAGGGGAACAGCTGGGTCATCGGGGTGGTGCTCGCGGTGCTCGCCGGCGCCGTGGTGCTCGGCGGCGTGAAGTCGATCGCGCGCTGGACCTCCGCACTCACACCTGCCATGGCCGTGCTCTACACCGCCTGCATCCTGATCATCCTGGCTGTCAACATCACCGCCGTCCCGCAGGCCTTCGGTCAGATCTTCACCGGTGCCTTCACGGCGGACGGAGTCACCGGCGGCATCATCGGCGTCGCCGTGATCGGCATCCAGCGAGCCCTGTTCTCCAACGCGGCGGGTGTCGGATCCGCCGGGATGGCGCACAGCGCCTCGAAGACCAAGGAGCCCGCCACCGAGGGCTTCACCGCGATGTGGGAGCCGCTGGTCGACTCGATCGGCATCTGCATGCTCACCGCCCTCGCGATCGTGGTCACCGGCGTGTACACCACCGGAGACGCCGACGGAGTGGCCCTCACCGCGAGCGCCTTCGCGACGGTGACCGGCTGGTTCCCCATCCTGCTCACCATCGCGGTGACGCTGTTCGGCTTCTCGACGATCCTCGCCTACGCCTACTACGGCGAGCTGAACGCGATGTTCCTCTTCGGCAGCAGCAACGGCGTGAAGACCGGGTTCCGCATCATCTGGGTGCTGGCCATCGTGGTCGGTGCAGCGATCTCGCTGGACTCGGTGATCGCCTTCTCCGACGCCATGTTCTTCCTCATGGCCCTCCCGAACCTGCTCGGCATCTACTTCCTCGCCCGCGTGCTGCGGCTGGAGATCCTGCGTCACAAGTACCGCGTGAGCATCGGCGCGTTGGAAGAGGTCGAACCCGCGCTCCAGGTGGGCATGGGCGACCATGAGCCCACCCCCGAGCAGGTTGCGGCTGAGCGCGTGCGGACCCTGACCGAGGAGCTGCGGCTGTCGGATCTGCATCGACAGCTCGCCGAGGACCCGGACTTCCCGGTTCGTGCGGACCACCACGACGAAGAGCTCACCTCTCCGATGGGCGCACCGGAGGGGTGGGGCCTGGCGATCGATCCCGACGCAGCGCAGGACCTCGACGCAGCGCCGGACCTCGACGGCGATGCTCTCGCGAAGGACCCGGCCGGGGGAGGTGACCTCGGGCAGGGGAGGTGCTGAGCCGGCCCCTGCCGGGTGGACCCGCCGAGCGACGCCGATTACCGTCATCCGGAGGTCCACCCGGAACCGTCCGGGACGAGCACGGGCCGGCAGCGTTGCACTGGGGGAACGGCCGTCATGAGCATGCAGGGGACCAGGGGCGTGCGCAGAGCTGCGCGCAGTCTGCGCCGGAGCACCACCCGGGGGGCTGCGCTGGTCGCTGTCGCAGCTCTCGCGCTGGCGGGCTGCACGCGCGGCGGCGATGAGCCGACGCAGCCGTCCGCGCCGAGTCCGACGACCACGCAGCAGCCCGGCGCGACGACTCCGGCCCCGTCCGAGTCCGAGGAGACCGAGCCCGGCGCGGAGGGCGCTGACCCTGCGGCGAGCGACGGGGGAGGAGCACACACCGCCGATCCCACCGACCCCGGCAGCCACTACCTCTTCCTGCCCCTCCTCGACGGCGCCGAGAAGGTCCCCGCCGAGGAGGTCGGCAGCCAGGTCAGCACCTTCCTGGAGGCCACGGTGAGCAACCCGGACTGTCCCGGTGACGTTCTCCTCGGGGAGCAGATCAGGTGCACCGGCGGCAGCATCGAAGGAGACGCCCTCGAGGATGTCTCCGAAACCTGGGATGTGGCCCTGGTGCGAACCACCAACGGGAACACCGCCCTGATCGTGCGCGCCGCCGCCGAGGACGCCGGGGAGCTCCGGCTGCAGGCAGACCAGACTTTCCACTTCGCCTATCTGGTGGGCCAGGACGAGACCCCCGAGACGATCGCCGCCGCGACCGAGGAGGGCTTCCGCGCGACCCAGGTCAGCGACGGGCCCTCCGATGTGGAGATCACCGCAGCCTGCGACGAGGGCGAGGAGTTCGAGCGCTCGATGGTCTGCGAGGTCGAGGGCGAGCGACCCGCCGACGCCGCGGGCACCTGGTTCGGGATCGGCCACGACAGCTTCATCGAGGACTCGGCGGTCTACCTCCTCGTGGAGCAGACGGGACGTTAGACGACCAGAGACCTCACCGTCCGCTGTCCGGATGGTGACACCGGCATCTCGCATGGCGGCGTAGCATGCCTGCATGGTTCAGCTCCGTTCCCGCACCTCGACCCACGGCCGCAATATGGCCGGCGCTCGCGCCCTGTGGCGCGCCACCGGCATGAAGAGCGGCGACTTCGGCAAACCGATCATCGCGATCGCGAACTCCTACACCCAGTTCGTGCCGGGCCACGTCCACCTCAAGAACATGGGGGACCTGGTCGCCGGGGCGATCGAGGAGGCCGGCGGTGTCTCCAAGGAGTTCAACACCATCGCCGTGGATGACGGCATCGCCATGGGCCACGGCGGCATGCTCTACTCGCTGCCCAGCCGCGACATCATCGCTGACTCCATCGAGTACATGGTCAACGCCCACACCGCGGACGCGCTGGTGTGCATCTCCAACTGCGACAAGATCACCCCGGGCCACATGATGGCCGCGATGCGGCTGAACATCCCCGTCGTGTTCGTCTCTGGCGGCCCCTCGGAGTCCGGCAAGCCGATCGAGGGCGTCACCGAGCACCGCATCGACCTGGTCGATGCGATGTCGCTGTCGGCCGATGACTCCATCACCGACGCACAGCTGGCGGAGGTGGAGGAGAACGCCTGCCCCACCTGCGGCTCCTGCTCCGGCATGTTCACCGCGAACTCGATGAACTGCCTCACCGAGGTGCTCGGCCTCTCCCTGCCGGGCAACGGCACCACGCTCGCCACGCACGCCTTCCGCAAGGAGCTCTTCCTCGAGGCCGGGCGGAAGATCGTCGAGCTCTCCAAGCGCTACTACGAGGACGGCGACGAGTCGGTGCTGCCGCGCTCGATCGCGACCAAGGCCGCGTTCGGGAACGCCATGGCGATGGACGTGGCGATGGGCGGCTCGACAAACACCATCCTGCACATCCTCGCCGTCGCGATCGAGGGCGGCGTCGACTTCGGCCTGGACGACATCGACCGCATCTCGCGCCTGGTGCCCACCCTGTCCAAGGTCGCCCCGAACGGCACCGCGCACGTGGAGGACGTCCACCGCGCCGGGGGGATCCCCGCGATCCTCGGCGAGTTGGACCGGGCCGGACTGCTGGACCACTCCATCCACACCGTCCACTCCCCGGACCTCGCCAGCTGGCTCGCGGAGTGGGATATCCGCGGCGGCACCGCCTCGAAGAAGGCCGAGGCGCTCTTCCACGCCGCCCCCGGCGGAGTGCGCACCACCCAGGCCTTCTCGACCACGAACACCTGGGACGAGTTGGACACCGACGGGGAGAACGGCGTGGTCCGCTCCGTCCCGCACGCCTACACCAAGGACGGCGGCCTCGCCGTGCTCAAGGGCAACCTCGCGCGGGACGGTGCGGTGTTCAAGACCGCCGGCATCACCGAGGATCTCTTCCACTTCGAGGGCACCGCGGTGGTCTGCGACTCCCAGGAGGTGGCCGTCCAGAAGATCCTCGACAAGACGGTCAAGGCCGGCGACGTCGTGGTGATCCGCTACGAGGGTCCGCAGGGCGGTCCCGGCATGCAGGAGATGCTCTACCCGACCTCGTTCCTCAAGGGGCGGGGCCTGGGTAAGACCTGTGCCCTGATCACCGACGGCCGCTTCTCCGGCGGCACCAGCGGCGTCTCCATCGGCCACATCTCGCCGGAGGCGGCCGAGGGCGGGCTGATCGGTCTGATCGAGGACGGCGACAAGATCATCATGGATGTCGACAAGCGCCTGCTCGAGCTGGATGTGCCCGAGGACGAGCTCGAGCGCCGCCGCGCGGCGAAGGGCCCGCTGCCGTGGCGCCCTGAGAACCGCGACCGCAAGGTCTCCCAGGCGCTCAAGGTCTACGCCCACCTGGTGCGCTCGGCGACCTACGGCGCCACCCGCCGGCACCTGGACTGAGGCTCTGGACTGAGGCTCTGGACTGAGCCGAGCAGGTCTCCATCCCCTCTGAGCTGTCGCTTGGCATATGCCGTGGCGACAGCTCAGAGGGGATGCTCGTGAGTTGCGTGAGTTGCGTGAGTTGCGTGAGTTGCGTGAGTTGCGTGAGTTGCGTGTGCTGCGTGGGGTGCGGCGCGGGCAGCGTGGACGGCGTGGGCTACGGCGTTGCGGGACGCCAGCTCCTGCCCGCTATCCCATCCCTCAGGCGCCCAGCACGGAGCGGTAGCGGTCCACCGCGATCTCGGCGATCAACGGGTGGTCTCCCAGCGGCGCCGCCACCAGATCCGCGCCGACCTGCCGCAGCTGGGCATGGAAGTAGCCGGGAGCCAGCAGATAGGTGGCGACCACCACCCGGGCTCCGGTGCGCTTCCGAGCCTGGGTCACGGCATCGGCGACCGTGGGCTGCGCCGCGGCGATGAAGCCGACGGTCACCTCGCGCTGGAGCCGTGCGGAGAGCAGCGCGCCCATCTGCGCGGCCATCTTCTGCCCCGCCCGGTCGCGGGTGCCGGCGACCGCCATCACCACTGCGTCATCAGGCTGGGCCCCTGCCTCCTGAAGTCGCTGGGCCATCACCTCGGCGAGCCGGGGATCAGGGCCGAGAGGCGCTGCGGCCAGCGCTTGGTGACCGGCGACAGCGCCGGCGATGTCCTCGCCCACGTGGAAACCGGTGGATAGCAGCAGCGGCACCACCACCGCGGCCGGCGGGGTGTCCTCCTCGCGGGTGCGCACGGTGGTGCTCGCCGGCGCCAGTTGGGTCACGACCTCGGCGACCTCCGGGCTCTGCACATCCACGTACGCCTCCCGCACGGCGACGGAGGGGAGCTGCTCGGCGATCCGGCGCAGGATCGCCCGGATCACGTCACGGCCCTCGCGCAGCCGGGTGCCGTGCGCGCAGCCGATGAGCACGGGCACCGCGGCGCGGTCCGCCAGCTCGGTCGCAGGCAGCGCCTCCCGCCCCGCCCCGCGTACCGGAGCGGCAGGGGAGTCGGTGGCGCCGGGAGCGGCAGGGAAGTCGGGCGATCCGGGGGAGCCGGGGGAGTGAGCCCCCAGGAACCCCTCGGCCGAGGTGCGGCCCACCGTGATCACCGCGGGGTAGCCGATGCCGGCCTCCCGCACCGTCTTCTCGATCGTGGCCAGGGTGCCGCGCACGCTCCGCTGCTCGGGCAGGGTCGCGCTCTGGATCACCGCGACCGGGGTCTCGGGGGCGACGCCGTTCAGCAGCGCTTGGGAGACCAGCCGGGGCAGCCACCCCACGCCCATCATCAGCACGGTGGTGGTGCCGGGATCCCGGAGCGCCGCGAGATCCGCGGGACCGAGATCTCCGTGGGCGTTGACCACGTGCAGAGCGACCGCGGCACCGCGATGGGTGACCGGGACATCCCCGGCCGCGGGGCCGGCGATGGCGGAGGTCACGCCGGGCACCACCTGCACCTCGATGCCGGCGGCGCGGCAGGCCAGGACCTCCTCGCCGCCGCGGCCCAGCAGGAACGGGTCCCCGCCCTTGAGCCGCACCACGCGACGGCCGGCCCGGGCGTGCTCGACCAGCAGCGCCCCGATCTGCTCCTGAGCGCGGGAGGGATGCCCGGGGGTCTTGCCCACGTCGATCAGCGTCACCTCCGTGCCCAGCCGCTCGGTGAGGCCGCGCGGTCCCAGCCGGTCCACGACCACCACGTCCGCCTGCTGCAGCAGGTGCAGCCCGCGCACGGTGATCAGGTCGAGGGCGCCGGGCCCGCCGCCCACCAGCGCCACGGCACCGGGGGAGAGCGTCGCGTCGCCCAGCACCCCGTCGAATGAGGGGAGGGCGGCGGTCATGGGGCGATCCCGGTGGCGCCGGCTGCGAGAGGTCGGGGCGTGGCGGAGACCAGCACCCGGCCGTCCCGCACCTGCGCCTCGTGCACTGCGATCGGGAGCTTTTCGCCGCCGCCGGCGTCGAGCACCTCACCGGTGTCGAGGTTCCAGGCCTGCTTGTACATCGGTGAGGCGATCGTGGGCACCAGTTCCCCGGGCTCCTCACCGTCACTGCTGACCTCATGCGAGCCGATCAGCCCGCGTGAGAGCACGTTGGTCCCGGAGTACGGGTCGCGTTGCTGGCAGGCGCGTACAGAGTCGTCGACCAGGCGGAACACCGCCACCTGGTCGTCTCCGAGCAGCGCCGCGGCACCGCGCTCGACCGAGAGGTCGCTGAGTGCGCAGACATCGATCATGGTCTGGTCCTGGGTGGTCATCAGCGGATCTCCTCGCCGTCGACGGAATCGCCCAGCGGGCTGGTCGCCCCCAGGCTGAGTGAGGCCAGTGCCCGTGCCCGGACAGGGTCGGGCGCGGTGTGCTGGTCCATCTCGTTCGCCGGTCGCATCTGACCGCGCTCGGGCACCCAGGCGAGATCCGGATCGGCCACTCCGGGGGCGTTGATGAAGGAGACGAACTTGGCCATGCGCTGCGGGTCGTCGAGGGTGGCGGTCCACTCATCCTCATAGGTCGCGACGTGGTTGGCCATCTGCGCCTCGAGCTCCTCGCCGATGCCGAGGGAGTCCTCGACGATCACCCGGCGCAGCTCCTCGATCCCGCCCGCGCGGTCCTCGACCCAGCGCGCGGTGCGCTGGACCTTGTCGGCCTCTTGGATGTACAGCATCAGGAAGCGGTCTATGCACTTGACGAGGGTCTCGTCATCGAGGTCCTCGATGAGCAGCTGGGCGTGGGCAGGCTGGGCGCCGCCGTTGCCGCCGACGTACAGGTTCCAGCCCTTGGTCGTCGCGATCACGCCGACGTCCTTCGCGCGGGCCTCGGCACACTCGCGTGCACAGCCGGAGACCCCGACCTTGAGCTTGTGCGGGGAGCGCAGGCCGCGGTATCGCCGCTCGAGCGCGACGGCCATCGAGGTGGAGTCCTGCACGCCGTAGCGGCACCAGGTGGAGCCCACACAGGACTTCACCATCCGCAGCGACTTCCCGTAGGCGTGGCCGGATTCGAAGCCAGCATCGACCAGGCGCCGCCAGATCTCGGGCAGCTGATCCAGCCGCGCCCCGAACATGCCGATCCGCTGGGCGCCGTTGAGCTTGAGGTACAGGCCGTAGTCGATGGCGACCTGGGCGAGGACCAGCAGCTGCTCGGGCGTGACCTCTCCGGCGGGCATCCGGGGGATCACCGAATAGGTGCCGTTCTTCTGGATGTTCGCCATCACGTGGTCGTTGGTGTCCTGGAGCGATCCCAGCTGCTCGCCGACAGGCGAGTGCAGGCGCCCGGAGGTGGTGCCGAGGCTCGACAGCAGCGAGGCGACGACCGGCTTGCACACCGCGCAGCCGCGGCCCCGGCCGAAGGCGGTGACGATCTCGGTGAAGGTCTGCTGACCGCCCTCCTTGACCAGCTGGTACAGCTCGGCGCGGGAATGGGCGAAGTGCTCGCACATCGCGGTGGAGACCGCGATGCCAGAGCGCTCGAGCTCCTTGTTCAGCAGCTTCGTCAGGGTGGGCACGCACGAGCCGCACACCGTGCCCGCGGTCGTGCACTCCTTGACCTCGCCGAGCGTGGTGCAGCCATGCTCGGTCACCGAGGCGCGGATGGTGCCTGCGGAGACGTTGTTGCAGGAGCAGACCACCGCATCGTCGGGCAGCTCGGCATCGGCCATCGCGTCCCCGCCCTCGGGGGCGATCACGGCCGACGGGTCCGCGCCCAGGGCGCGGCCGATCAGAGGGCGCAGCTGGGAGAACAGCTCGATGTCTCCCACGAACACGCCGCCCAGCAGCACCTTCGCATCATCGGACATCACCAGCTTGCGGTACTTGCGGTTCACGGGGTCAACGAAGGCGACCTCGAGGGCTCCGGCGGTGACGGCGTTGACGTCGCCGAAGGCGGCGGCGTCCACCCCCACTCCCTTGAGCTTGGTGCCGTCGTCCTTGCGCTGATGGGTGCGGGTGCCGCCCAGGAAGCGGTCCACGACCACATCGGCCATGTCGTTGCCCGGGGCGATGAGCCCGGCGCAGGCCTCCTGGAAGGAGGCGCATTCGCCGATCGCCCAGATCGCGGGGTCGGAGGTCTGGCAGGAATCGCCGACGACCACGCCGCCGCGCTCGCCGATCGCGAGCCCCGCCTCGCGGGCGAGCCGGTCCCGGGGGCGGATGCCGGTGGAGAAGATGACCACGTCCGCGTCGAGGGTGGAGTCGTCGGAGAGCACTGCGGTGCCGACCTGTCCGTCCCCGGCGGGCTGGAAGCGGGAGGCGCCGACCCCGGTGCGCACGTCGATGCCCTTGTCCTGGATCAGCAGGCGCAGCATCTCCCCGCCGCCCTGGTCGAGCTGGACCGCCATCACCCGGTCGGCGAACTCGACCACGGTCGAGGCGGCACCGAGATCCTGCAGCGCGGCCGCGGCCTCGAGGCCCAGCACGCCGCCGCCGACCACAACGCCGCGGACCTGGCGTCCCAGCGTCTTCTCGCGGAGCGCCACCCATTCGGCGATCTGCTCGACGTCGCCCACGGTGCGATAGGAGAAGATCCCCGGCAGCTCGCTTCCGTCGGCACGCGGCGCCCAGGCCCAGGAGCCGGTGGCGAGGATCAGCCGGTCGTAGGGAATGGTGGTGCCGGACGTCGTGGTCACGTGAGCGGCGACCCGGTCGATCGTCTCGGCCTTGTCCCCGGTGAGCAGGCTGATGCGCGGGTCCTCCCAGACGGAGACGTCCAGGGAGAGCAGGTCGGCGTTGCGGGAGGCGAACCAGTTCGACAGGTGCACCCGGTCGTAGGGCTGCTGTGGCTCCTCGCCGATGACGGTGAGCGTCCACCGCCCCTCGGGGTCCTGCGCGCGAAGGCGCGCGGCGAAGCGATGACCGGTCATGCCGCCACCGATCACGACGATGCGCTGATCGGCCAGCGGCGCGTGCTCCGCGGGGGCGATGAGTGGGGAGTGTCCTGGGGTGCTCATGGCTGCTGTTCTCGAACCTCTCGGGGGCCGGGTGGCGTCGCTCATAAGGTAGACGACGAAATGCGCTCTCCGCAGGACCTTCGTCGGTCCGGCAGGGCGCCGCAGGTGGCGCGGCACGACCCTGCTGTCCGCCCGGTCTCGCAATCCGGACAGGTGGCCTCTGCGCTGTGAAAAGGCCTAATGTGTCGGCATGCAGAAGATCCTTCTCGTAGTTACCGAGCGCGGCTGACGCCCCTCGTCACTACGAGCTGTCATCCGCGCCCCTCCCGAGTCCCTGGCGGAGGGGCTTTTTCGTGCGTCGGCGACAGCACGGCGGAGGGACGAGGAGGTCCACGCAGCAGTTCACCGCCATGCCCACCGTCCGAGACGACGAAGGAGTTCCGATGAACGGACAGCAGATGACCGGTGCCAAGGCGCTGGTCGAGTCCCTCAAGCTTGCCGGGGCAGAGGTCGTCTTCGGCCTTCCCGGCGGTGCGATCCTGCCGACCTACGACCCGCTGATGGACGCCGAAGGCCTCCGTCATGTGCTGGTTCGCCATGAGCAGGGTGCCGGGCATGCGGCCAGCGGCTATGCCCACGCCACGGGCAAGGTCGGTGTGTGCCTGGCGACCTCCGGTCCCGGCGCGACCAACCTCATCACGGCGATCGCCGATGCCCAGATGGACTCGATCCCGATGGTGGCGATCACGGGCCAGGTCGGCTCCATGTTCATCGGCACCGATGCCTTCCAGGAGGCGGACATCGTCGGGATGACGATGCCGGTCACCAAGCACAACTTCCTGGTCTCCAAGGCGGAGGACATCCCCAAGGTGATCAAGCAGGCCTTCCACATCGCATCGACCGGTCGACCCGGCGTGGTGCTGGTGGACGTCACCAAGGACGCCCAGCAGGCGATGACCACCTTCGAGTGGCCCGAAGCGCTCGATCTGCCCGGCTACCGCCCCGACCCGCGCCCGCACAGCAAGCAGATCCGTGAGGCGGTCTCGTTGCTGATGGCAGCCAAGCGCCCCGTCTTCCTGCTCGGCGGCGGTGTGCTGCGCGGCCGTGCGACCGAGGAGGTCGGCGAGCTGATCGATGTCTCCGGCGCCCCCTTCGTCACCACGCTGATGGCCCGCGGCGCACTGCCCGACTCCCACCCCAGCCACCTGGGCATGCCGGGCATGCACGGCACCGTCTCCGCGGTCTCGGCCCTGCAGCGCTCCGATCTGATTGTCAACATCGGGGCCCGCTTCGACGACCGCGTCACCGGTGTCCTCGAGTCCTTCGCCCCCGGCGCGAAGGTCGTCCACGCCGACATCGACCCGGCGGAGATCTCGAAGAACCGTGAGGCAGATGTGCCGATCGTCGGCCAGGCCGCCGAGATCGCCCGCGCTCTGACCGCCGAGCTGCGGGATCGCATCGCGGCCGACGACACCCGTGACTACGAGACCTGGTGGAACACCCTGGACATGCTCCGGGACAACTACCCGCTGGGCTGGACCGAGACCGAGGACGGCTTCACCGCACCCCAGAAGGTGATCTCGCGCATCGGAGCGATCTCCGGACCGGACTCCATCTATGTCGCAGGGGTGGGCCAGCACCAGATGTGGTCCAGCCAGTTCATCAAGTACGAGAACCCCTACACCTGGCTGAACTCGGGGGGCCTGGGCACCATGGGCTACTCGGTGCCGGCGGCGATGGGTGCCAAGGTGGGTCAGCCGGACAAGGTGGTGTGGTCCATCGACGGCGACGGCTGCTTCCAGATGACCAACCAGGAGCTCGCCACCTGCGTCATCAACAACATCCCGATCAAGGTCGCGATCATCAACAACTCGAGCCTCGGCATGGTGCGCCAGTGGCAGAACCTGTTCTACGACAAGCGCTACTCCAACACCGACCTGAACACCGGGCACGGCTCCCGCCGGATCCCCGACTTCGTCAAGCTCGCCGACGCCTATGGCTGCGCCGGACTGCGCTGCGAGCGGGACGAGGACATCGACGCGACCATCCAGCAGGCGATGGAGATCAACGATCGCCCGGTGATCGTGGACTTCACCGTCAGCGCCGACGCGATGGTCTGGCCGATGGTGCCGTCCGGCGTCTCCAACGACGAGATCCAGATCGCGCAGGGCATGAGCCCCGAGTGGGAGAGGGACATCTGATCATGAACGCCATGAGTGCAATGAACGCCGGAAGCTCTGCGGGCGCAGGAAACCCGACGAGCACGTCCGATTACGTCATGACCCCCGAGAACCAGACCCTCTCGGTCCTGGTGGAGAACAAGCCCGGTGCGCTCACCCGCGTCACCGCGCTCTTCTCGCGCCGCGGGTACAACATCTCCTCGCTCGCGGTCGGACCAACCGAGCACCCGGAGATCTCCCGCATCACCGTGGTGGTCGACGTCGATCAGCGGCGTCTCGAGCAGATCACCAAGCAGCTGAACAAGCTGGTGAACGTGCTCAAGATCGTCCAGCTCGACGCCCGGTCCACGGTCCAGCGCGAACTCATCCTGATCAAGGTGACTGCGGACAACTCGACCCGCACCTCGGTGCTGGAGATCGTGCAGATGTTCCGGGCCAAGGTGGTCGATGCGGCCGCCGACTCGGTGACCGTCGAGGCCACCGGCACCCAGGACAAGCTCAGCGCGTTGCTGGGGATGCTCGAGTCCTTCGGCATCCGCGAGATCGTGAAGTCCGGCGAGGTCGCGATCGGCCGAGGCGGACGCGCGATCACCGACCGGAGCCTCCTGGGCTGACGCGGCAGGGCCGCATTCGCCCACCTGCATCTCTCGGGCTGAGACGCCCTCTCATAACGTAAGACACCCGGCGATAGGATCGACCTATCGCCCGTACCCCCGAACACGAAGGAGCACATCGTGGCTGAGATCTTCTACGACGACAACGCCGACCTGTCCATCATCCAGGGCAAGAAGGTCGCCATCGTCGGCTTCGGCTCCCAGGGCCACGCCCACGCGCTGAACCTGCGCGACAGCGGCGTCGAGGTCCGAGTGGGCCTGCGCGAGGGCTCGAAGTCCCGTGCCAAGGCCGAGGAGCAGGGCCTGGGCGTGGGCACCGTCGCCGAGGTCTCCGAGTGGGCGGATCTGATCATGATCCTCACCCCCGACCAGGACCAGCGGAAGGTCTATGCCGAGTCGATCCAGCCGCACCTGGGCGAGGGCAAGGCGCTCGCCTTCGCCCACGGCTTCAACATCCGCTTCGGCTACATCGAGGTCCCCGCGGGCGTCGACGTGCTGCTGATCGCCCCGAAGGCCCCCGGCCATACCGTGCGCCGCGAGTACGTCGCCGGCCGTGGTATCCCGGACATCGTCGCCGTCGAGCAGGACGCCACCGGCGGCGCCTGGGACCTCGCGCTCTCCTATGCCAAGGGCATCGGCGGTACCCGCGCCGGAGTCATCAAGACCACCTTCACCGAGGAGACCGAGACCGACCTCTTCGGTGAGCAGGCCGTGCTCTGCGGCGGCATGAGCCACCTGGTCCAGGCCGGCTTCGAGACTCTCTCCGAGGCGGGCTACCAGCCGGAGATCGCCTACTTCGAGGTGCTCCACGAGCTCAAGCTGATCGTCGACCTGATGTTCGAGGGCGGCATCGCCAAGCAGCGCTGGTCGATCTCCGACACCGCCGAGTACGGCGACTACGTCTCCGGCCCGCGGATCGTGAACGCCGACACCAAGAAGGCCATGAAGGACGTCCTCGCGGACATCCAGAGCGGCGCCTTCGCCAAGCGCTTCATCGAGGATCAGGACGCCGGCGCACCGGAGTTCAAGGAGCTCCGCGAGACCGAGGCGAAGCACCAGATCGAGGTCGTGGGCAAGGACCTCCGCAAGATGTTCTCCTGGAGCGCCCAGGCCGTCGACTCGGACTACACCGAGGGCAGCGCCGCGCGCTGATCGACGAGAGCACGATGACGGCGGATGCACCTCACGGTGCATCCGCCGTCATCGTCAGGGTGTTGCTCGGTGGTGTCATAGCGTCGTAGCAACACTCCCGGTCGGTGGGGGCTCGAGGCGAGGAGGCCTGGGATGGTGCGGCGGCGGCTCACGTTCACGGAGCGGATGGAGATCTCGACGGGATCGAAGGCCGGGTGGGGAGTCCGTCGCATCGCTGCTCACCTGGGCAGATGCCCGTCAGTGGTCTCCAGGGAGCTACGACGGAACTCGACGAAGACCCGTGGCTATCAAGCCGTGACCGCGGACGTGAAAGCGCAACGCCAGCGCTCTCGCCCACAGGTCCGGAAGGTTGCGAAGGATCCGGTGCTCCAGGCGAGGGTGAACGTCGACCTCGCGGCGTCGTGGACGCCGAACGAGATCGCGGGCCGCTTGCGTCTGGAGGCCGCAGACCCGACCGTTGAACGCATGGCGAACTCTCCCGACGCTCAGGGCCGCACCGTCAGCGGAGAAGCGATCTACCAGTACATCTACGCGATCCCCCGCGGAGAACTCGCCAGGCGCGGGATCTTCCTGCAGTCCAAGCGGACCAAGCGCCGGCCCCGCACCACCGGCCGGACCAAGGGCGGGCCGATCGTGGGGATGGTCCCGATCGCGGAACGGGGCGAGGACGCCGCGCAGCGGCGGGTGCCGGGGCACTGGGAGGGCGACCTGATCATTGGGAAGAACGGGTCCTCGTGCGCAGCGACGCTGGTGGAGCGGATGAGCGGGTTCACCGGCCTGCTCGCCCTGCCCTCGAAACACGCCGAGGGCACCGCGGACGCGGTCATCGAGTACTTCACCGAGCTGCCCCGGATGATGCAGGCCTCGCTGGCATGGGACCAGGGCTCCGAGATGGCGCAGCACGCGAAAGTTTCCCTGGCCACAGACATGCCGGTCTACTTCGCCGACCCCCACTCGCCCTGGCAGCGGCCGTCCAACGAGAACACGAACCGGCTCTACCGCGAGTACCTCCCCAAGGGCACCGTGATCCCCGACCACCAGCCCTACCTCACCACCATCGCCGAGGAGATCAACAATCGGCCTCGCCGCCGACTCGGCTTCCTGACCCCGACAGAATCCTTCGCCCGACTACTTGCCGGCGAACCCCATGTTGCTTCCACGCTTTGACACCACCCTCACGAAGAGGAGGGATCGTTTTTCGGCAATGTGGCCGTCACCTGGGTGAATGACGGGTCGGAGCATACCGCGTCGGGAGGCAACGTGGCGAAGGAAGGCGCGAGAGCCGTTCAGAGCACTGAGGTGAACCGGTAGAGAGAAGCGCGCAGTGAGATGGCGTCAGTGGCCGACGACGCTGATGGCTAAACCTTGGCGTGGTGTGAAGTATGGACGAATAGCAATGGACCCGGTGTCCTCGGTGCAGTCGTCGGTTAGATCTGACGTGTTCCATGCCTGGTACGAATCAATCTGCTTGTGAGCAGGTAGATCGTCCAAGATCCTCGCCAGCTTCGAGTCGCCGTACTCATCCCGATAGGTGACGACCCAATCTTCGTGGGTATAGATTCTTTCCGTCGCGAGGGCGAGTGCGGGAACTCCGAATTGCAGAATGTTCTCCGACCCAAGCGAGAACGACGGTCGTTCGGCATCCAGCTCAGTATTGTCGTTTCGGCGGGTCAGGACGATGCGTCCTGAGGTGGACAGCGGGAACGACGCCTCCGCTGTGATATGAATCCCGCTCTCCCGTACGGACACTGCGCGAACTTCAGTATGACGGTTTCGCTTCCAGGCTCGAGCTCTGAGGACTTCGCCGGTGATATACGGGACTACCTGCTTTGTCCTTCCTTGCGGCACCTCGGTGTAGAGCAGTTCTCGGTTATCGACCCTGAACACCACGGGCCCTGGTCGGGATTCCTCCGAGATTAAGCGGATAGTCCAGAGAGCGTCATTGCCGAACGCATCGGGGGAGATCGAGAACTCCTGCGTGCGACCAAATATCGGGAATTCGACCGGCCGATCTGCGGCATGGGAACTCGTCATCTCCAGAGTGGCAAGTATCGATCTCGCGGAGGCTGGTCGTTCGATGGAAATGCGCAGCGCGCCGCCGACCTGTCCGATCGCGGTCACCGTAGTGACATCAGGATGATGTTGGCTCTTACGCAACCCACCTTTCCACATGCTGCGTAGGGCTCGAGCGAGTTGGGGACGACGGTGCTCGTTGAACAGGGCGAGATGACGGCGTGCGATCGTCTTCACATCGAAGTCGGCACCGCGCGAGACACCTGCCTGTGCCAATGCTCTACGCGTGCCCTCGGACCCCATGAGCTCCTTTAGAGCAGTAGAGAGCGAGGGTGCATCACCGGTGGGGACGAGCACGCTGTCCACGCCATCGTGCAGGATCTCCTGCGGGCCGACGGGGCAGTCGGTGCTGATCAGAGGAACCCCCGCTCGCATCGCTTCTACGAGTGTCATTCCGAATGACTCTGCATCCGATGTCGAGACGGCGATCGAGGCCTTCGTCCATTCGTCGCGCATGTTCTGCACCGAACCCATGAGGCGAATTCGATCCGTGAGATCATAAGCTTGGATCAGGCGTCGAAGCTCTGGGATTGAGGACCCGGAGCCGTAGATCCGGACATTCCATTCCGGGAAGTCGTCTGCGAGAGCGGCGAAGGCATGCACGAGAAGTTCGAAGCGCTTGGCGGGCTCGACTCTTCCGGCGGCAATGACGAGTTTGCTCTCGCCATCGGACAGCGGAATCTCCGGAACTGGGATCGAGTTCGGAATGGCTATGACCGGGGTCCGAGGGAGTCTGAGTGATTCGCGGACCAGCTTCGCATCAGTCTCGGTGACCGTGACGATCGAATCAAACGCCCCGTAGTCAACTCGCATCTGTTCCCTCGTCGGTTCATCGATGTGCTGATGACCGGTGTGTTCCTGGGCGATACGGACCGCAGTACACGGAGCGAATCTTGCCACCAGGAGGTTCAGGCTCGGGCGGGTGCCGATGATGACATCAGCTGAGCAGTGCTGGAGGTACTCGCGTATGCGCGCATCGCTGAGCTCTGAGTACTGGGAGTAAAGCTCCTCCGTGGGAGGGATCTCGCTGCTCGGTCGGAAGTACGCATCGGACCTTCGATCTTCGGAACCGGGCCGGCCGTCTACGAGTGCAATCCGGGTAGTTCCGGCCGGCAGCTCGAAAGCGGCGCCGGCGGTCCGTTGGTACACAGAGATCAGCTCAACCTCGTGTTCCGAACCGAGGCCCTCTGCGAGGTTGTATATGGTTCGCACCGTGCCACCGACACCCCAGAGGTTGTGGCCTATGATCGCAATCCTCATCTGGTCTCCTCCCAGGGCGCGCGCACTGGGAAGTAGCTCTCGAGGAATTCGCGGAGGCCCTCCCCTGCGGCATGGACGTCGACGGGCTCATACGTGTCATTTAGGCAGAAAGTATCCACATCCCTCCTGGCGAGGAGACGGAGGAGGAGCTTTGAAAGGTCGGGGCGGTGAAGTCCGATATATCTGAACGTGACTGAGTTGCTCGGGAAGGACTGCCGCTTCTGGTATGCCACATGATGCGCGAGATGCGACGGGATATTCAGGTCATCGATGTGTCGGAACCGGTGGGATGCGGTCTGCGCGACTGCTTCTGAGTGCTCATCTTCGATCTGCTGCAGCACGCTTCGATGTAACGGGTAGGGGGAGTGCTCGAGGACTTGCGCCTGTGTGACTCCGTAACTCTGCTCCATGATCCGGCGACTGTTCTTTACCGCCTGATCAACAGGCGTGTCCAATTCCGACTTTTGGAAATGAGCCACCCGCGAGGGTGAAAGTTTGTGCTTGGCCGCTCCGTTTCCGAAATAGAACATGCCTGGGGTCACTGCGCGGCCGAAAAACATATCGTCATTCAAATAGATAAAGTGCTCTGATAAGGAATCGATGTGGTGGATCTGAGACTCGATCGCGTGGCTGTTGAACGTGGGTAGTGCATCGGGGTCGGAGAAGATCTCAGCATGGCTGACAATCGTCACATGGTCGTTCGAGCGGAGCCAGTGCGGATGCTGATCTGCGGTGACGATGTAGATATGCCGCACCCACGGCGCAAAGTCCTGTATTGAGCGGAGTGAGTACATCAGCTCATCGCGCGACGAAAATCTTGCCACACTGTTTGACTCCTCATGGGCGACGGTCGATCCGTCGTACTCGGACTTCTGTAGTAGCCACGCAGGGTCGTCGCCATCGACCCAGGTATAGATGACATCGATAGGGAACTGTATATCTCCCGGTAGCACTATGGCTTGGGAGGCGGGGACCTCCACGATGATCTCTTCGAAGTCCTTCGGCGCCAATGCCGTGGCGCGTGATAGGGGCATCGGAACCATGCCTTCGGAAAGCCGCAGACGCCTGGTGGTGGCGCCGGGCCTTGGTGCGATTAGTTCGTCGTCGAACTGGTGGGCGGAGTCGTCCGTGCAGATGTCGTCCCAGAATTCAATTTCCGTCGAGTATTCCTCGCCGAAGGTGCGGGCCGTGCCCGAGCCTGAAACGAACCGGATGAGACGGA
The DNA here is from genome assembly GCF_052378395.1 of Brachybacterium sp. AOP29-B2-41. NCBI lineage: Bacteria > Bacillati > Actinomycetota > Actinomycetes > Micrococcales > Dermabacteraceae > Brachybacterium > Brachybacterium sp. AOP29-B2-41. The sequence continues at coordinate 158,013 of NZ_JBQSXR010000010.1, forward strand.
TGACGCTGGACTCAGCAAGTTGCCGTTCGAGGTCCCGAGAGGAACGGTCCATCAGCCGAGTCCGCGTGTGCGAGTGGGGGAGGACCCGCCTGGCGTACGTAGTGTGGCCGATACGAATGTTCCCGGCAATGAGATCCCAGATCTCCTTCCGTTGAGACTCTCGGACCCCAATCGTGAATCGGATCCCTGACGTTGGCCTAACGAGCCAGTAGTCGACTCCTGTGCTATCGAGCAACCGGACCGTCTCGACCAGATTCCACAGGAGCGCGTCGGCAGGGCGTGCACCGTCTATGACGTCGACGTTCCGCTCCTCGATGCCCACCTGCCGCTTCTCGGTTCGGCCAGCGGCCAAGCCGAGTCGAGCCGAGGCGATCTCTCTGAGGTGCATAGTTGCTCCTTGAGGGGGATGAGAATACGCCGTCTCTCAGGGACGACGCAGTCCCATCGTTGAGTGTGAAATTTGGACGCACCCCCATGCGGGCCTAGCGGCGCGCAGGGGGCTCAGAAGGGTTTCGGGCGAAAGTATAGGCGTCGCAAACGGCGCGGGGCCGCCGATCTAGGGCAGAGCGAGCAGTGAGTTCGACGCTTCGCCTGCAAAGTCCAGAAAGTCTGGCAGTATCGGTGAGCTGACGTACACAGTATGAAGGGATGACGATGAGGAGAGTTGCCAACAGGATTCGGCACGCAAGCAGTCTGGTGGTGGCCGTGCTCTCCCGTGATGCCGAGGTGCGGCGCATCCGAAGGTTGGATGCGAACCTTCCAATTCCGCCACACGGATCCCGGCAAGAGTTCGCGGCCCCCCGGCCCTTCGGCCAGCGTTACCTGCCTGCGTTGGACGTGGCCCTCCAGTCTGATCGGGCCTATGCAGGGGCAATCGCCCATGCGGCTCGTCAGCTGCTTCGTGAAGACGGTATCGGGTACGTGGATCTGGTGGACCGCGCTCGCATCGGTGAGACGATCGGGGTGCGGGAGGATGAATGGGCGCATGCTGTGCGTCACTTGCAAGCCTCCCTTCCCGGCGCACTTGTGGGACTCTCGGTGCGCCGTTCGCGCCCCTCGACTGTCGCGTTTCGACGACTCAACGTCGGAGACGAGGCGCTCGCGACATCGAACGTGGCGCATGTGCTGGTTCCCGCCGTGTTTAAAGTGGAGGGCCGCGTGGTGAAGAAGTTCGGGTTCTCCACGGCATTCTCACTCGAACGGTGGGTCCCGTCGGCCGTGGAAGGATCGTTCGCTTCCACCGTATGGAACCCGAGAACTTCAATCCTGCCTGCAGAGGCGTTCACGGTGTCTACGAGTTCAGGGTCCTCGCCGAGTCCGATGGGGATTCCGCACCTGATGGAGGTCACCTTTCCGATCGACGCGGTCTATACCTGGGTTGACGGGACGGACCCTTCATGGATTGCTCACAAACGCGCGGCCCTGGAGTTGAGCTCCGGGCATCCGATGCCCGAAGCTGCGGCCGAAGACCTCCGATTCGTCGGCCACGACGAATTGCGATACTCGCTCAGAGCTCTCGAGCAGTACGCGCCGTGGATTCGTCACGTCTATATCGTCACCGATTGTCAGCGACCCGAATGGCTGCGCGAGGACACGGACTGGGTCACCGTTGTGGACCATCGTGACATCGCCCCGGAGGGTACGGTGCTCCCGACCTTCAACTCGCAGGCCATAGAGGCGAACCTGCACCGCATCGAAGGGCTTTCGGAACACTTCCTGTACTTTAACGACGACATGTTTCTATCCTCCCCGGTCTCACCCGATCTCTTTTTCCACGCCAACGGACTGGCATCGGTGTATCTGTCCAGGGCGCTAGTCGGCCCCGGGGATCCGATGGAGGGAGAGCCAGCGCCCGACGCTGCAGGGAAGAACGCTCGCGATCTCGTCCATCAAGTGTGCGGGAGGCGGCTCTCCCGGAAGCTGTTCCACGCGCCGTACGCGCTGCGCAGGTCGATCTCCTTCGAGATCGAGGAATGCTGGCCGGAGGTCATCCAGCGAACGAGGCAGTCTCAGTTCCGCCGGCTGGAGGACGTCACCCTTGCCGGCGGGCTCCACCTGAACTACGCATACGCGACCACTCGTGCCGTCACGCGCAAGATTCGGTATAGATATGTGGGCATCGGTGAGCAGACTGCTGCCGCGGAGCTTGAGGGGCTTATACGGGACAAGGACTCATTACAGACATTCTGCCTCAACGACGCCGTCCAGGAGATCTCTCCGGACGCGGCCGACCGGCAGGTGAGGAATTTTCTCGCACAGCGCTTCCCCGATATGGGCTCCTTTGAGCGCCTTCCTAACTGAGATAGCCGCTTAGCCGCAGTGCTCCTCGAGGAACTTGCGCAGCAGATGCGGCCAGTCGGTCTGGATGGCGGTAGCGCCGACATCGGCGAGTCGGCCCCAGCCCAGGGCGGGATCGTCGAGCACCGAGACCGCGTCGTCCGCGCGCAGGTACAGAACCGCGTTGTTGTCGAGGTTGAGAGCGTTGAGCACCACAAGGGGGTGGCGGCGCGCCACCTCCGCCACGGTCTCGGGATCGGCGAAGTCATCCTCGGGTTCCGCCGCGAGCAGCTCCGCGCCGATGAGGTTGATCCCCTCGATTGCTTCGACCGTGGCCAGCTCCTCCCGCGTGCGAACGATGGGAAAATAGAGGAAGGGCATGGGATGGGCGGCGAGGGCCGCGAGATGTTTGTCCCGCGGCGGGGACTTCAGTAGCAGGCGGTGCACGTCACCGCGTGCGGTGAGATGGTCCAGCAGGTGCGGCCACAGGCCCCACGAGCGATCGATGTTCACCCATGCTTCCGGAAGGGTGTCCAGCAGCGTATCGAGCCGCTCGATTCCCGGCGTGTGGGGTCCTCCGTTCCACCGGAATATGCACTCCTCGAGCTCCTGCGCCGTCAGCGTGCGGACGTCGACATCCTCGTCCAGGAGCTTGCGCTCGAAGCCGGTGTGGAACAGGAAGTACTCGCCGTCCACTGAGCGAATCACGTCGGTCTCGATGACGTCGGCGCCCGAGCGGAGCGCGCCGACGGCCGCGCGCAGCGTGTTGTCGGGGAAGCTGCCGAGCGGCGTCCCACGGTGCGCGATCACAAGGGGCGCTCCCCGCCGGGATTCAAGCAGTCGTTGGAGGCTCTCGCGCAGCGATTCGAGAGTGGGGACCGGCATCACTGATCTCCTGTGGAGTGGTCGGGTCGGTGGCGTGGCCCGGCGAGCTCGGCCGGGCTCCACAGTAGGGGGTCGCGCTGGCAGGCCTGAGCGCCCCTGGGGTCGTGACCACAACGGGAGCATGTTCGGTCCTCCCGCTGTCCGGCGGCGACGATCTGCAGGAGGCAAGGGCACTGCAGGAGGACACCGCAGACGATGAGGGTAGTTCCTCTGAGCCGGCCTCCGAGGACCCGGCAGAGGAGCCCGGCCGTCCCTTCGACGGCTGTGCGACCGAGAAAGATCTCGGTTTCGATGTGGCTGACGCGGAGCTTGGTATCGGCGCGGGGCAGTTCGAGCGCGGAGACCGGTACGGGGCTGTTGGTCACCGAGGCTCCCCAAGCTTGAACATGGAGCCCCCAGAACCGGCCCGCGCGCCGGGAATGCCCTTGGCGGTCGCCAGGCCGTGCTGTCGTCGACGACTGGGGTGCTCGTGCAGGCGATCATCGAGATCCGCGACCGTCTGTTGCTGCTCGAGGCAGGAAACTCCCGGTGCATTAAGGTGGCGTCCGTACTGCGCAAGACCTTAGGCCTCGAGTGCGTCGATGCGGCGATCGTCGACGAGTCGTTCGACAAGAGGCCGGTTTCCGGCTCGCCCAATCCCGAAACCGGCACTCCGGAGCGCTACGCCTTTGAGCCTCTCCAGTATCCGGATGTCGGGCCCCGGATGAGCATCCTTGAAGTCGCCACCGAGGCTGAGCATCTCGAGCTTGGGGCCCCGTCGGTCCCATCCTCCGTGCCTAGGTGTCTCCGTGCGCTTTGCGATGCCGGTCCGGCAGGGGAGCGAGGAACCGCTGCTGGTGCGGAACGTGATCTTTGAACTCTGCCTCGACGAGACCACAGACTCCGTGCTCATGGTGTATTGGGTCAACGGTGCGCCGTGCGCGCACTTCGAGGATCCCGCCTTCCTACCGCTGATCGACGGCATGGTTGTGCCGGAGGAATGGGCCGAGCACGTGCTTCGCGGCCTGACCGTCGCATTGCCGCCGGAGACGGGAGGACCGTCAGTGACTGAGGTCGGGCTGGCTCGCCCGAACGGGGACCATCGCGGATCCGTGATGCACCCCGTGCTGGGCATCTCATCCCGCACCCGTTCTCGGACGTCAGCCAAGTCGCACGCGCCGACGTGCCCGGTATCGATCTCGCGGTGTTCGCGATTGGCATGGGCCTTGACTCGACGAACACCGTGGCATCAGGCTCCACCTCGATGAGGAGCAGCACGTGGTGCACTGCACGACGTCCCGCAGGAGGAGGCTGGGCTGCGTGCGTCTCGCATCCTCATCGGGCTCTGCTTCAATTCCGGCCAGCGTCTCGCATCCTGACAGGCGTGACCGCATGCCGGACAGCGGTCTAGGCTGTCCCGGTACCCGTCGCTCCCGAGGATGCGTGCGACGACAACCATCCTTACCGGAGGAGTTACCGTGACGCGTCCCGTCGTGCTCATCGCAGAAGAGCTGTCGCCCGCGACCGTCGAGGTCCTGGGGTCGGACATCGAGGTCAGGAATGTGGACGGCACCGACCGTCCCGCCCTGCTGGCGGCGGTCCAGGAGGCCGATGCCTTGATGGTCCGCTCCGCGACCCAGGTCGATGCCGAGGTCTATGCCGCGGCGAAGCAGCTGAAGGTGGTCGCGCGAGCTGGCGTGGGCCTGGACAACGTGGACGTGCCCGCCGCCACCAGCGCGGGCGTCATGGTCATCAACGCTCCGACCTCGAACATCACCTCCGCCGCCGAGCTCGCGGTCGCGCTGATCCTGGCTTCGCTGCGCAACCTCGGCCGTGCCGATGCCTCGGTGAAAGCCGGGAAGTGGGAGCGCAAGCAGCTCACCGGTGTGGAGCTGCTGGGCAAGACGGTGGGCGTGGTGGGCTTCGGCCGTATCGGCCAGCTGGTCGCCGAGCGGCTGCGTCCCTTCGGCGTGAATCTCCTGGCCTACGACCCCTATGTCAACCATGCCCGGGCCGCTGAGCTCGGCGCGCGCGTGGTCGAGCTCGACGAGCTGATGGGTGAGGCGGATGTCGTCACCGTGCACATGCCCAAGACCCCCGAGACCACCGGTCTGATCGGTGCTGAGCAGTTCGCGCTCGCGAAGCCCTCCCTGCATGTCGTCAACGCCGCCCGCGGCGGCCTGATCGACGAGGAAGCCCTCTTCGACGCGCTCTCCTCCGACCGCATCGCCGGCGCCGCATTGGATGTCTACACCTCTGAGCCGCCGTCGGCTTCCGACACCGCGAAGCGTCTGCTCGAGCTCGACAACGTCACCCTCACCCCGCACCTGGGCGCCTCGACCGCCGAGGCGCAGGAGAAGGCCGGGGTGGCGGTCGCGAAGTCGGTGCGCCTGGCCCTGGCCGGTGAGCTGGTGCCCGACGCGGTCAACGTTGCCGGCGGCGCGATAGATGACCTGGTGCGGCCGGGCGTGGCACTGGCCGATCGGCTCGGTCAGCTGTTCACGACCCTCGCGGGGGAGGCGCCCGAGCTGCTCGACATCGAGGTGCACGGCGAGATCGCCTCGCGCGATGTCACCGCGTTGAAGCTCTCCGCGCTGCGTGGTCTGTTCCGCTCGGTGGTCACCGAGCAGGTCAGCTACGTCAACGCCCCGGTGCTCGCCGAGGAGCGTGGCATCACGGTGCAGCTGGTCACCGATGAGAACTCCGAGCGCTTCCGCAACGTCGTCACCCTGCGCGGCACCCTGCGCGACAGCACAGTCGTCACCGTCTCCGGCACGCTCAGCGGCGTGGATCAGGAGCACAAGCTCACCGAGGTCTTCGGCCACGCGCTGGACGTCGCGATGAGCGACCACCTGCTGATCATCCGCTACGAGGACGGCCCGGGCCTGATCGGCACCTACGGGCTCCGCCTCGGTGAGGCCGGAGTCAACATCGCCGGCATGCAGGTCTCTCGCGTTGGCCACACCCGCGGCGCCGAGGCGCTGGTGGTCCTGAACCTGGATGAGTCCGTGGACCGCGAGTTCGCCGAGGAGCTCGGCGCTGCGATCGACGCGCGGTCCATCCACGCCGTCGACCTCGTCTACTGATCGTTTCCCGAAGAACCGGAGTCCTGTCATGAGCACCCCCAGCGCCGCCGCCCCCTCGACCGTTCTGAAGCTCGCCGTCATCGAGGGTGATGGCATCGGCCAGGAGGTCGTCCCGCAGGGCCTGCGCGCACTGCGCGCCGCTCTCGAGCCCGTCGGCGTCACCGTGGAGACCACTGATTTCGACCTCGGCGCGGGCCGCTGGCATCGCACCGGCGAGACCCTCACCGACGAGGACATGGCGCGGCTGGCGGAGCACGACGCGATTCTGCTGGGTGCCGTCGGCGATCCCGGCGTGCCCTCGGGCGTGCTCGAGCGCGGCCTGCTGCTCAAGCTCCGCTTCGCCTTCGACCACTACGTCAACCTCCGCCCCACCAAGCTCTACCCCGGCGTCGTCTCGCCCCTGGCGGATCCCGGGGAGATGGACTTCGTAGTGGTCCGCGAGGGCACCGAGGGCCCCTACGTCGGCAACGGCGGTTCGCTGCGCACCGGCACGGAGCTCGAGGTCGCCACCGAGGTCTCCCTCAACACCGCCGTCGGTGTCGAGCGCGTGGTGCGCTACGCCTTCGCGCAGGCTGAGGCACGCCGGAAGAAGCTCACGCTGGTCCACAAGCACAACGTGCTGGTCCACGCCGGTCACCTCTACCGCCGCATCGTCGAGCAGGTCGGCGCCGAGCATCCGGAGGTCGAGGTGGACTACGCCCACGTCGATGCGATGATGATCTACCTGGTCACCGATCCGTCCCGCTTCGACGTCATCGTCACCGACAACCTCTTCGGAGATATCGTCACCGACCTCGCGGCTGCCGTCGGCGGCGGGATCGGCATCGCGGCGAGCGGCAACATCAACCCCACCGGTGCCTTCCCCTCGATGTTCGAGCCGGTCCACGGCTCGGCCCCCGACATCGCCAGCAAGGATCTCGCCGACCCCACCGCCACGGTGCTCTCGATCGCGCTGCTCTTGGACCACCTGGGGCATGTCGAACCGGCCGCCGCCGTGCGTGCCGCGGTCGAGAACGACCTCGCCGCCCGTGCCGGTTCCGAGGAGCTCTCCGCCCGTGGGACTGCGCAGATCGGCGACGACCTGGTCGCCGCGATCTCCGGGCGCTGAGCGCCGGAGCCTGACACACTGACACTGCCCCCTGCAACGAGGAGAATCCCGTGAGCGCGCTCGACTTCACCCAGACCAGCACCACTCGCCGCGTCGGCGACGACGAGCGCGCGCAGATCCTCGCCGATCCGGGCTTCGGCCAGCACTACACCGACTTCATGGTGCACGCCCGCTGGACCGCGGACGGTGGCTGGGGCGACGCCGAGGTGGTGCCCTTCGGCCCGCTGCAGCTCTCGCCGGCCGCGGCGGTGCTCCACTACGGCCAGGAGATCTTCGAGGGCCTCAAGGCCTTCCGCCATGCCGACGGCTCGGTGTGGACCTTCCGTCCCGAGGCCAACGCCGAACGCATGCAGCGCTCAGCACGTCGGCTCGCGCTGCCCGAGCTGCCGGTGGAGGACTTCCTGGCCTCGCTGAAAGCCGCCACTGCGGCCGATGAGCCCTGGGTGCCCGAGGCCACCAGCGAGGAGTCGCTGTATCTGCGGCCCTTCATGTTCGCGAGCGAGGAGTTTCTCGGCGTGCGGGCCTCCCGCACGGTCGACTACTACGTGATAGCCTCCCCGGCCGGCCCGTACTTCCCGCGTGGCGTGCAGCCGCTGGTCGTGTGGATCACCGATGAGTACGCGCGCGCCGGAGCCGGCGGCACCGGCGCGGCGAAGTGCGGCGGCAACTACGCCTCCTCGCTGCTGGGCAAGAACGAGGCCGCCGAGCAGGGGGCCGACGAGGTGCTCTTCCTCGATTCCGAGACCCACACCAGCATCGACGAGCTCTCCGGGATGAACGTCTTCGCGATCACCCGGGACGGCCGCCTGCTGACCCCGGCGCTGACCGGCTCGATCCTCGAGGGCGTCACCCGCTCCTCGATCCTGCGCCTCGCGGAGGATCGCGGCCTTACGGTGATCGAGCAGCGCCTGGTGATGAGCGAGGTGCTCGAGCAGCTCGGCAGCGGCGAGATCACCGAGATGTTCGCCTGCGGCACCGCCGCTGTCATCAACCCGATCGGTGAGTTCCGTGCCAACGGCGGTTCCTGGACGGTGGGGGACGGTGGCTCCGGCGAGGTCACGCTGGCCCTGCGCAAGGAGCTCACCGACATCCAGTACGGCCGGATCCCGGACCGTCACAGCTGGCTGACCCGGCTGGTCTGAGCGCACGATGACGATCAGCCCCGCCACGACGCCGATCCAGGCCTTCCACCTCTACGACACGACGCTGCGTGACGGCTCCCAGCAGGAGGGGCTCACCCTATCGGTCACGGACAAGCTGGCCGTGGCGCGTCACCTCGACGAGCTCGGGGTGACCTACATCGAGGGCGGCTGGCCCGGTGCCGTCCCGCGCGACACCGAGTTCTTCGCCCGTGCCGCAGGCGAGCTCGAGCTGCGCACCGCCCGGCTCGCCGCCTTCGGCGCGACCCGCAAGGCCGGGGTCGCAGTGGGGGAGGACCGCCAGGTGGCGGCACTCGTGGACTCGGGCGCCCCGACCATCACCCTGGTCGCGAAGTCGGACCTCCGGCACGTCACCGGCGCCCTGCGCACCACCGCCGAGGAGAACCTCGCGATGGTGCGGGACACGGTGGAGCACCTGGTGGGGCTCGGCCGCGAGGTGTTCGTCGACGCCGAGCACTTCTTCGACGGCTTCCTGCACGACCCCGAGTACACGACCTCCGTGCTGCTCGCCGCCCACGAGGCCGGGGCCGCAGTGATGGTCCTGTGCGACACCAATGGCGGGATGCTCCCGCACCAGGTCACCGAGATCATCGAGGAGCTCCGGGAGCGGCTGGCGGCCGCCGGCGCGCACGACGCCCGACTCGGCGTCCACACCCACAACGACACCGGCTGCGCGGTCGCGAACGCGATCTCCGCGGTGCGCGCCGGGATCACCCACGTCCAGGGCTGCATCAACGGTTACGGTGAACGCACCGGCAACGCCGACCTGGTCACCCTCATGGCCGACCTCCAGCTGAAGATGGGGATGGACCTGGTCCCGGCGGAGAACTTCGCCGAGACCACCCGCATCGCCCACGCGATCGGCGAGATCGTCAACATGCTGGTGAACGCGCGGGCCCCGTACGTCGGCACGAGCGCCTTCGCCCACAAGGCGGGCCTGCATGCGAGCGCGATCAAGGTCGATCCGGATCTCTATCAGCACACCGATCCCCGGACGATCGGCAATGACATGCGCATGATCATCTCCGACATGGCCGGACGCGCCTCCATCGAGCTCAAGGGTCGTGAGCTCGGCTTCGACCTGGCCGACCGCCCGGAGCTGCTCTCCCGCCTGGCCACGACCGTCAAGCAGCGGGAGTCGGTCGGTTACTCCTATGAGGCCGCGGACGCCTCCTTCGAGCTGCTCCTGCTCGACGAGCTCGGGCGGGCACCCAGCTATTCGACCGTGGAGTCCTGGCGGGCCACCTCGCAGCTCGGACGCGATGGCACCCTCGAATCCGAGGCGACCGTGAAGCTGGTCGGTGGAGGCGAGGGCCCCCGCCGCCGCGAGGTCGCGATCGCCGAGGGCAACGGACCCGTCAACGCTCTGGACCTCGCCCTGCGGGCGGCGCTGCGCGAGCACCACCCGGAGATCGACGACTTCGAGCTGCGCGACTTCAAGGTCCGCATCCTCGATGCCCAGCACGGCACGGACGCCACCACCAGGGTGCTGGTGCGCACCTCCGGGCGGGGGCTCGAGTTCCAGACCGTGGGCGTGGGCCCCAACGTCATCGAAGCCTCGTGGGAGGCGATCTACGACGCCTACACCTATGGGCTCTACAAATCAGGGGTCTGATCACGGACTCCATGGTCCGCCTCCGGTTCGAGCGCTACTCTGGGCGCATGACGACCTACTTGCTGACCGCCATCGGAGACGACCGCCCGGGCCTCGTCGCAGCCCTCGCCGCTGCTGTCGACGAGCAGGGAGGCAACTGGGTCGACAGCCAGCTCGCCCTGCTCGCGGGGAAGTTCGCCGGGATCGTGCAGGTGGACCTCCCTGATGAGCGCGTCGGCGCCTTCCTGGAGTCCCTCCCCGCACTCGCCGACGAGGTCGGTCTCGCGGTGGAGGCGACCGCGGGAACGACGGACGGCCCCGCCGGGAGCCCTCACCGGGCGCTGCGCCTGCATCTGCTGGGCCAGGACCGCACCGGGATGGTCCGTGAGGTGACCGCCGCACTGCGCTCGCAGGGCGCCACCATCGACGGGCTGCGGAGCTGGACCCGGGAAGCCCCGGAGGGCGGGGGCATGCTCTTCGAGGCGGAGGCCGAGCTGCGACTGCCCGCCGCGGCCGATGAGGGCGATGTCCGTGAGGCGCTCGAGACGATCGCTGCTGAGCTCATGGTGGATCTGGAGCTCGACGCCGCGGAATGATCGGGCTCTGCCCGCAATTACGTGATGCCAGCATTGCTGAATTCTATTCTCAAGAGTTCGACGAAGGACGCACGCCCATAACATCGGGAAAATGCAGATGATCCTCCGAATCACTGCTTTCCGGGACCGAAGTCCCCTAA
>NZ_JBQSXR010000011.1:0-154760 GCF_052378395.1 Brachybacterium sp. AOP29-B2-41
CCATTAACCTACGGCCCCGTAAGTTACGGTGTTCTCATGAATTCCGGATTTCGACACGAGGACGGCCGGCGCCCTTCCGGGCACATCCCCGACGCTTCTGATCACGCACAGACCGCACCCGAGTTCGAGGATCCCGCCGCGCGGGAGCTCTTCGAGGCGACCTCGGGCAGCGGGGGCACCGAGCTGCCGTCCGACGACGACCTGCCCACTGCCGAGAAGTTCCCGTTCGCTCCGCGCACCCTCACCCGGGCGATGGCGCAGCGGGCCACCCAGCTCGGCCTCCAGCTGCCCAAGCCGCGCCTGCGCGGGACGCTGCACCTGATCGCGTTCCCCACCTCTTTGGTGGCCGGCCTGATGCTGGTCGCTGTCGGCGACACCTTCGCGATCCGCCTGGCCTGCGCGGTCTTCGTGCTCACCGCGGGCCTGCTGTTCGGCATCAGCGCCGTCTATCACCGCGGCACCTGGACCCCACAGAAGGCGATCATGCTGCGGCGCTTCGACCACGCGAACATCTTCCTGATCATCGCCGGCACCTACACCCCGATCGCGGTGGCGATGCTCGAGCCTGGCTCGGCTCGCACCCTGCTGGCGATCGCATGGGGCGGCGCGCTGGTCGGCGTCTGCTTCCGGCTGTTCTGGACCGGTGCGCCGCGCTGGATCTACGTGCCCGCCTACATCGCGCTGGGCTGGGTGGCGGTGTTCTACATGCCGCAGCTGCAGGCCAGCGGCGGCTGGGCCGTGGTCTGGTTGCTGGCGATCGGCGGCCTCGCCTATACGGCGGGCGCGGTCATGTATGCGCTCAAGCGCCCGAATCCCTCACCGGCCTGGTTCGGGTTCCATGAGCTCTTCCATGCCGGGACCCTGATCGGCTTCGGCTGCCACTTCGCGGCAGTCACGGTTGCCGTGGTCTGACGAGTCGCCGTGATCTGGCGGGTTGCAGTGATCCGACGGGACGCCGTGCCCTGATGGGCCGCAGCATTCCGGATGGGCCGCCGTCAGCTGACGGTCGCCGCTCAGCGGTCCTCGGTGGAGGGTCGGGTCCCGCCCTCGGGGCGGTCGCCCGCTGGGCCATTCGCCTCAGGGGTCGGCTGGTCCGTCGTCGATGGGTCCTCCGCCGGCTGCTCGCTTGCCGACTGGTCCGTCGTCGGCTGAGTTTCCACCGGCTGTGTTTCCACCGGCTGTCCGTCCACCGACTGTGCATCCACTGGCCCGCCGTCGGCTTCCGCCGCCGCCTGTTCGGCCTCGGCGCGCTCTTCGGCCTCGATCCGCTCCTTGAGCCGTGCCTGGGCCTGGATCCGGCGGGTATGGCGGGTCATGCTGATCGCGAGCAGCACCACCAGCACCGCCAGCACGAAGGCCGCGAAGAAGCCCGGCAGCCCCGGCGAGACGGTGACGGAGTTGAGCTCTCCGCCGTCGGAGGGGCTCGGGGCGGCGAACACCAGGCCGGCGTCGAGCAGAAGCTGTGCCCCGTTCATGCGCGCGCCTCCATGGTCTCGTTCCGCAGCCCTGCGAACAGGTCGGTCTCAGGAAGCTTGACCCCGATCCGAGAGATGTGCAGCTCGTAGTCCTCGGTGCCCCAGGCCGCGGTCTCGGCATCGTGCGAGATGCGGAAGAACGGCCCTTCGGGATCGACCTGGGTGGCGTGCGCCCGCAATGCATCGTCCCTCACCGCGAGGTAGTCACGGACGTCGATGCGCGTGGTGAGCAGCCGATCATGGCTCTCGTCGTAGTGCTGGAGCATCTGATCGAGCTCCTCGTTCGGCGTTCCTTCGGTGCGCAGGTGCCGGCTGACCGCCGAGAACCGCTGCCGGTGGAAGCCGTTGATGTAGTAGAGCTTCGCGATCGACCAGGGATCGCCCAGCTCGGGCGCGAAATCCGGGTCCGCTGCGAGGTCGAAAGCGGCCACGCTGATCCGATTGACCTGGATGTGGTCGGGATGCGGGTAGCCGCCGTTCTCGTCATACGTGGTCATGACATGGGGGCGAAGGCGACGCACGGACTCGACCAGGGGGCGCACCGCCTCCTCGACTGGGGTGGCGGCGAAGCTCCCGGCCGGCAGCGGTGGCAGCGGGTCGCCTTCGGGGAGCCCTGAATCGATGAAGCCCAGCCACTCGTGGTCCACGCCGAGGATCTCTTTGGCGCGCTCCATCTCCCGGCGACGGATACCGGGCAGGGCCTCGACGGTCACGGTCGGGTCATCACGCAGGCGCGGGTTCAGGACATCGCCGCGCTCACCGCCGGTGCAGGTGATGACCGTGACCTGGACACCCTCGCGCGCATATCGAGCAGTCGAACCGGCACCCTTGGACGACTCGTCGTCCGGATGCGCGTGGACGGCCACCATCCGCAGTGGTTCATCGGAAGCGGGCAGCTGGACGGTCACGGGACTCCTCGGAGGCGGCTGGACGGTGTCGGGACCCCCAGCGACGGTGCGCATGCTCTGCACGGAGCCGGTGGGGTGCACCAGCGTCCGATCGTACGCCACCCCCGCTGAGTGGAACCGGGAGGAACCGGGGATTCCCGGACGACGTGACAGGCACCTCCCCACCTCTCCGGACGCTCCCGGGGAGCACCCGGACAGGGTCTGGGAGACTGGCCCCATGAACGACGTCAGGGAGCGGCACGCCGACCGCTATGGGAAGCCGCTCGTCAGCCGACGCACCGCCCGTGTGCTCCTCGCGCTCGCTGTCGCGGCGTTCGTGGCCGTGGTGCTCTACGTGGGGATCCAGGCCGCGAGCACGCCGGTCCGTTCCGAGGTGCTCTCCTACGAGCATCTCGCCGATGACTCGATCGGCGTGGACTTCATGGTGACCATGGACCCGGGCACGGAGGCGAGCTGCCGTATCCAGGCGCTGAACAAGGGCCGTGCGCAGGTCGGTTTCGTGGAGACGGAGATCCCTGCCCAGGAGGATCGACGCACCGCGCACCACGTCGAGATCTCGACCCAGGGCGATGCGGTCTCTGCAGAGGTCGTCAGCTGCTCCGCACGGTGAGCTGGCCGCGGTGATTACTCGATGCGCGTAAACGTGCCGGGGATCCCCGGGAAAGCGTTCCGCGCGGTGTAATGTATTCCGAAACCGGCTCGACGCCGATTGATCATCACCCGCACACGGGGCGCATGAGGACATGTGCCCCGTGATTCGCGTATATGGGGATCGTTTCCCGATGCGCACTACCGAGGACGACAGGAGTGAACCCATGAGCAGCCAGCCTAATGGCGCCTGGCTCACCCAGGACGCGTACGACCGCCTGACCAAGGAGCTCGCGGAGCTCGAAGGTCCGGCACGCGCAGAGATCACGGAGCGCATCGCTGCGGCTCGTGACGAGGGGGACCTGAAGGAGAACGGCGGCTATCACGCCGCTCGTGAAGAGCAGGGCAAGATGGAGTCCCGGATCGCGGATCTCCAGCGTCTGCTGAAGAACGCCGTGGTCGGCGAGGCTCCGAAGGACGACGGCGTGGTCGAGCCCGGCATGGTCGTGGGCATCACGATGGCCGGCAAGGAGCGCACCTTCCTGCTGGGGAACCGCGAGATCGCTGACGGCGACGACGACCTCGAGGTGTACTCCTCGGAGTCGCCGCTGGGCAGCGCGATCCACGGTTCCCGGGTCGGTGACACCGTCGAGTACACGGCGCCGAACGGGAAGACGTTCTCGATCGAGATCCTGACGGCCACGCCCTACAAGGCGTGACCCGCACGGCGTGAGCCGCCGCCCGAGATCGCCGGCGCAGAGCATGAAGGAAGGCCCCCGTCCCGGCAGCTGCTGGGATGGGGGCCTTCTTTCACGCATTCAACGAGCGCCCGCCCGGGGCAGGCGCCCAGGCCGGGCGCCTCGGGGCCCGAGCGGGCGGGCGTGGAGCTCAGATGCCGTCGCGGTCCTCGCGCGCCGGGTCGTGTAGCGGGTCCTGCGGCGCGTCTCCTCCCGCGTCGGCCACGGGGGTGCCGGAAGCCGGGAGGTCCGCGTCAGGGGCCGGATCCACCGGAGCCGGATCGGAACCCGCTGTGGTGGTGGCAGGAGTCGCAGTGGCGGTGACAGGAGCCGCGGCGGTGGCTGCAGCACCGGTGGTGGCCGCGCCTCGGGGAGCGGTCTCACCTCCGCGGACCGCGCCGGCCGGGCGCACCGTGGAGGGGCGCAGCGCGGCGAAGCTCGGGATCGCGAGCTTGATCCCGCCACCGCTCTCCGCGCCCGCTGCGGGGGCTCGTTTGCGGGTGAGCGAGGCGAAATGCTCGCGGCTCGCCCTGTCCTCTCCGAGATCCGGGCTCGGGTCTCGGCCCACCACGTACAGCAGCGTGGCGTTGACGAAGGCGATCACCGGGATCGCGAACAGCGCGCCGGGGATGCCGGCGATCATCGCGCCTCCGGCGACTCCGAGGAACACCGCCAGGGGGTGCAGCTCGACAGCTTTGCCCATCAGGAACGGCTGGAGCACGTTGCCCTCGATCTGCTGCACTGCGAGCACGATCGCGAGCATGATCAGCGCCCCGATCCAACTCTTCAGCACGAGCACCAGCAGCACGGCGATCACGCCGGAGAGGATCGCGCCGACCAGTGGGATGAAGGAGAACAGGAACACGAGCAGCCAGATCGGCACCGCATAGGAGCCGAGCCCGAGCGCCACCATGCCGATGGCGATGCCGATGGCGTCCACGGCGGCGACCAGGATCTGGGTGCGCATGTACGCCGACAGCGCCTTCCAGCCCCGGCGGAACGCTTCATGGGTGGGGACCCGGGCCGCGGGCGGCAGCAGGCCCACCACCCAGCGCCAGATCCCGGCACCGCCCGAGAGCAGGAAGAACAGGGTGAACAGCGCCACCAGGATGCCGGTGACGACGTTGCCGAGCACTGCAGCGGTGCTGAGCGCTCCGGAGACCAGCTGCCCGGAATACTGCTCAAGCTGCTGGAGGCCCTCGTCGAGTGCTGCGTTCATCATCGGCAGGTCGATCTGGAAGGTCGTGGTGGCCCACTCCACGAGGCCCTGGAACCCCGTGACGGCCTTGTCCTGGATATCCGCGAACTGTGCGAACAGCTGCCGTCCGGCGAGGGTGAACATCCCGGCGATCACCAACAGCAGACCGAGCAGCGCGATGCCGCTGGCCGCAGTTCGCCCGAGGAAGGTGTAGCGGGTGAGGACCTTGACGATCGGCGTCAGCAGCGCGGCGAGCAGGATGGCGATGAGCACCGGGATCACGATGGTGGTGATCTGCAGCAGCCCCCAGATGATCAGGGCGGCGGCAGCGACGACGACGATGAGCCGCCAGGACCACGCCGCAGCTCGACGAACGCCCAGCGGGATCTCCTCGACCTCCGGCGCGAGGCTCGAGGCCCTCGGGGTGGCGCGCAGCTTCGACATGGGACTCCTTCCGTGAGCCACGGCGGCTCAGGGGCATCCTAATCACGCACGCTCGAAGATCCGCACGCGAGCGCGGGAACGGGACCGACAGCGAGACCAGGACCGGGACCGACGAAGGTCGGCCCCTGACTCACCGAGCGGGGGGCATGTGCCTGACCTCGCGGGAACTACCGTGATCCCATGCACAGTGAGCACCCGTCCTCCTCTCCTGATCTCGAGGTCCCCCACGCGCCGCCCTCCCAGGCGGCCCCCGCTCCTTCCGGAGTGACCCCCGCTCCTTCCGGAATGACTCCCGCTCCTTCAGGGATGGCCGCCGGCCCTTCAGGGATGGACCCTGCTCCCTACGGGGCGGCCCCCGCATCGCAGCCGGTCCACGGGGTCGCCGCGCCGATCGCTGCCGACGCGGCGATCCCGGAGCGGAGCGCGCTGTCGATCCGAGGCCTGCGGAAGTCCTTCGACAAGACGGAGGTCGTGCATGGGATCTCCCTGGATGTCCCCCGCGGCTCCTTCTACGGGATCGTGGGCCCGAACGGGGCGGGAAAGACGACCACGCTGTCGATGGCCACCGGGCTGCTGCGCCCGGACGGAGGCACCGCCCATGTGCTCGGGCACGACATGTGGGCCGAGCCGCAGCAGGCCAAGGCCCTGCTCGGGGTGCTCGCCGACGGGCTGCGCACCTTCGACCGGCTGACCGGTCGGGAGCTGCTCACCTATGTCGGCCTGGTGCGCGGGATGAAGGCCGACGTGGTCGAGGAGCGGATGGAGTCACTGCTGACCGCACTGGACCTCGCCGGAGAGGACGGCAAGCTCGTCGTGGACTATTCCGCCGGCATGACCAAAAAGATCCTGCTGGCCAGCGCACTGCTGCATGCGCCCCGGATGCTGGTGCTGGACGAGCCGCTCGAGGCGGTCGATCCGGTCTCCGCGCAGGTGATCCGCAAGATCCTCACCGCCTATGTCGACGGTGGCGGCACCGTGGTGCTGTCCAGCCACGTCATGGAGCTGGTCGAGGGTCTGTGCAGCCACGTCGCCATCATCGCCCAGGGCGAACTGCTGGCCGACGGCACTCTGGACGAGGTCCGTCACGGCGGCAGCCTGGTCCAGACCTTCATCGACCTGGTCGGCGGCGGCGACGTCGCGGAGGGGAGCCTGTCGTGGTTGGAGTCCTGAGCAGCGAGCACGCAGCGACCGCCTCAGCAACGGACGTCCACCACGGTGCGATCTCGCAGAAGCACCTGATCCGCCTGCAGCTGACGCTCAAGTGGACGCTGTGGAAGCGGTCCTACCGCAAGAACGTCGGCAAGCTGGTCGGCACCATCTTCGGTGTGCTGTACACCCTCGGCGCCCTGGTGGGCCTGGTGTTCCTGTTCCTGGGCACCACGCTTTGGGCTGGGGAGGGCTCGACCTTCCCGCTGATCGTGCGGGGCCTGGGGGCTCTGGCCGTGCTGCTGTGGTTCCTGATCCCGGTGGTCGCCTTCGGCCTCGACGACACCCTCGATGCGCGGGCCTTCGCGCTCTTCCCCCGCAGCGCGAAGGAGCTCCAGCCCGGCATGTTCGCCGCTGCAGCGCTGAGCCTGCCCAGCCTCTTCACGCTGCTCGCGGTTGCGATCGCGACCGGGTTCGAACTGCTGTGGCTGATCGTGTTCGGCCAGGGCGCTGCATGGATCATCCTGGGTGCGCTCGCCCTGGTGCCGGCGAATCTCGCCGCCTTCGCCCTGTGCCTGCTGCTGCCTCGCGCCTGGTTCGCGCATTCGGCGAGCCGCGCCTCCTCGCGCAGCGGGCGTGAGGTGGGCGGGATCCTCGGCTTCCTGCTCATGTTCATTGTGATCTACGGCTTCTCGCTGGGCATGCAGCGCGTCTCCGATCTCGACTTCACCCTGCTGGGGCGCATGATGCCCACGGTCGTCGAGGCGCTCGCATGGACCCCCGTCGGCGCGCTCTTCGCCGTACCGATGGATCTCGCCGAGGGCCGGGTGCTCACCGCGCTCGTCCGGGCCCTGATCGGGGCGGTCACCATCGCGCTGGTGTGGCTGTGGTGGCGACGTTCGATCGATCTCTCCCTCACCTCGGCGCTCACCGGGGATGCCTCCTCGGGGAACACCAAGGTCTCCCCGCTGGTGCCGCGCTTCATCGCCCCGAGCGCCTTCGGCGCGGTGATGGGCAAGTCGCTGCGCTACTGGCGCCGCGACACCCGCTATCTCGCGGCCCTCGGCATCTATCCGGTGATCATCGTGTTCTTCGTGGCGATGGGGTTCATGCTCCCGGAATCACGACCGATGATGCTCGCGATGACGATCCTCATGTGCGGGATGAGCGGGATCAGCCTGGCCAACGAGATCGGTTTCGACGGTCCCTCGGGATGGGTCAACATCGTCACCGGACTGCCCTCCCGCGCAAACCTGACCGGCCGCATCGCCGCGATGGCGGTGCTCATGGTGCCCGGCGTGGTGGTGGCGACGATCGCGATCCCGCTCCTGTACGGGATGGCGGACCTGATGCCGATGACGGTGATGATCTCGCTGGGGGCGATGGCCTGCGGCTGGGGCATCTCGATGGTGACCGGCGTGCTGCTCCCCTATCCGAGCTCGCCTCCCGGCACCAACCCGATGAAGGACAAGTCCGCCTCGAGCTCGAACGCGATGGTCGCGATGACCGTGGCGATGGTGGGGGTGTTCGTGCCGCTGATCCCGGCGATCGGCGTGGGCATCTGGGGTGCCGTCTCAGGCAGCCTCGCCCTCACCCTGCTCGCGGGGGTGCTCGCGCTGGTGGCCGGTGTGGTCGTGTTCCTGGTGGGTCTGCGGATCGCCGTGGTGCGGCTGGACGCACGCTACCCGGATGTGTTCCAGAAGGTCCGCAACCACGTCTAGCGAGTGGCCCGCGGGCTCTGGGAGAGGTCGCGTTCCATCACCAGCGCATCGATCCGTCGGCCGCGGATCCGGTAGTAGCCGCGCCGACGGTCGATCTCCCGGTACCCGGCAGCCGCGTAGAACGCGCGCGCCCGAGTGTTGTCCTCCCGCACCTCGAGCAGCATCCGCTCGGCGCCGCCTTCCTGTGCCTGCTCCTGGCACCAGTTCAGCAGCGCCCGGCCGATGCCGGCGCCCTCGCGGCGGGTGCCGATGGTGTGCAGGTCGGCGATGTCTCCGGCGAGCATGATCCCGGCGTACCCGAGCAGCTCGCCGTTCCCCTTCGGCCCGGCCGCGGCGATGACGTAGCGACGGTCAGGGTGCTCGATCTCGGCGGCGAGCTGGAAGACGTTCCAGGCCTCGTCGGGGAACAGCTCGAGCTCGGCGAACGCGATCTCCTCGACGTCCTCGATATTCGCCGGGCGCAGCGCCCAGGCGGGGTCGACAGCCGGCTCGCCGGAGGGCACGGCGGGCGGGACTGCGGGGCCGGTCACGTCAGCGACCCAGGGCGCTCTTGCGTGCGGTGGGCTTGGCCGCATCCGGCTCGCGCAGGTACATCGGCTCGGTGCTGCTGAGATCCACGCCCCGCGCGGTCAGCGCGGCGGCGGCGAGCAGCAGATGCCCTGCATCGACATGCACCAGCTCCGCGGTGGCGGGCAGCAGGTCCGGGTAGATCCCGGTTCCGGAGCCGACCAGGATGTCGCAGGCGGTGAGCTCGTCGGCGACCGCCGCCGGGGCATCGACCGCCGGCTCGGAGATCCGGGTGACCTCACCGCTCGCCTCCCGGCGATAGCGGGCGTGGTAGACCTCGCGGCGACGGGCGTCGAGGGCCACCCCGACGGTGACGGTGCCGTCATGCGCGGCCCCTTCCTGGGCGGGGTCGAGCTCTGCGAGCGCCTGGTGGGCGAGGCCGTCGAGGGAGCTGAGCCCGTGCAGCGGTACCCCGAGCACTGCAGCGATCGAGCGAGCCGAGACCAGCCCCACCCGCAGGCCGGTGAAGGGGCCGGGGCCACGGCCCACCACGACGCCGGTGAGCTCGGACCGCTCCACTCCCGCGGCCTGCATCGCCTCGTCGATCAGGGCCAGCAGCACCTCGTCGTGGTGGCGGGAGCGCTCGTCGGCGCGGACCTGCAGGATCTCGGGTGCAGGGCCGGTGAGCTCACCGCTCGCGATGGCGACGCTCACCGCCCCGGAGGTGTCGATTCCCAGCAGCATCAGCGGTTCTCCTCGAAGGATTCGGCGGCCTCGGCGATCCCGTCGGGGCCGGTGATGGTGGCCAGCGCCGCCTCGAGGCGGGTGATCGCCGGCTCGTCCCAGCGAGGGCCGTGCGGGGTCAGCAGCAGGGTGCGCGGTTCGTCGGGGTCGTGCGGATCGTCGACATGGTCCGGGCGTTCGAGCTCGACCATCAGGTATGAGTCCACGAGGTGCTCGACCCGGTCCCGGCCCCACTCCACGACCGTGACGGCGCGGTCGAGATCTGCTTCGAGGTCGAGGTCGTCGATCTCTCCGCCCCCGCCGAGGCGATAGGCGTCCACATGGACGAGGTCGGGGCCCGCGCCGAGGCTCGGGTGGACCCGTTCGATGACGAAGGTCGGGGAGGCGACGGGCCCGCGCACGCCCAGTCCGGCACCCAGGCCCTGGGTGAAGGTGGTCTTGCCGGCGCCGAGAGGGCCGTCGAGCACCAGCAGGTCTCCGGGCTGCAGCACCGCGGCCAGCGCCCGGGCGACCGTGCGGGTCCCGTCGGCGTCGCGGGTGCGCACGGGCAGTGCTCCCCTGCGCGCATCGCTCATGAGCGCACCTCGCGGGTGACGCGTCCGGAGACGGAGGTGAGGACCTCGTAGGGGATCGTGCCGGCGGCACGCGCCCAGTCGTCAGCGGTCGAGGCGGCGGGATCGTTCGGGGCGCCGCCCGCGTCGCCGAAGAGGAACACCTCGTCGCCCGCACGCGCGTCCGTCCCCGGGCCCAGGTCGATGACGATCTGGTCCATGCTGATGCGGCCCACCTGCGGGGCCCGACGGTCCCCGGACTCGGTGCGCACGATCACGTCGCAGCGGTCGCTGGCGGCGCGGTGGAGTCCGTCGGCATAGCCGATCGGCACCAGCCCCAGGCAGGTGGGGCGGTCGGTGGCACGGAGACGGCCGTAGCCGATGCTCTGCCCCTCCGGCACCTCTTTGACCAGCGCGAGGCGGCTGGTCAGGGTCATCGCCGGGCGCAGCGGCACATCTGTGGGCACCGGCGGGTAGCCGTACAGCGCGATGCCGGGCCGCACGATGTCGCGGTGCAGATCCGGGCGTGTGAGGGTGGCTGCAGAGTTCGCGATGTGCTGCAGCGGGATCGGACCGACCTCCTCGGCGAGCGCCGCGCAGGCGGAGTCGTACAGCTCCACCTGCTGATCGGTCGACGGATCGGAGGGGTCATCCGCCGTGGTGAGGTGGGTCCAGGCGCCGGCGACCTGGATGAAATCGTCCTCCCGCATGGCGGCGCCGATCTCCCGGATCTGCCAGGGCAGCACGCCGTTGCGTCCCATCCCGGTGTCGATCTTCAGGTGCACGCGGGCGCGGCGGTCGGCCTGCCGGGCCGCCTCGGCGACCAGCGCCAGCATCTCCGGGGAGCCGACGGAGACGTCCACGCCGGAGCTGAGCACCTCGGGCAGCACAGTGCGCGCGGTGTGCGGCTCGTAGAGCCAGGTGAGGATCTGCGCATCGAGTCCGGCCCGGGCGAGTGCGAGCGCGCTCGCGGGGTGGGCGACGCCCAGCCAGGTCGCACCACCCTCGATCGCGGCGCGGGCCGCGGTGAGCATGCCGTGCCCATAGCCGTCGGCCTTGACCACCGCCATCAGCGCCGTCTGCTCCTCGAGCAGGGTGCCCAGGGCACGCGTGTTCTGCGTGATCGCCGAGGGGTCGATCACGGCCCGGTTGGGCACGTGCCGAGGGTCCTCGGCAGGGATCGGGATGGTCATCGGGCTCCTTGGATCACGGCTGGGCGCCTGCCAGGATAGTCCCGATCGCGGCGGGCAGGTGTGAGGCCACCTCGAGGGCGACCAGAGGGTGCAGGCCGTCGTGCGAGGCGAGTCGGCCGGCGCGGCCGTGGAGGATCGCGGCGAGCGCAGCAGCATCCGGCCCGGGAAGCCCCGCAGCGAGAAGGGTGCCGAGCACCCCGGCGAGCACGTCCCCGGTGCCGGCGGTCGCGAGCATCGGGGTCGCATCGTCCTGGGCCCTCAGCGGTCCACCATCCCCGGGGGCGACGAGCGTGATCGCGCCCTTCAGCAGCACGGTGGCGCCGGTGGCGCTCGCGAGGGCGGGGGCGAGGAGCACGCCCGGCAGGTCGGGGTCCAGGCCCAGGCGGCTGGCGAGCCGTTCGGCCTCCCCGCGGTGCGGGGTGAGGACCACGTCGGTGCCGAAGCGGTGCTCCGGAGTGATCGTGCCAAGGGCGCCCGCGTCGATCGCGCCGCGTGCGATCGTCTTCTCTCTCGCGCCATCTCCCGTGCCATCTCCCGCGCCGTCTTCCGCGCCGTCTCCCGCGCGCAGGCAGTTCACGCCCGCAGCCGCACGAGGGTCCTCAGGTCCGAGCCCGGGGCCGACGACCAGCGCGTCGGTGCGGCCGACGGCGGTGAGGTCCGCCGCGTCCGGCCCGCCCTGGGCGCGCTCGACCCGGTGCCCGACCACTTCCGGCCGCTCGCGCAGCACCAGGTCGAGCACCGTCTGCGGGGCGAGGCAGCGGACCATCCCGGCCCCAGCCCGCGCCGCGCCGGACACGGCGAGCACCGCCGCGCCCGGGTACTGCTCGCTGCCGGCTGCGAGCGCGACCACCCCGCGGGTGTACTTGGTGGCGTCCCGCCCCGGCTGCGGCAGCAGGCCACGGGCGTCGGCGTCTTCGAGACGCAGCACAGCGGGGGCGGGCAGGTGCGGGCCGAGGCCGAGGTCCACGAGGTGGAGGATGCCGGCGCGCTCGGCGCCGCCGGGCAGCAGCAGCCCGGCTTTGACCGCTCCGAAGGTGACGGTCTCGGTGGCGTGCAGGGCCTCGTCGGCGGCCTGTCCGGTGGTGGCGTCGACGAAGCTCGGCAGGTCGACCGCGATCACGGGGACTCCGCTCCCCCGCACCACCGCCAGCAGCGGGAGGAGGTCGGCGGGGACCTCGGGGCGGCCACCGATGCCGAGAATCGCATCGAGCACCAGCGTGGTCCGGGCCAGCGTGTCCTGGAGCATGCCGGGTGCGGTGTCGGCCAGCGGGAGGATCTCGCCTCCCTGCTCGCGCAGCGCAGCGGCCCCCTCGTCGTGGAGGCGATCTGCAGTGGCGATCGCGTCGGCGTGGATGCCGTCGGCGCGAAGCATCGCGGCGGCATGGAGCCCGTCGCCGCCGTTGGCACCAGCGCCGACGAGGACCAGCACCCGGGGCACGTCCGGACTGCTGGTGTCAGGGGCACCCAGTCGGGCCGCGACGTGGCCGGCCAGGGCGCGGGCGGCGCGGAGCATGAGCGGCTCCCCCGCCGCCAGCAGCGGCGCCTCCGCCGCACGCACCGCCGCCGCGGTGTGCCCGCAGATCACGGGAGCCTGCTTCCGTCGCCGGTACCGACCCCGCGTTCGGCGACGACGATCGCGGTGGCGACGTCCCCGTCGTGAGAGAGGGACAGGTGCAGGTGGGCCACGCCCTGGGCCTCGGCGGCCCGCAGGGTGGCACCGCGCAGGCGCAGGTACGGGCGGCGCACCTCGGTGCGCTCGACGGTGACGTCCTGCCAGGAGAAATCGCCTGGAGCGCCGAGGGCCTTGCCCACGGCCTCCTTGGCCGCGACCCGGGCGGCGCGCGAGGCGGCGGAGAGATGGCGTTCTGACGGGGTCAGCAGCCGGTCGAGCAGGGCGGGGGTGCGCTCCAGCATCGCGGTCAGGCGCGCGATCCCCACCACGTCGATGCCGACGCCCGCGATGGTGCCATCATCCTGGGGCGCGAACGCCCGGCCCCCGAAGCTGTGATCGGGGCCGGGCGTCGGCGATGCAGTCGGAGAAGTGCTCACCCCGGCAGTATCACACCCCCGCCTGGGCTGAGCGGGAGTGCCGGCTCACTCCACGGTGACGGACTTGGCGAGGTTGCGCGGCTGATCCACATCCAGGCCCTTCGCCGTCGCCAGCTCGCAGGAGAAGATCTGCAGCGGGATGACGGTCAGCAGCGCGGCGAAGAGGGTGCGGGTGGCGGGCACCCGGATCACCACATCGGCATAGGGCAGCACCGCATCGTCGCCCTCCTCGGCGATCACCAGGGTGCGGGCGCCGCGGGCGCGCACCTCCTGGATGTTCGAGACCACCTTGGAGTGCAGGGAGTGACGGCCGTTCGGGGAGGGCACGATGACGAACACCGGCTGTCCCTCCTCGACCAGGGCGATCGGGCCGTGCTTGAGCTCCCCGGCGGCGAAGCCTTCGGCGTGGATGTAGGCGATCTCCTTGAGCTTGAGCGCGCCCTCCATCGCCGTCGGGTAGCCGACGTGGCGGCCCAGGAAGAGCACGCTGGTGGCGTCCTTCATGTCGCGGGCGAGCTGCTCGACCTGTGCGGAGTTGTCCAGCACCTGCTGGATCTGGTCCGGGAGCTGCTCGAGGTCGCCCATCAGCGCCGCGATCTCGTCGGGGTAGAGGTTGCCGCGCACCTGGGCGAGGAACAGGCCCAGCAGGTAGCAGGCCGCGATCTGGCCGAGGTATGCCTTGGTGGAGGCGACCGCGATCTCGGGGCCGACGTGCAGGTACAGCGCCGCATCCGCCTCGCGCGGGATGGTCGAGCCGCGGGTGTTGCAGATCGCGATGACCTTCGCGCCCTGTTCCCGGGCGTGGCGCACAGCCATCAGGGTGTCCATGGTCTCGCCGGACTGGGAGATCGCGACGACGAGCGTCTTCTCGGTGACCACGGGGTCGCGGTAGCGGAACTCGTGGGCGAGCTCGACCTCGGTGGGGATGCGGCACCAGTGCTCGATCGCGTACTTCGCGACGGCGCCGGCATTCGCGGCGGTGCCGCACGCGACCACGACGATCTTGTCGATGCTGCGCAGCACGGAGGGGTCGATGTCCATCTCGTCGAGCTTCAGGGAGCCGTCCTCGAGGCGGCCCCGCAGGGTGTCCGCGACGGCGCTGGCCTGCTCGTGGATCTCCTTGGCCATGAAGGAGTCATAGCCGCCCTTCTGCGCGGCCGCGGCGTCCCACTCGATCGTGTATCGCTTGGCGTCGGTGACCTCGTTGCCGTCGAAGTCGATGATCGACACGGAGTTCGCAGTGACGGTGACGACCTGGTCCTGGCCGATCTCGAGGGCCTCCTTGGTGGAGTCTACGAAGGCGGCGACGTCCGAGCCGAGGAAGTTCTCGCCCTCGCCGAGGCCCACCACCAGCGGGGAGTTGCGGCGGGCGGCGACCACGGTGTCCGGGGCGTCCTTGTGCACAGCCAGCAGGGTGAAGGCACCCTCGAGGGAGGCGGCGCTGCGGCGCATCGCCTCGGTGAGGTCCCCGGCCTGCTCCATCTCGCGGGCGATCAGGTGTGCGGCCGCCTCGGAGTCGGTCTCGGAGGTGAAGCGGAAGCCGTCGGCCTCGAGCTCGGCGCGGAGGTTCGCGAAGTTCTCGATGATGCCGTTGTGCACCACGGCCAGCTCCCCCTCGCGGCCGCCCAGGTGGGGGTGGGCGTTGAGGTCGGTGGGTGCTCCGTGGGTGGCCCAGCGGGTATGGGCGATGGAGACCCCGCCGGTGGTCTCGGCGGCGTCCTGGAGCGCCTCGCGGAGGTTCGCGAGCTTGCCGGCGCGCTTGGTGACGCGCACGGAGCCGTCATCGATCACGGCCACGCCCGAGGAGTCATATCCGCGGTACTCGAGGCGAGCGAGGCCCTGAAGGGCGACGTCCACCGGACGGGAAGAGGGGCTCTTGGCCCGAGGGCCTGCATATCCGACGATTCCACACATGCCGCTCACGCTAATGATCGCGGGAGAGTTCGGCACTCCCCGTGCGGATTCCGTGAGAGGCCTTCCTCACGATGGCGGACCCCGGCGCGCAGCCATGGCCAATGGCTGCACATAGTGAGCAGAAATGAGCAGGCATTCATGCGCGGAGCTGACCGCCTCTCGCCTGCGCTCCGCCCGAGTCGCACCACGCCGCACCCGTGGCCCGGGCCCGCACCGCGAGCTGGAACAATCACCCCATGAAGTCTGCGTCGACGTCGAGCACCGTCACTCCTTTCGAGGAGATCCCCCGGGAGGACTGGGCACGGCTCTCGCAGCAGACCCCGCTGCCGCTGTCCGAGGAGGACGTCACCCGGCTGCGCGGCCTCGGCGATCGACTCGACCTGCAGGAGGTCGACGCCGTCTATCGGCCGATCTCGCGCCTGTTGAACATCCAGGTCGCCGCCGCCCAGGCGCTGCGCCGGAACCGCGAGGACTTCCTCGATCAGCACCAGCAGCGCACCCCGTACGTGATCGGAGTGGCCGGCTCAGTGGCGGTCGGCAAGTCCACCACCGCCCGACTGCTCCGGGAGCTGATGGCCCGCTGGCCGGATACCCCGCGGGTGCAGCTGGTGACCACCGACGGATTCCTCTACCCCAACGCCGAGCTCGAGGCGCGGGGCATCATGCAGCGCAAAGGCTTCCCCGAGAGCTACGACCGGCGCCGCCTGCTGCGCTTCGTCGCCGACGTGAAGGCCGGGCACGAGCGCGTCGAAGCGCCGATCTACTCCCACCTGACCTACGACATCCTCAAGGACGAGCGCGTGGTGGTCGAGCAGCCCGACGTGCTGATCGTCGAGGGGCTGAACGTGCTGCAGCCGGCCCGTCCCCGCCGCGACGGCCGCCTCGGGATGGCCGTCTCGGACTTCTTCGACTTCTCCGTCTACGTCGATGCGCGGATGGAGGACGTGCAGCGCTGGTACGTGGACCGCTTCCTGCAGCTGCGGCGCACCGCCTTCTCCAACCCCCGCTCCTACTTCCGCCGCTACGCGGAGCTCACCGACGAGGAGGCCAAGGAGACGGCGCTGGGGATCTGGCGCTCGATCAACGGCCCGAACCTCACCGAGAACGTAGTCCCCACCCGGGGCCGCGCCGACCTGGTGCTGCGCAAGGACGGCCAGCACCGCGTCCACTCGGTGCTGCTGCGGAAGGTGTGAGCGGCCCGGTTGTCATCGCGCATAGACCCCTGACAGCGAGACACCCCCCGATCACGGGACCCCTCACGCGACACGCCCGCCGAGACCACCGATCCCATCCGTTTCTGGCAGGAATCCGCGTTCTCGACGGGCGTGCCCCGAGACCGGAGAGGGTCAGAGACCCACGCGCTCCCGGACGATGACGGCGAGGCGCTCGGCCATCTCGGTGGCCTGCTCATCGGTGGGGGCCTCGACCATGACGCGCACGACGGGCTCGGTGCCGGAGGGGCGCAGCAGCACCCGGCCGGTCTCCCCCAGCTCCTGCTCCACTGCGGCGACGGCGTCGGCGACCCCGCGGTCGATGGTGGCCTTGGCCTTGTCGATGTTCTTGACGTTGATGAGCGCTTGCGGGAGCCGGGTCATCACGTTCGCGAGGTCCCGGGCGGTGCGGCCGGTCTCGGCCATCCGCTGCATCAGGTGCAGGGCGGTGAGCTCGCCGTCGCCGGTGGTGGCGTGCTCGGCGATGATCACGTGCCCGGACTGCTCGCCGCCGATGGAGTAGCCGCCGAGGTTCATCTCCTCGAGCACGTAGCGGTCGCCCACGCCCGTCTGGCCGAGCACGATCCCGTGCTCCTTCATCGCGAGCTTGAGGCCGAGATTGCTCATCACGGTCACCACCAGGGTGCCGTCATGCAGCTTGCCTCGCTCCTTGAGGTCCAGCGCGAGGATCGCCATGATCTGGTCGCCGTCGATGATCTCGCCGTCGGCGGCGACTGCGAGGCAGCGGTCCGCGTCGCCGTCGAAGGCGACGCCGATGTCCGCGCCGTGCTCGAGCACCGCGGCCTGCAGCGGCTCGAGGTGGGTGGAGCCCACGCCGTCGTTGATCAGGCCGCCGTCGCTGCGGTCGCCGATCACGTGCACGGTCGCGCCGGCGCGACGCAGGGCGTCGGGGCCGGTGAGATAGGCGGCGCCGTTGGCGCAGTCCGCGACCACGGTCAGGCCGTCCAGGGGTCGGTCCAGGGTGGAGACGAGGTGCTGGACGTAGGCCTCGACCGCGCCGTCGTAGCGCGAGATGGTGCCGACGTCGGTGCCCTGGGGGCGGTCCCATTCCTCACCGAGGCGCGCCTCGATGGCGTCCTCGACCTCATCGGGCAGCTTGGTGCCGCCACGGGCGAAGAACTTGATGCCGTTGTCCGGCGCCGGGTTGTGGGAGGCGGAGATCATCACGCCAAGATCCGCACCGGTGGACTGCACGAGGTACGCGAGGCCGGGGGTGGGGAGCACCTCGGCGTCGAACACGTCGACTCCGGCGGCGGCCAAGCCTGCGCAGACCGCGGCGGAGAGGAAGTCGCCGGAGGGGCGGGTGTCGCGGGCGACGATCGCGCGGGGCCGGGTGCCGCCGAAGGCCCCTAGGGTGCCCAGCACGTGGGCCGCGCCCACGGACAGCTCGACCGCGAGCTCCGCAGTGATGTCACCGTTCGCGCGTCCGCGCACTCCGTCGGTGCCGAAAAGTCGTGCCACAGGATTCTCCTCATGAGGATTCGGGGTCTGCGGGCCCCCGTGAGCACTGCCGCGCAGGCGTGTCGCGCGCAGGTTCCAGGCCGGAGGTCCGCTGTGAGACTACCCGCTGGCGGGGGCCCTACTCCTCAGGTTCCTCGTCACCGAGGGGTTGCGCCGGTTACTTTGGAGGGATGTCCGATCCCGTCCTGCTCCCCCGCCTGCTGCCCTCCGCGATCAGCCATCACGTGGGTGATCGCTCCGCGAGCAGGGGCCTCGGTGCAGCCCGGGCCGGCCGTGTCGCAGATCTCCGCTGGGAGGCGGAGTCCTCGACCGTGTCGGCCGAGGTCGCCGAGGAGGATGGCACGCTCCGCCATCCCGAGGTGCAGCTGACGGAGTACGAGGAAGACTCCGTCTCCCGCCGCTTCCACTCTCCGGGGCCCGGTGGTCTGTGGCGGCCCCGCGGCTCCGCCTGCGACTGCTCCGTCGGCGAGGCGTGCGTGCACGTCGCGGCGACCCTCTACCGGCTCAACGACCTGGGTTCGCAGGCCATGACCGAGAGCCCGCCCGCCGAATGGCGCAGCGTGCTGCGGCCCCTGCTGAACTCGACGCCGACCACCGACGGCGGCAATGCCGCGATGGCCCGCCCGCTGGCCCTGCGCTTCGACCTCGAGGCCGGCACCTCCGGGGCCAGCACCTCCCGCCATCATCGCGAGGTCGCGACTCCCGCCCATGTCGAGGCGGGCGCCGAGCTGTGGCTGGGGATGCGGCCCCTGACCCGTGGCCGCAAGGGCGCCTGGATCAAGGGGGACCTGTCGTGGCGCACCTTCGAGTTCCGCCTCGCCGGTCGGGAGTACGACCCGACCCATGGCGAGGCGCTGACCCGCATCTTCGCCGCCGCCTCGGTGGAGCGCTCCTACTCCAGCGGGGCGATCGATCACCTCTGGCTGAACTCGATCACCTCCCCTCTGTTGTGGCAGTCGCTCGAGCATGCCCGGGGCGCCGGGGTGGAGTTCCTGCCCGGCAGCGGGCTGGCCGCCATCGACCTGGTGGCCGGTGGAGAGGTGGGACTGGACCTGCAGTCCGACGACACCGCCGGGGAGCTGTACGTGCGGCCCCGCATCGCCGTGGCTGGCGAGAAGGCGCTCCGAGGTCGGCTCCTCGGGGCGTCCGGGGTGCTGGATGTGGAGACCACGGAGGACGGGCTGCTGGCCGCTCGCCTCGCCCCGCTCGGCTCCTCGGTGCCGCGCGCCCTGCGCTCACTGCTGCATCGCCGGGAGCCGCTGGTGATCCCGGCGGAGGATCGCCAGGCCTTCCTCGAGGTCGCCTACCCGCAGCTGCGGACCCTGACCACCATGACGAGCCTGGACGGCAGCGTGGAGCTGCCGGCGGCGCGCCGGCCCACCCTGCACCTCACCGCCGCCTACGCCTCGGGGGACCGTCTGTCCCTGCGCTGGTCCTGGCGCTATCACGACCCGGACCGGCGCCTGCCGATGGATCAGCGCCAGGGCGCCCACCGCGACCTGGCCCACGAGGAGGAGGTGATCGCCGCGGCGATGACCCTGTGGCCGCTGGAGGCGACGGACTCCCCCGAGCTGCTCAGCGGCACCGACACCGCCGATTTCACCGAGCACGTGCTGGACGACCTTGCCGCGATGGACCATGTCGAGGTCGAGATCACCGGCACCCGCCACGCCTATCGCGAGCTGGACAGCGCCCCGAATGTGCGCGTCACCCAGCAGGCCTCGCCCGGGAAGAACGACTGGTTCGACCTCGGTTTCGAGATCACCATCGAGGGCCGCCAGATCCCGTTCCCGAGCCTGTTCGTGGCGCTCGCCCGGGGCAGCGCGAAGCTGCTGATGCCCGATCGCACCTACTTCTCGCTGGACCATCCGGCCTTCGACGCGCTGCGGGAGCTGATCCGCGAGGGTGAGGCGCTCGCGGAGTGGGAGCCGGAACGGCAACGGATCTCCCGCTTCCAGGTGGACATGTGGAACGACCTCCAGGAGGTCGCTGACGAGACGGTCGCGAGCAGCGAATGGAGCCGCACCGCGCTGTCCCTGCGCTCGCTCGAGGACACACCGCCGCCCCCGCTCCCCCGCGGCCTGCAGGCCGAGCTTCGCCCCTACCAGCACGAGGGCTTCACCTGGCTGGACTTCCTCTTCACGCACGGGCTCGGCGGGGTGCTGGCCGACGACATGGGCCTGGGCAAGACGGTCCAGACCCTGGCCCTGATCGCCCGTGCCAGAGAGCAGGATCCGCAGGCTCCGCCGTTCCTGGTGGTCGCCCCTGCCTCGGTGCTGCCGGTGTGGCGACGTGAGGCCGAGCGTTTCACCCCCGGCCTGACGGTGCGGGTGCTGGACCGCACCGCCGCCTCCCGCGGCACGGACCTTCCCGCCCCAGCGATCGGGGCTGATCTGCTGGTGACCAGCTATTCGGTGCTGCGCATCGATGAGGAGGAGTTCGCGAGCTCTCGCTTCCAGGGCTTCGTGCTCGATGAGGCGCAGTTCGTGAAGAATCGCCGCTCGCGCACCCACCGCGCCGCGAAGGGTGTGCAGGCCCGCTTCCGGCTCGCGATCACCGGTACCCCGATGGAGAACTCGCTGGATGATCTGTGGGCGATCCTCGATCTGGTCGCCCCGGGTCTGCTGGGCACCGCGATCGGGTTCCGCAAGCAGTACACGCTGCCGGTCGAGTCCGGTGACCACCCCGGCCGGATGGAGCTGCTGCGCCGCCGGGTGCGGCCGTTCCTGCTGCGCCGCACCAAGGAGCTGGTCGCAGCGGAGCTGCCCGAGAAGCACGAGGAGGTGCTCATGGTGACCCTCTCGCCGGAGCATCGTGCGGTGTACGACTCGGTGCTGCAGCGAGAGCGGAAGAAGGTGCTGGGCCTGATCGACACGGATCTTGATCGCAGCCGTTTCATCGTGTTCCGTTCCCTGACGCTGCTGCGGATGCTCGCGCTGGATCCGGCTCTCGTCGACGCCGAGGAGTACGCGGACGTACCCAGCTCGAAGCTCGAGGCGCTGTTCGATCGTCTCGAGGAGGTGATCGGCGACGGGCACCGGGTGCTGCTGTTCAGCCAGTTCACCTCCTACCTGGACCGGGTTGCGGCCGAGCTCGAGCGGCGTGGGGTGGGCTATTCGCATCTGGACGGTTCCACCCGCGACCGGGATGCGGCGGTGACCGGCTTCCGGGAGGGCGATGCCCCGGTGTTCCTGATCTCGCTGAAGGCGGGCGGCTTCGGCCTCACCCTCACCGAGGCGGACTACGTCTTCCTGCTGGACCCGTGGTGGAACCCTGCCGCGGAGAACCAGGCTGTGGACCGTGCGCACCGCATCGGTCAGGAGCGCCAGGTGATGGTGTACCGGATGATCGCGGAGGACACGATCGAGGAGAAGGTGCTCGCGCTGCAGCGGCGCAAGGCCGAGCTGTTCGATGCCCTCACCGATGGTGGCGAGGCGTTCCGCTCCGCGGTCACTGCGGAGGACCTGCGTGAGCTGCTGAGCTGAGTCGGCTCGCTCAGCGTTTCCAGGGCGTCGCGGCGGTGCCGTATGCGCCGATGGGCTGCTCGATGCTCGCCTCGGCCACCCGCAACGGGGGCGGGACGGCGTCGAGCAGGGACCCGGCCGACTCCACTCGCACCCGGGGCACCTCCAGCATCGCCGGGGCCTCCGACGGCGGTGAAGGCATCGCCAGCAGAGTGTGGGCCGCGCCGAGCAGGCTGAGCCGCAGTGTGCTCGCCCGCGCGCGGGCCAACGCCTCCATCACCTGCGCGGCCAGCATCTGCCCGGTGGAATGGTCGAGGGCCTGGACGGGCAGCGCTCCCGGCCGCCCTTCTGCACCGCATTCGACGGCGATGCCGGTGGCAGCCTGGACGATCGAGTCGAAGCCGGCGCGGTGTGCCCATGGCCCCGTCTCACCCCAGGCGGAGAGGGAGACGATCACTGCCCGCGGCGCCAGCTGCTCGAGCTCCTCGATGCCGAGACCCAGTGTGGCAAGGGCCCCCGGTCGATAGCCCCACACGATCACATCAGCCTCGGCGGCGAGTGACCGGAGCTGCTCCGGGGCGCGGCGCAGGTCCAGCTGGGCGCTGCGCTTGCCCATCCCGGTGGAGAGGTGCTGGTCCAGGAGCTCCGGGAGATGCGGCGGGTCGATGCGCAGCACGTCCGCGCCGAGGCAGGCGAGCAGCTGGGTGCCGCTGGGACCTGCGATCACCCGGGTCAGGTCCAGCACCCGCACCCCTGCCAGCAGGGCGAGCGCGGTAGTCCCGGACGTGTTCGTCGCCGGGGGAAGTGCCGGGCGCTCCCCGCGGTCGGTGACGCTCACCCATTCGGCTTCCTGCGGCGCGCTGAGAGCGTCTTGCCGCGCCCGGGCCTGGGGATGCGCGGCCCACTCCTGCCTGGTGCGGACCCGCGCCGCGATGCCGCCGGCCGCGGTGACCTCCTCCTCGATCTCTGCGGCGTCGCGCCGTGCGATCGCACGCTCGAGCCCAGCCCGGTCCTGCACCCCGAGCACGCGGCGGAGCACCTCGGCATGGTGGGGGTAGTTCCCGTGCAGCCGCACCCAGCCGTCCCGAGCCTCGAGGAAGCCGGAGAATTCACCCCACGGCTGCGGGACCCGCCCGTCGATCCGCAGATGCTCGATCGCCGAGAAGGACGCCGCGACGAGCCCCGGGGCGGTGGCGATGGTGAGGTGGAGGCCGCGCGCTGTCGCGAGCTCGGCGGCGGCATCCCGCGCTCGCCCCACAGAGGACCAGGCCAGCTGTTCGACATCGAACGGGCCGGTCCACCAGCGGCGCGGGGTGAATGCCCAGTCTTCGGCGGCGTCTCCAGCGGCGACCATGTCCGGAGCCTAGCGGGGCGGGCCGCCCACTCGCGCGAGCACCCCCGCAACGCGACGATGCCCCCGACCCGGAGGTCGAGGGCATCGTGCGTGCAGCGTGAAGGGTGCGGAGCATTGCCCCGCGCCCGATCAGCGCTTGGAGTACTGCGGAGCCTTACGGGCCTTCTTCAGACCGGCCTTCTTACGCTCGATGACGCGTGCATCGCGGCGCAGGAAGCCTGCCTTCTTGAGGATCGCGCGGTTCGCGTCTTCGTCGATCTCGTTCAGCGCGCGGGACACACCGAGGCGCACGGCGCCGGCCTGTCCGGACGGGCCGCCGCCGTGGAGGCGGACCCACACGTCGAAGCGGCCCTGGAGGTCGAGGACCGTGAACGGGTCGTTGACTTCCTGCTGGTGCAGCTTGTTCGGGAAGTAATCCTCGATGGCGCGGTCATTGATGATCCACTGGCCGGAGCCGGGGGTCAGGCGCACGCGAGCGATCGCGCGCTTGCGACGACCGGTGCCGTAGCCCGGTGCGATCGCGGACTGTCCGGCGCCGACGGCGGACTCGCCGGTCGACTCGGTGGTGAAGCTCGAGGGTGCGGACTCGTCGGTCACGGCCTCGAGGTTGTCGGTGGTATCGGGGGTGGTCTCAGTCACGGTTCTCCTTGGTTCGTCCGTGCGGCAGGGCGGAGTGGCGGGACACCCGCTTACTGCGCCACCTGATCGATGGTGAAGGGGACGGGCATCTGAGCGGCGTGCGGGTGCTCGGAGCCCTTGTAGACCTTGAGCTTCTTGATCTGCTGATCAGCAAGCTTGTTCTTGGGGAGCATGCCGCGAACAGCCTTCTCCACTGCGCGCTCGGGATTCTTCTCGAGCAGCTCGGAGTAGGGGGTGCCGCGGAGGCCGCCGGGGTAGCCGGAGTGGCGGTAGGCCAGCTTGGCCTCCCGCTTGTTTCCGGTCAGCGCGACCTTGTCAGCGTTGATGATGATCACGAAGTCGCCTGCATCCACATGGGGTGCGAAGACCGGCTTGTGCTTTCCCCTCAGGAGCTGTGCAACCTGGGAAGCGAGCCGGCCGAGGACGACATCCGTTGCGTCGATGACGTGCCAGGAACGCTCGACATCGCCGGGCTTCGGGGTGAACGTACGCACTCGTGCCTTCTTCTCTCGTCGTGGTGCCCGGGCGGCAAGACGCCGACCAGGCACGGTTCGATGGACCGTGGGCACGCTTCCTTCGGGTAAAAGCATGGCCCCTATGGCTGTACCCGGCCCGCTCCGCTCACGACGCGACGGCGGTCCTGGATGTGGGTGAGATTCCCTTTCGCGCCGGGCATCAGAGAACGGCTGCGGAGTCGGGGCACACATCAAGGCACAACAGCGCTCAACAATACGCACTGCCGCACCCGAGCGTCAACGCAGAAGACCCCTGTCAGAGGTGTGATCTGCGCCCGACTCCGGTCCCGGTCCTGCCCCGGCTCTCCGCCCAGGCCCGCTCCGGCTCCCCACCAGGCTCTGGACCCAGCTCTCAGCCTGCCTCTGGGCCCGCCTCGGGGAGTGGCTCCTGGGGCGGCGGCTGGCGCAGCGTCCGGGTGCGCGCAGCCCAGGCGGCGAGCTCCTCATCGGGAGGGTAGGCGACGTGGTCCAGGGTGAGTCCCTGCGGGGGGCACAGCGGGGCCGCGCCGACGCCGTCGCGGGTGGCGGCCTGGCGCGTGCGGGCGGTGAGCACCTGCGCCGGCCAGTCGAGGTCCCGTCGGCCCTCCCCCACCCCGATCAGGGCCCCGACCAGGGAGCGCACCATGTGATGGCAGAAGGCGTCGGCGACCACGGTCGCGACGATCAGCCCCGCATCTGCACGCCCCTCCTCCGGTCGCTCCCAGGTCATCTCGCGCAGTTCGCGGATGGTCGTCGCCCCTTCGCGGGGGCGGCAGAAGGAGAGGAAGTCATGCTCGCCGAGCAGCGGGGCGCTCGCCCGCGCCATCGCCTCGACGTCCAGGGGCCGACGGTGACGCAGCACGTCCCGACGCAGCGGGTCATGGGCGGCGGGCCCATCGGAGATCCGGTATCGGTAGCGTCGCCACAGCGCGCCGAAGCGGGCATCGAAGTCGCCCGGCACCACCCGTGCGACATGGACCACCACGTCGTCGGGCAGCACGCCTGCAAGCCGGGTGACCAGCGCTTCAGCGGGGCTGCGGGGCGAGCGCCCGGGCAGGGTGGCCAGCACGTCATCGGGCAGTTCGAGATGACAGACCTGCCCCCGGGCGTGGACCCCGGCGTCGGTGCGCCCGGCGACGGTCACCCGTGCCGGGACTCTGGCGATCCGGCCGAGCGCCTGTTCGAGCTCCCCCTGAACGGTGCGCTGGCCGGGCTGGGCGGCCCAGCCATGGAAGTCGGTGCCGTCATAGGAGAGGTCCAGGCGCAACCGGGTGACGGCGCGGGCGCGGGGCAGCGCGCCGGCGTCGGTCACGGCGGGATCGGGGTGCTGGAGCTCGGCGGGCATGGGCTCGATCGTAATCGCGCAGCACCGGTGCGGCGCAGTAGTACTGCCCGCGCAGCGCCTGCACAGCACCGGGGCAGCGCCCGGAGTCGCGCTCCACGCCGACCCGGGAGGGCCGCTCTGCGGGCACTTCTCCGACGGTCGTCCGAGTCTGGGTACCCTGCCCGCGTGAAGATCCTCATCATCGGCAGCGGCGGCCGCGAACACGCGATCCTCCGCCGGCTCGCCTCAGATACCCCCACCCCCGAGCTGCACGCCGCGCCCGGCAACCCCGGCATCGCGCAGCTCGCCACCTGTCACGACGTCCCGGTGACCGACCTCGATGCCCAGGTCAGCCTCGCCGAAGAACTGCAGCCCGACCTGGTGGTGATCGGCCCTGAGGCACCGCTGGTCGCCGGCGCCGCGGATCACCTGCGGGAGGCGGGGCTCACTGTCTTCGGACCGTCCGCTGCCGCCGCCCACCTCGAGGGCTCCAAGTCCTGGGCGAAAGAGATCATGGCCGCCGCTGGCGTGCCGACTTCCGCCTCGGTCACGGTCAGCGCCCTGTCCCAGCTGGAGGCCGGGCTGGACCGGGTCAACCCGCTGCAAGATGTGCCCTTCGTGGTCAAGGCCGACGGTCTCGCGGCCGGCAAGGGCGTCGTGGTCACAAAGGACCGGCAGGCCGCAGTGGCGCACGCCGAGGCGGTGCTGGCAGCCGGCGGTTCAGTGGTGCTCGAGGAGTTCCTCGACGGCCCCGAGGTGTCCCTGTTCTGCGTGAGCGACGGCACCCGCGTGGTGCCGCTGGCGCCGGCCCAGGACTTCAAGCGCGCACTGGATGACGACGAGGGTCCGAACACGGGTGGAATGGGCGCCTACTCCCCCTTGCCGTGGGCGCCGGAGGGCCTGGTCGACGAGGTGCTGCGCGCCGTCGCCCAGCCCACGATCGCCGAGCTCGCCGCCCGCGGCATCCCCTTCGTGGGGGTCCTGTACTGCGGGCTCGCACTGACCTCGCGCGGACTGCGGGTGATCGAGTTCAACGCCCGCTTCGGCGATCCGGAGACCCAGGTGGTGCTCGAGCGGCTCACCTCGCCGCTGGCCCCGCTGCTGCTTGCCGCCGCCCGCGGCGAACTGGCCGAGGACACGGAGCTGACCTGGAGCCAGGACAGCGCCGTGACCGTGGTGCTCGCCAGCGCCGGCTACCCGGCGACGGTGCGCACGGGAGACCCGATCTCCGGAATCGACGCTGCGGAGGCGCTCGGCACCCATGTCATCCATGCCGGCACCGGCATGGTGGACGGCAACCTGGTCAGCGCCGGCGGTCGAGTGCTCTCGGTGGTCGCCACCGGTGAGGACCTCGAGGCGGCCCGCGCGCTCGCGCTGACCGGCGCCGAGGCGATCGGCCTGGAGGGCAGCCACCACCGCACCGACATCGCCCGCCGGGCTGCGGCAGACGCCGGAGCGCACAGCGACACCGACACCGACACCGACACCGACACCGACACCGACACCGACACCGACACCGTGACGGAGGATCGCGCATGAGCGTCGACGCCACCCCGCTGATCGAGGCCCCGCAGCTGCCGGGCTGGGACCACGTGGTCTCCGGCAAGGTCCGTGAGCTGTACGTGCCGGAGGGCCAGGACCCGTCTACCGCCGACCAGGTGCTGGTGGTCGCGACGGACCGCATCAGCGCCTACGACCATTCGCTGCAGCCGGGCATCCCTGACAAGGGCCGACTGCTGACCGGCATCAGCCTGTTCTGGTTCGAGCAGCTGGCGGACATCGTCCCCCACCATGTGCTCTCCGGAACCGATGTGCCCGAGGCCGTCGCTGGCCGCGCGGTGCGCTGCCGGGGCCTGGACATGGTGGAGCTGGAGTGCATCGCGCGAGGGCATCTCACCGGCTCCGGCCTGGCCGACTACCGGGCCGGCGGATCGGTGGGCGGGCACGTGCTGCCGGCCGGCCTGGTCGAGGCCTCTCGCCTGGAGCCGGCGATCTTCACCCCCTCCACCAAGGCGGAGGCCGGCGAGCACGACGAGAACATCACCGTCGCCCAGGCGCGGGAGCGGCTGGGCGATGAGCTCACCACCGAGCTCGAGTCGCTCACGCTCGCGGTCTTCGAGCGGGCCCGCCGGATCGCCGCTGAGCAGGGCATCATCCTGGCCGACACCAAGCTCGAGTTCGGGCATTCCCGGGTCGATGGCACGCTGATGCTCGGCGACGAGGTGCTCACCCCCGACTCCAGCCGGTTCTGGTCCGCGGACACGTACACCCCGGGCCGCACCCCTCCCAGCCTGGACAAGCAGTTCGTGCGGGATTGGCTGACCTCTCCCGCTTCCGGCTGGTCCAAGGGTTCGGACCTCCCCCCGCCCGCTCTGCCCGCCGAGGTGGTCGAGCAGACCCGCGCGCGGTATGTCGAGGCGTACGAGCGCCTGACCGGAAGGGGCTTCTGAGCGGACGCCGCAGAGTCCCCGACCTCAGCTGAAGTGCTTCGAGGTGGCAGCTGCCGCCTCGAAGCACTTCAGGGGGAACCGTTCAGGACAGGACGAGCACCGCGGCGACCACCAGGGCGACGCCGAGCGCCAGCAGCGCATCGGCGACGGTGAGCGGCACCGGGCGCCACAGGGTGCGGGGGCCGTCGCCGAGCCCGCGCGACTCGAGCGCGAAGGCGAGCCTCTCGGCGCTGCGCACCGCATCGACCAGCAGCGCGAAGGCGCAGCGCAGCAGGTGACGGGCGCGCAATCGCGCCACCGCACCCTCGGCGGTGAGCGGCAGACGGACCCGGTGCGCACGGGTGAGGGTCTCCCAGCGGCGCGGCAGATCCTCGAGCAGTCTCCGTCCCGCCAGCAGCGCGTAGGTGTACCGGGGTGGCAGGTGAGCGTGCTGCTGGAGGCTCACCATCGTGCGCCGCGGATCGGCGGCGCGGGTGACGGTGAGGGCGCCGAGGCCGATCACCAGTGCCCGGAGGGCCAGGGCGGTGCCCAGCACGATCCCTTCCTCCGTGACTCGGATCGGCAGCTCCGGCCACGGTTCATGCCCGGGCCGGCCGAGCACGTTGACCATCAGCACGCCACTGGCGAACACCATGAACGGCAGCTGGGCCCGCAGCAGCCTGAGCGGTCCGAGCCGGCAGCCGATCATCGTCCCCGCCGAGAGCAGCAGGTACAGCAGCACCAGCGGCAGCGGGTCGGTCAGCAGGATGCAGACGATGCTGAGCGCGGTCAGCAGGCCGAGCAGCACGGTCGGGTTACGGCGCGAGAGCCATCCGGATGCGTCCCGTGGGCGGGCGGGCTCGTCGGCCGCACGGGCCCTCGCCACGGGCGGCTTCACCGCCGGCGCCGCCCCCGGGACCAGCGGTGCCGCCACGAGCCCCGCGCGCTGCAGCAGGCCGCGGTCCCGCAGCAGCGTCTGCGGTGACATCGGTCCGAGCAGCCGGCCGTCGGCGATCACCGCGACCGCATCGGCCGCGCGGACGGTGCGCAGGTCATGGGTGGTCATCACCACGCCGCGACCGGTCCCGGCCGCCTCCCGCAGCAGCGAGAGGACGGTCTGCTGAGCGACACGATCGAGGCCGTAGCCGGGTTCGTCCACGAGCAGCACGGGGCGCTGGGTCAGCAGCATCGCGCCGATCGAGAGCCGGCGCTGCTGACCGCCGGAGAGGCTGAAGGGACTGGCGTCCCGCTGCGCCTGCAGGCGCAGCCGGGCGAGCATCTCCTCGACCTGCTCGTGCCCGGCCCCGGACGCGGCGAGCTCCGCCTGCACGGTGTCGGCCACGAACTGCGCCTCGGGTCGCTGGAACACGAGCCCAGCCGCCGCACCGTCGACGGTGCCCGCCTGCGGGAGGTCCAGGCGGGAGAGCGCGCCGAGCAGCGTGGACTTCCCGGCGCCGTTACGGCCCACGACGGCGAGCAGACGCCCCGCATTCACGGTGAGCTCGACCTCGCGCAGCACGGTGCGGTCGCCGTGGCCGAGCTCGGCGCCCCGCACGGTGAGCAGCGGATCCGGCGTGGCCTCCGGGCCTGGGGACGGAGCCACCTCCCCGGACCCCCTCTCGGAGCTCAGCGTCTCCTCGACCTCCCCGGGCAGCCAGCACCCCGCCTCGCGCAGCGCGGCGCCGTGACGGGTGAGCACCACAGTCGTCGGCCCGTCGGCGAGCACCTGCCCGGAGGCGTCGAGCGCGATGGTCCGTGCCGGAAGTCCGGCCAGGCCCGACTCCCCCGCCCAGTCGTCGAGGCGGTGCTCCACGAGGATCGTTGCCACTCCGCCCTCGCGCGCAGCCCGCTCGACGCCGTCGCGCACAGCGCGCACGCCCTCGGCATCGAGCATCGCGGTGGGCTCGTCCAGCAGCAGCAGGCGCGGCCGGGCGACGAGCGCCGCGGCGAGGCCCGCACGCTGCAGCTGTCCGCCCGAGAGCGTCGCGGCCGGGCGGTCGGCGAGCGTCTCGATGCCCGCGTCTGCGAGAGCTTCGCGCACGCGCTTCCCGATCTGCGCGGGCGGCACGCTGCGGCTCTCGAGCGGGAGGGCGACGTCATCGGCGACCCGCGGGAGGCACACCCCGTCGGTCGGATCCTGACCGAGGAATCCGACGGTCCCCGCGGTGGCCAGGACCCCCTCGGCGATCGGGTCGATGCCGCCCACCCGCAGGGTGCCGGTGACCCGGCCGCGCTGGTGGGAGGGGAGCGCGCCGGCGAGCGCGCGCAGCAGCGTCGATTTGCCACAGCCGCTGGGGCCCAGCAGGAGCACCTGCTCCCCGGCCCGGATGCTCCCGGTCCAGGGGCCGACGCCGTCCCCCGAGGGCAGGACCACCTCGAGCTCCCGTGCCTCGACCACCGTCCCCGACTGCCCGGGGGCCGCCGCCTCCCTCTCGCCCGGCGCGGTGACCTCGGCGGCCGCTGCGGCCTCAGCGGACACGACGTGCCGGGATGCCGTCGTCGCCCTGCGCGGCGGCACCGATCGCGAAGTTCGCGAGCACGCCGGTGCGCTCCAGGGCGCGGACGATCACCCTGGCGAGCAGACCGCCGAGCACGATCCCGGAGAGCACCTGCATCCCGAGCCGCAGCGCGAGCAGGTCCTGGCCGTACCAGCCCATCCGGTAGGCGGTCCAGAAGAACACCAGGCCCGCACCGAAGGCGCCCGAGGCGGCGAACACTCCCCAACCGAACCGGCGGTAGCGGGTCAGGGCGAAGGGCAGCTCGCTGCCGATGCCCTGCAGCGCGGCGGCGAGCACCAGCATCGGGCCGACGGGGCTGCCGAGGAAGACGACCTCGATGATCGCGGCGAGCATCTCGGCGAGGATGCCCACGCCAGGGCGGCGCAGGATCGCCAGCGCCACCGGTCCCACCAATAGCCAGGAGCCGAACAGGACGTGCTGGGCGAGGTCCCCGGCGGGGCCCATCGCGATCGCGAGCCCGTTCCAGGCCTGGACGAACACCCAGTACAGGAAGCCGAACACGACACCGAGCACCACCACCAGCACGATCTCGCGCAGGGAGAGCCTCGGACGCCGGGCGGCACGAGCGGCCAGATCAGAGGCCTGCGAGGGAGTCTGGCCGGGAGCCCGGGAGGGGGTCTCTGCCGGAGTCTGTGCGCGGGTCATCGCGTCTCCTCGCCGAGCTCGCGCACCTCGTGGGAGGGGCTGTTCAGGGAGAGGGTGAGATGGCTGGTGACGTGCTGCACGCTGCGACCCACCTGCAACCAGCCGGCGACGGCAGTCGCGATCACCTCGCCGATGTCGCCCTCGAGGCGGGTGACGAAATGCTCGGAGCCGCGGAAGGTGCCCAGCTCCCGGGCGCGGTCGATCGCGGCGTAGATGTCGCGCATGTGGTCCGGCGCGGTGCCGTCGGCGGCGACCTGGTCCGCCAGCGGGTACAGCGCCCACTCCGCGGAAGCGAAACGGCCGGTGCGACGGGGCTCGGTGATCCCGACGTCGCGCGGGCCGGCGCCACCGGGAAGCTCGCAGGTCACCTCTCCCGGGCAGCCGCGCGAGAGGGTCACGGAGAGGGTGGCGTGGTGCTCGGTGCGGGCGAGGTCGTCTGCGAGGTCGATGAGATACCGCTGCAGGTGGGCTTCGTGGCCGCCGAGATAGGTGGAGACGTCCCCCGTCTCGCGCACCAGGCCGGTGAGGTCGAGCCGGGACAGGATGCCGACGAGCACTCGGGCGTAGTCATCGGTCATGACGGCTGCGGTGACCCTGGCGCCGACGCCGAAGCCGAGCGGGGTCTCGGTGGGATCCGGGGCGGTGCCCGGGAGGGTGGCGGGGGTGCCGACGGGAGTGATGCTCACGATCCGTGCCTTTCACGAGGGCACGGACGCGCAGCGACGATCGCCTGGCGGAGCTTCCTGCGCCGGCATGATCCGGATCAGGTTCTACGGTCGGAGTTCGAGAACTCCCTCTCAGCCCGGCCTACCGGACTCCCGTGCACGGAAGCACCGTACCCCGATCCGGCGTCCCTGGAGCGCGGCGGTCCACGAACCAGTGGCTGGACCGGGCGGCGGCGGAGACCAGGATCCGGTCGAAAGGTCCGTCCGCCGGCGCCCCCAGCACCCCGGGGAGGGCTTCGTGGATCTCCGCGCGGCCGTCCTCGCGGCCGACGGTCCCGGCGAGCGCGGCACGGGCAGGTGCCAGCAGGCTCACCTGCCGCTCCACACCCACCACGCTCCCGGAGGGTCCGACGAGGTGGGCGAGCAGCGCCGTGGTCCAGCCGGAACCGGCACCGACGTCGAGCACGTGCTGCCCCTCACGCACATCGAGCAGGCGGAGCATGTCCAGCACCGTGCTGGGTTGGGAGTTGGTCTGGCCCACTCCGATCGGCAGCGGGGAATCCACGCCGGCACGGTCCCGCAGCTCCGGGGGCAGGAAGTGCTCCCGGGGCACCGCATGCATCGCGCGGGAGGCACCGTCGCCGGTCCCTGCTCGGTCCGCGGGGTCCCGCCGGTCCTCGGACCGGTTCCTGTTCCTTTCGGCGCTCATGGCGCGTTCAGCTCCCGGGGAGCTCGATGACCCCGTCGACCGGCCAGTCACGCACCTCCGTGCCCTCGGGAGCGAGGGCAGTGGCCTGGCGCCGATAGATCGGTCGGCCCACGTCGCTCGCAATCGCCTCATGCACGGGCAGGGCCAGCGTCGGGCCGACGGCGCGGAGGAAGTCGACGGTCTCGGACACTTTCGACCAGGGGGCGACGACGGCGAAGGCGAGCACGTCGATGCCGTGGAACTCCGGCAGCGGCTCGAGGGAATCTCCGGTCACGCCGAGCCGGGGGCCGTCCCCCGCGGAGATCACGAGACCCGAATTGCCGACCCGCGGAATGTCCGGGTGGATGATCGCGTGCCGGCCGCCGACAGCCTCGATCCGCAACGAGCCGTGGCCCGGGACCGCGGCAAGCACGTGCGCGTCCCCGGCGGCGAGCGGACGCAGCTGCTCGGGGCGCACCGCAGCGGCGCCGTCGACCGCCTCCCGCAGCTGCTGCGCGGTCTCGGGCTCCGCGATCACCTCGGCGGTGGTCGCCAGGCGAAGCACCTCGTCCAGCAGGGTGCGGTCCACGTGATCGGGGTGCTGATGGGTCAGGAGCACGGCGTCGATCCCTGTCAGCACCGCGGCGCCGAGGCCGCGCACGGCCTCGCCGCTGAAGCCGCCGGGATCGATCAGCAGTCGACGCCCGCCGGTCTCCACCAGCAAGCACGAGTGGACGAGGTGGCGGATCTTCATCGGTTCCTCCTGGGAATGGGTGCGACGGTCCCTCGAACCTATCGCCGCCGGCACCGTCTGCACAGGGGGCGGCCCCCCGGCGCGTGCTCGCCTCCACCGATCGGTGGAGGCGATCGTGGCTACTCGGTGGTACCGACTGCATCGCCGCGCTCCCAGACTCGAGC
This sequence comes from Brachybacterium sp. AOP29-B2-41, assembly GCF_052378395.1. Lineage (NCBI taxonomy): Bacteria > Bacillati > Actinomycetota > Actinomycetes > Micrococcales > Dermabacteraceae > Brachybacterium > Brachybacterium sp. AOP29-B2-41. The sequence continues at coordinate 33,008 of NZ_JBQSXR010000011.1, forward strand.
CATGACCAGCACACGGACCGCCCCGACCCCGGCACCCGCCGCAGACCCTCCGCCCGCCCTCGCCGTCTCCCACCTCGTGAAGTCCTACAGCGGCCGCCGCGTCGTCGACGATGTGTCATTCCGTGTCACCCGGGGCACGATCTTCGGGCTGCTCGGCCCCAACGGCGCCGGTAAGACCACCACCCTCGAGATGTGCACGGGGCTGCGACACCGCGAGTCCGGCACGATCGACCTGCTGGGCCTGGACCCGACGGCGCTCGGCAGCCGGGACCGCAACCGGGTGGGGATCGTCGCCCAGAGCGGCAGCGAGCGCGCCTCGCTCACGGTGCGGGAGATGGTCTCCCAGTACGCGGCCTACTGCGAGGACCCGTGGGACGTCCCCGAGCTGCTCGAGGCGACCGGCCTCGCGGAGAAGGCCGGCGCTCGCATCGCGAGCCTCTCCGGCGGGCAGCGCCGACGCCTCGACGTGGCCACCGGGATCGTCTCCCGGCCGGAGCTGCTGTTCCTCGACGAGCCCACCACCGGCTTCGACCCGGCCGCGCGGCGCGAGTTCTGGGAGCTGATCCGGGAGCTGCGCAGGCTCGGCACCACCATCGTCCTGACCAGCCACTACCTCGATGAGGTCGAGTTCCTGGCCGACCGCGCCGCCGTGCTGCGTGCCGGGCGGATCGTTGCCGAGGGCACCGTCGCCGAGATCCGTCGGGCCCACGGCACCAGCTCCACGGTCACCTGGACCGGCCCCGACGGGCCGCAGGCGCGCGTGGTCGAGGACCCCGATCCGCTGCTGCGCGAGCTGCTGGCCGCCCATCCCTCCCTGCCCGATCTCGAGGTGCGCCGCCCGTCCCTCGAGGAGATCTACCTCGGCCTCGTCTCGGAGGGACCCCGATGAGCGCCACCACCGCTCCCACCCTGCATCCTGCCGCCCCGACGTCGGCCGCCTCCCGCCGCGCCCCCTCCCTGCTGCGCGCCGTCGGCGTGCGCACCCGCGTCGAGCTGCTGCAGTTCTACCGCGAGCCGCTCCAGGTGATCTTCGGCTTCGCCTTCCCGATCGTGCTGTTCGCGATCTTCGCGACGATCTTCGACCAGGCCTGGACGCTGCAGGACGGCACCGAGGTCGCGGCCTCCACCTACTACCTCGCCGGGATGATCGCCGCGGCGGTGATGACCTCGGGCTTCCAGTCCACCGCGGAGATCATCGCGACCGAGCGCGATGACCGCACCCTGCGGCGCCTCGTGGTGAGCCCCATGCCTCGCAGCGCCTACCTGATCTCCAAGGTGGTTCTCGTGGCCCTCAACACCACCCTGCAAACAGCCCTGCTGCTGGTCGTCGCGCGATTCGCCTTCGACGTGCCGATGCCCCACCAGATGTTCACCTTCGCCTGGGTGCTGCTGCTGGGCACGGCCGCGACCACCGCCGCCGGGGTCGCCTTCGCCTCGGCGCTGCCCTCGGGCCGGGCCGCGATCGCCGCCTCCGCCCCCATCACGGTGGTGCTCAGCTTCTTCTCCGGCAGCTACATCCCGATGTCGGAGCTGCCCACCTGGCTGCAGGACCTGGGTTACGTCTTCCCCCAGGCATGGATCGCGCGCGGTCTGCGCCTCTCGCTGCTCCCGGAGGAGTTCGGGGAGCAGATCGAGATCGCCCCCTTCGGCCTGGACGACCTGTCGATCCCGGTGCTCGCGGCACTAGTGTTGAGCTCATGGCTGATCGTCATGCTGGTGCTGGCGAGGACCACGTTCCGGTGGAGTCCTCGTGACGCAGGCTGAGCGTCGCACGCTGATCGCCGGCGGGAACCTCTGCACCCTGGACGGCGTGCCGCGGAGCTGGGCCACCAACTGGCCCCTCCACCTGATCGTCGCCGGGACCGCGCTGCTGGGACTGGTGATCTCCCCCGGGCCGCTCACGGCCCTGCTGGTCTCGTTCTGGCTCGCCGCCTACGCCGCCACGCACTGGGCGGTAGTGCTGCGCAGCCTGCCCGGTGCCGGCGTGGTGGGCACGATCGTGCTCGGCGGGATCGCCGTGGCCCTGTTGGGGGTCTCGAACGTGGGCCTGCACCTCTTCGCCGCGTTCATGCTGATGTGGGTGCTGCATTCCACCTACCGCGCGGGGCTGGCCGCGACGCTGCTGCTCGCGGGCGGGGTCGTCCTGGTGCTGTTGCCGCGGGGGCTCGAGAGCGGCTCGGCCGGGGTGGCGGTGGCGCTCGCGACCGGGCTGGGCAGCGCCCTGTTCTCCGTGCTGATGGCGACCTGGATCTGGCAGATCGAGACCCTCTCCCACGAACGCCGGGAGCTGGCCGAGGAGCTCGCCGACTCCGTGCGGAGCCTGGAGCGGACCCGCTCCGCGCTGCTCGTCCTCGAGCATCAGCGCGGGGTCGACGAGGAGGCGGGCCGGCTCGCCGCCGAGATCCACGACACCCTCGCCCAGTCCTTCACCTCGATCACGATGCTCTCCCAGGCCGCCCGGCACACCAGCGGCTCCGACGGGGCTGGCGGGGTGGGCGGGACCGACAGCACTCCCGTGCCGCTGCTGGCCCAGATCGAGGAGATCTCCCGGGAGGGCCTCGCCGAGTCCCGCGCGCTGATCGCCCGCACCCAGGCGCCCCTCGACCTCGGTGCGGCCCTGGACCGTCTGGCCGCGGACCTCGAGCAGCGCACCGGCGTACGCACCACGGTGGACTCCTCCGGCTGGTCCTCGGTCGCGACCCGCACCGAGGTGGTGCTGCTGCGCACCCTCCAGGAGGCGCTGCGCAACATCGAGCGGCATGCCGGCGCGGGCTCCGTGCGGATCCGCCTGACCCGCGAGGAGGGGGACGCGCTGCTCGAGGTCTCCGACGACGGCGCCGGCTTCGATGTGGACCTGCCCACCGCGGGCTACGGCCTGGTGGGGACGCGCTCCCGGCTAGAAGCCGAGGGCGGGGTGCTGCACCTGGTCTCCTCCCGCGGCGCGGGCACCACGCTGTGGGCCGTCCTGCCCGTCACCGCGACCACCCCGGAGGTGCCCGATGCCGAGCCCGATGCCGAGTGAATCCCTGCGCGTGGTCCTGGCCGATGACCACCCGATCTTCCGCTCCGGGGTGCGGGCCGTGCTCGAGTCCGCCGGGCACGAGGTGGTGGCCGAGGCCGGCACCGGCCAGGAGGCGGTCGACGCCGTCGAGCGCCTCCAGCGCGACGGCCGGGGCCCCGACGTGGTGCTCATGGACCTGCGGATGCCCGGCACCGACGGGGTCGAGGCCACGCGCCTGCTCAGCAGCTCCGCGTCTCCGGTCCCCGTGCTGGTCCTGACCACCTACGACACCGACGCACTGATCCTGCGAGCGATCGAGGCGGGAGCGACCGGCTACCTGCTCAAGGACACCCCTGCGCCGCAGCTGCTCGAGGCGGCGGCGAGCGCCGCGACCGGCCGCACCACCCTCGCCCCCGTCGCCACCGCCGCGATCGCCTCCTCGCTGCGCGCACCGCGGCCCGAGGCCCTCACCGCCCGTGAGCTCGACGTGCTGCGCCTGGTCGCGACCGGCAGGTCGAACGCGGAGATCGGACAGCGGCTCTCGATCGCGGCGTCGACGGTGAAGTCCCATCTGCTGCGGATCTTCACGAAGCTCGGGGTGGACGACCGGACGCGGGCCGTGACCCTGGCCCTCGAACGTGGCCTGCTCTGAACCGAGGCGACCGGGAGGTCGTTCCCACGGTGGGCAGGCCCCCGCCGATCGGCTCCGGCTCGGTACGATGTCCTCGTCGGGCCCGACCCGTCGGCCGACCCCGTGCCGACCGCTCACCCGCACTGCAGATCCACCCGCCCGGCCCGCCCCATCGCGGCCGTCGTCCCCCAGGAGAGTCCCCATGCCACGTGTCGTGGTCCACGTCATGCCGAAGCCGGAGATCCTCGACCCGCAGGGCAAGGCCGTCGCCGCCGCACTGCCGCGACTCGGTTTCGAGGGCATCGCCTCGGTGCGCCAGGGCAAGCGCTTCGAGCTCGAGGTCGAAGGTGAGATCACCGACCAGGTGCTCGCCTCCCTCCGCGAGGCCGCCACCACCCTGCTGTCCAACCCCGTCATCGAGGACGTCGTCTCGATCGACGTCGAGGACGAGGCCGACGGGGCGCAGGCCTGATGCGCATCGGTGTGGTGACCTTCCCGGGCACGCTGGATGACCGGGATGCGCTGCGCGCCGTGCGGATCGGAGGGGCCGAGCCGGTCGCTCTCTGGCACGGCGAGGACTCTCTCCAGGACGTCGAAGCGATCGTGCTCCCCGGCGGCTTCTCGTACGGCGACTACCTGCGCGCCGGCGCGATCAGCCGCTTCGCCCCGGTGATGGAGAAGGTCGCCGACGCCGCCAAGGGCGGGATGCCGGTGCTCGGCATCTGCAACGGCTTCCAGATCCTCTGCGAGACGCATCTGCTGCCCGGCGCGATGATCAAGAATGCGCACCGTGCGTTCCTCTGCCGCGACCAACCGCTGACGGTCGAGAACACGAGCACGGCCTGGACCTCCGGCTACGAGAAGGGCCAGGTCAACCGCATTCCGCTGAAGAACCAGGATGGCCAGTACGTCGCCGATGAGCGCACCCTCGCCGAGCTCGAGGACGAGGGCCGGATCGTGTTCCGCTACGCCGCTGGCGCCACCCACGGCCCGGCCGGTTTCGAGGCGAACCCCAACGGCTCCCGCCATGACATCGCCGGAATCACCAACGCCGCAGGCAACGTCGTGGGCCTGATGCCGCACCCTGAGCACGCGGTCGAGACCGGCTTCGGCCCGGACCAGCCCGGCGAGGGCACCCGCTCCGGCACCGACGGCCTGGCGATGTTCACCTCGGTGCTGCGCAGCATGGTGAGCTGACCAGCCCCGCCAGCGGTCCCAGCCCCGTGAGCGGGGCAAAGTGGGGGAAATAGCGCAGGCTATCGCCCTACTTTGCCCCGCTGACGGGGATTTTTAGTTGCGCCCAGGTGACGGGGCTTTTCACGTCGCTCCGCTGGAGTGGCGTCTCAGGGCGGGAGCGGACGGGTCAGCGGGTGGCGCTGAGCACGGTGAAGCGGCGGTCGCGGGCGCGCTGCTGCACGGCACCGACCCGGCGCTCCACCTCGGTGCGGTAGCGCAGGTAGGAGTTGTGCACGAACCACAGCTGACCGCCGGGGCGCAGCACGCGCGCGGCGGTGTCGAGCAGCCCCTGCACAAGGGTCGCGTCGACAGAGGTGCCGTCGTGGAAGGGCGGGTTCAGCAGCACCAGGTCCAGGCTCGCATCGGCGACTCGTGAGAGCGCGTCGTCCCAGCTCACCTCGACGCCGTCCCGTTCGAGGCCGCTTGCGGCGAGGGTCGCGCGGGCGGAGCTGACGGCGTCTGCGTCCGCGTCGCTGCCCAGCACGTTCGCCTCGGGCAGGGCCGCCGCGAGGTAGGCGGTCATGAGACCGTTGCCGCAGCCGAGGTCCGCGGCGGTGGTGAGCGGGGCGTCGGGTGCGGTGAGCTTCCCTGCGGCCAGGGCTCGGTCGAGGGTGTCCAGCAGCAGACGGCTGCCGGCGTCGGCCGAAGCTCCGCCGAAGACTGTGCCGATGCCGCGCAGCGCGATCGTGCGCTGCTGTCCGCGCACCGTGACCCGCGCGGAGCTCTCGGCCGCAGCCGGGGCCGCGGCGGACTCCCGCAGACCGGTCGCGATGAGGGCGCGTGACTTGCCGATGCCGCGGCTCGCACGAACCTCGGAGAAGACCGTCGCGAGCGCGTCGTTCTGAGCCCGGGTCATGTGCTTCACGCGGCCGCCCGCGATGATCTCCAGACCGTCCTGACCGCCGGACCGGACCGCCGCGGCGAGTCGCCGGGCGCGGTCCTCGAGGGCGTGGACGGCCTTGGGCAGCCGCATGAGCACCCGCAGGTGCCCCTCGACCTCCGCGGCCGCCTGCTCGAGCGGGATCGTCTCGGGGCCTGCAGGGACCCGCAGGCGACCGGCCTCGATCTGCGTGGCGAAGCGCTCTCGCAACGTCGCGGCGAGCGGGAGGGAGGAGGTCCAGCTGAGCACCACGGCATCCGGGTGCTCGGCGACGGAGGCGAGGGCGAACGCGGTGAGCTCGCCGGTCGCGTCGTCGACCACGACCAGGTCGCACGGGCAGCCGGCACCGAGCTCCTCGGCCGCGGCGATGATCACGCGGTCGGTCTGGTCCGGGCCCTGAGGCGCAGGCGCAACCGGAGGTGCGTCGACGGCTTCGTCAGCGAAGAGATCCCCCTCGAAGGGATCTGAGGCGAAGGGATCTGCGTCGGAGGGGTCTGCTGCGGGGTTCTGGGGCACGGGGTTCAGTCCTTCGGAATGCCGACGCGGCCGCGCGAGCGCAGCCGGCCGTTGGGGAGTGCGGGAGCGGGCAATGCCGCGGGGGTGTGCGGGGCGAAGGGGCCGAACTGCTCGGCATCGGCCGACAGGCCGCCCCACGAGCGGGCCTCCGGGTGGATCGGGGCCTCGGCGAGCGTACCCTCCGCACCGATCTCCGCCTGATAGCGGGCCCTGAACTCCACGATCTCCTCATGGCTGCGGCCCACGAAGTTCCACCACATGAGGATGTCCTCGCCGAGCGGTTCGCCGCCGAGCAGCATCGCGCGAAGGTCCTCCCCCTCCTCGGCCCGGATCTCGAGCACGGTGGCACCGTCGGGCAGCACCAGCAGCTCGCGTTCGGCGGCGCGGGCGCTCCGGTCCACGGTGTGCGGCACCTCGGCGGTGGGTGCCCCGTCGACGGCGGGTCGTGCGGCGCTGCCAGCTTCGGCGTCCGTGGTGGGTCCGACGGCGGTGAGCTGCGCGGCGCCGCGGTCCACGAGCAGGCCGTACTCGTGGCCGGGGTCCAGCGCGATGCGCAGGGTGCTGCCGGCGCGCAGATCGAGCTGGACCATGCTCAGCGGAGTGTCGGTCTCGGTCGCGCTGCGGTCCTCGAGCACGGTGCCGTCCTCGAGCTCGCCGCGGAAGCTCCCCAGGCCCACTCGGGCGCGGGCATCGTCGTTCCCGATCACAGGTGGGGTGGAGACCTCGAAGCGCTGCGCGCCGAAGCGGGTGCGGTCCGGGAGCGCGTACCAGAGCTGGACGCCGTGCAGGATCGTCGTGTCCAGGGCGGAGAACTCCGAGTGGGTGATGCCGGAGCCGGCGACCATCATGTCCACGTCCCCGGGGCGCACGAGGGCGTGGCTGCCGATCGAGTCGCGGTGGGTGATCGCGCCGTCGAACAGCCAGGACACGGTCGCGAGGCCGGTGTGCGGGTGGCGGGCGACCTGCATGCCCCCACCGGCGGAGACGTCGTCGGGCCCGAAGTGGTCCACGAAGCACCAGGCCCCGATGAGCGACGTCGCCCGGGCGGGCAGGGTACGGTGCACGGTCATCCCGCGGGGGCCGCCGAGCGGCACCTCGCGCGGTTCCAGCAGCACGAAATCCTCGAAGGCGCTCATGGAGTGAGTCTAGAGAAGCGTCGCGGTTCCGGGGCGGGCGGGGCCGGGACCGGGACCTCCACCCTTGCCCCGCCACAGCCGCCCTCCTAGCCTGAGCGCATGTCATCGCAGACCGTGCCGCCCCCGCTCGTGCTCCGCGCCGTGGAGGACGGCATCGTGCCCGGCGCCGTGGTCGCGGTGGGCCACGACCCCGATCCGGTCGCGATCGGCACCATGGCGGTGGGTGGTCCGGCGATGCCGACCGATGCGATCATGCGCATCCAGTCGATGACGAAGCTGGTCACGGCGGTGGCGGCGCTGCGCCTGGTGGACCAGGGCTCTCTCACGCTCGACGGGCCGGTGGCCCCCTGGCTGCCCGAGCTGGCCGCCCCGCAGGTGCTCACCACCCCCGACGGCCCGCTCAGCGGCACGGTGCCCGCCGCACGTCCGATCACCGTGCGCCACCTGCTGACGAACACCTCCGGGTACGGCATGATCCTCGCCGACTCCCCGCTGCAGCACGCGATGGCGGAGAACGGGACGGAGGCCGGGCTGCTGCCCTCGCCCCTCGGAGCCGACGCATGGCTCGCAGCACTGGCAGAGCTGCCGCTGGTCGGGCAGCCTGGCGAGATCTGGCGCTACCACCACTCCTTCTCGCTGCTCGGGATCCTGCTGGCCCGCCTCGCCGGCACCAGCGCCGGTGAGCACCTCGCCAGCTCCCTGTTCGAGCCGCTGGGGATGGTCGACACCGGTTACTCCGTACCCGTGTCGAAGCGCGAGAGGCTGCCCGCGCTGTGCTCCTGGTCCAGCGGCGAGCTGGTCGAGCTCGAGGAGCCCGGGGGCGGCCCCCACGTCGGCCCTCCATCCGAAGATGTGAGCCACGGCGAGCTGCTCTCGACAGCACCGGACTATCTGCGGTTCCTGCGTGCGCTCCGTGATGGCGAGCTGCTCTCCCCTGAGCTCCTCGCGATGCTGCGCAGCGACCAGGTGCCTCCTGCCGCGAAGCACTCCGACTCCTTCTTCCCCGGCTTCTGGGACCGCACCGGATGGGGGTTCGGGGTGGGTGTGACCACGGGCGACCCCCATCGAGGGCGCTGGGGCTGGTCCGGCGGGGCGGGAACGGACTTCTTCGTCGATCCCGACGGGAGGCTGGGCCTGCTCCTCACCCAGGTGGAGATGGGGCCGTGGATCGAGCCCCTGCTGGGGGCCTATGGGGCGGTGGAGACGCGCTGACCGCACCCTGATGTTCGTCGTCGAGTGAGGCGCCGAGGGAGGCGCCGAACTCTCGGCGCCTCCCTCGACAGGCTCGACACGGTCGGTGCGTCACTCCCAGGTGGCGGTCTCCGGGTCCACGCCCCGGGAACGGGCGTTCTCCTCGATCACGTGTCGCACCCACGCCGCGAGCCCGGCGGCCCGCTCGTCGTAGTGCGCGGCGAAGCGCGGGTCCTCGGTGTACATCCGGGCCAGCACGACCTGCATGGAGCGGGAGCAGTCGTAGTGCCGGTCGATCGAGTCGCGGTGGCGTTCGGCCAGCGCATTCGCTTCCTCGCTGCCCGCTGCCACACCCCGTCGCATAGCGTCGGCGAGCGCGGCTTCGGTCGCGTCGGTCTCGTCCTTGATCTCCTGCCACTGCGCGGCGTCCCAGCCGCGGGTGCGGGCGGCGGACTGCGCCCAGGCGTCGGACTCGCCCCAGCGCTCGCGGGCCTCGTCCTGGTAGGCGGGGTCCCAGTCGGTGCCGAAGATGCGGGCCTGCTCCTCGGGGCTGAGGGTGGTGGTGCTGTCGTCCATGTCGGTCCTCTCGATCATCTCGTCGACGGCGCGCGCCGTCTGCTCGAGCCGCTGGATCCGCTCCGCGAGGAGGGCCCGTTGGCGCTGGAGGTGCTCGCGCGGATCGACGGAGGGGTCATCGAGGATCTCTCCGATCTGCGCGAGCGCCAGACCGAGCTCGCGGTAGACGAGCACCCGGTGGATCCGGGCCACATCAGCGGGGTCGTACAGGCGATACCCCGACCAGCTGCGTCCGCGGGGGCGCACCAGGCCGATGCTGTCCCAATGGTGCAGGGTGCGCACGCTGACCCCGACGAGGCCGGCCACGCGGCCGACGGTGAGGTCCTCCTGCTGTGTCTCGGTCATGGGAACCACCTTCGGGCCTGACGTCGCGTGAGGGTCAAGTGCGGGCATCGAGCTGTGCGACGAGGCGCGCTCCTGCCACGGTGCGATAGGACTCCTCGATCAGCTCGGCGAGCTCGACGCGGTCGGTGCGCTCATCGAGGTCGATCCCCGACCACCCGGAGGGGCCGAGATAGGCGGGGACGAAGGCCCGTGGATCCTCCCTCAGTGCTGCGGTCTCCCCCGGTGGCAGATGCACCACGATGCTCTGGGGATGCTGCACCCACTGCCCGTCGACCTTGAGCGCACCGCCGTAGTAGCAGTGGACCTTCACGGTATGGAAGGCAGGACGACCGTGGCTGATCTTCTCGCGCGCCCCGGGCAGGGCCAAGGCGATCTCCCGCACCATCTCGAGCAGCGGGTCGTCGTCGTCGAACATCTGCAGATGCGCCATGCCGACATCTTCCCGCAGGTCCCCCACCCGAGGCCAGGGGGCGACGCCCTCGATGGTCGGCGCGTGCGGCGGCCCGCTCGTCCGGCGGTCCGACCCTCCAACGGTCCGCATCGCTCCGTCGATCCGACCTCCCGTCTTCCCTCGTTGCGCCGCGCGCGCAGTGCCGCGTCACCGCCGTAGGCTGGAGCAATGAGCGTTCCCCTGCTGGTCGACTGCGACCCCGGCATCGACGATGCGATCGCCCTGGCCTACCTCGCGAGCCGTCCCGACGTCGAGGCGGTGGGCCTGGTCTCCACCGGCGGCAACGTCGACGTCCACGCGGTCCATCGCAACAACCTGGCCCTCGCCGAGCTGCTCGGGACCACCGCCCCCATCGCGCGGGGTGCGGAGCGGCCGCTGGTGCAGGAGCCGATGTACGCCGACGACACCCATGGCCCCGGCGGGCTCGGTCATGCAGTCCTCCCTCCCACGACTCGTAGGGAGGATCCGCGCAGCGGCGCGCAGCTGTGGGTCGATGTCGCGCGCGCATATCCCGGGGAGCTGGTCGGCCTGGTGCTCGGACCGCACACCAACCTCGCCCTCGCACTGGAGATCGAGCCGGAGCTGCCACGGCTCCTCAAGCGCCTGCACATCATGGGCGGGGCGATCAATCATCGCGGCAACACCGGACCCACGAGCGAGTGGAACATCGCCGTGGATCCGGAGGCCGCCCAGCGCGTCCTCGCCGCGTTCTCCGCCGCGCCGCACCGTCCGGTGCTGGGGTCGCTCGAGGCGACGGAAAGCGTCCGCTTCACGCAGCGCGAGCTGGATCGCTTCGGCGAGCTCGCCGAGCGCACCGGCCATCCAGTGGCGCAGATCCTGGTCGACGCGCTGCGCTTCTACTTCGAGTTCCACGAGGCCGACGGACTCGGCTGGTCCGCGCATGTGCACGACCCGCTGGTCACCGCGCATGCGGTCACCGGCGGCTTCGCCTCCACCCGCGCGCTCGCCGTGGACGTGGAGCTCACAGGCACCCTGACCCGCGGTCAGACGGTGGGCGATGTGCTGGGTCGCTGGGGCCGGGAGCCGAACGTCGACGTGCTCACCGAGGTGCGGCCCGCGGAGTTCATCGACCACCTGCTGGAGACGCTGCAGACCGGACTGGACCGGACCGTCCGACCAGACCATCCCGTCGGCGGCTGACCACGACGGGGCATCTCACCCCATCCTCGCCGGGGGCGACTCACCCACGTCGAGAACGACCTTCGGAACAACATCTCGCGAGGAAGGTGTGCCAAAGGTCGTTCTCGATGCTGTGGGGTGGGATCTCGGTGCCGTCAGGTGGCTCCGGGTCCTCTCTCGCGACTCAGCAGCTCAGGGGCTCACCGGCCCAGCGTGGTCACCTGGACCTCGAAGCAGCGCCGGGGGCCCTTGTCCCCGCGCCCGGCGCGCCAGCCCACGCAGCGGGTGGTTCCCGCGTCGCGGTCGTCCTCGAAGGCGACGAGCACTGTGCCGGGCAGGGTGACAGGGGCGTCGAAGCTGACGTCCCAGCGCAGGGGACGGGAGAGGTCCACGCGCGCCTCGGTGAAGGCGCGGGAGGCGGTGTACATCCCGTGCGCGATCGCTCTCGGGAATCCGAAGGCCTTCGCACTGAGGGCCGACATATGGATCGGATTCACGTCGCCCGAGACCGCCGCATAGCGCCGACCGGCATCGGCCGACAAGGACCAGCGGCCGGTCGGCGTCGGCGCCTCGAAGGCACGACGCGCGGCGCGACCGCCGTCGGTCGAGGACGTGTCGCGCGCCGCCTGGACGGTGGACGGCGACTGCTCGGCAGACGCCGTCAGCGCAGGGGACGCCGCGCCGCCCTTGGTCAGGTAGGTCGACACATCGGTGGCGATGATCTCCCCGTCCTCGCCGAGGATCGTGGAGACCGCCTCGAAGGTGCGCCCCTTGCGGTGCGGGCGCAGGTCCCGCACCCGGCATTCGACATCCACCAGCTCCCCCACCCGCACCGGGCGGTGCTGGAGGACCTGGTTGCGCAGGTGGACCAGGCCCAGCAGGGGGAAGGGGAAGTCCCGCCGTGCCATCAGGGCGAGGGAGACCGGGAAGGCGAGCACGTGCAGCACGCCCGGGTGGACCAGGTCCGTGGCGGGCCCACCCATCAGGTGGTCGAAGTCGCGGGCCCGCTCGGCATCGATCCGCACGGAGCGCACCCGGTAGGCGGTGCTCGGGAGCACCGGTTCACCACGGGTGCGGCCACCACGGGTGCGGCCACCGCGAGGGTCGAGCGCGGCGGCATAGACGGCGGGGAAGGAGGGGATGTCGGTGAGGTCCTTCATCCGCTCGGGCATCGACTCGGAACCGCCCTGCTGAGAGGGATCCTGCTGCGAGGAGCCGGGGTGCGAGGGGCCCTGCACGGCGCTCACTTCCCGACCATGTTCTGGCCGCACACCCGCAGCGTCTCGCCGCGGATCCCGCCCGCCTCGGCGGAGGAGAGGAAGGCGATCGTCTCGGCGACGTCGACGGGCAGCCCGCCCTGCTGGAGCGAGTTGACCCGGCGAGCGACCTCGCGGGTGAGGGCCGGCATCTTGGCGGTCATCTCGGTCTCGATGAAGCCGGGGGCGACCGCGTTGGCGGTGCCGCCCAGCGGCTCGAGCCTCCCGGCGAGCGCGTCGACGAAGGCGATCACGCCGGCCTTCGAAGCGGCGTAGTTGGTCTGGCCGCGGTTGCCGGCGATGCCGCTGGTGGAGGCCAGGGACACCACCCGGGGCTGCTCGCCGAGCACGTCACCCGCGTCGATCAGCGCCTCGGTGAGGGTGATCTGGCTGGTGATGTTGACCGCCAGCACGGGGTCCCAGCGGTCGGCGGTCATGTTGGCCAGCAGCTTGTCGCGGGTGATCCCGGCGTTGAGGACGATCACATCGAGACTCAGCCCCCGCTCACGGAGGAAGCCGACCAGCCGCTCCCCTGCGCCCTGGGAGGTGACGTCGAGCTGGATCGGCACCGCCCGCAGCTCATTGGCGAGCCGTGCCAGCTCGGTGCCCGCGCCCGGGACGTCGAGCACCACGAGCTTCGCACCGTCGGCCGCGAGGGTGCGGGCGATCGCCGCGCCGATGCCGCGGGCGGCGCCGGTGACCAGGGCGGTGCGCCCGGCCAGCGGCAGCGTGTCGTTCTCGGTGCGGCTGCCGGCGTCGGTGGAGACGGTGAGCAGCTGACCGGTGACGAAGGCGCTGCGAGCGGAGAGGAAGAAGCGCAGCGCCCCGATCACGCCGGGGGCGTCCAGCTCCACGCCGTCCTCGACGAGGACGCCGTTGGCGGTCGCCCCGCCGCGCATCTCGTGGGCGAGGGAGCGCAGGAACCCCTCGACCCCTCCGCGGGCGGCGTCGCGAGCCGGATCCTCGCCGCGGGCAGGACGGGACAGGGTGACCACACGGGCACCGGGGGCGAGGCTGCGCAGGGCGCTGCCCAGCGGGAGCACCAGCGGGCCGAGGTCAGCGGGCGTGGTGATCTCGTCGGCCACCACGATCACGGAGCCGATCTTCGCCAGCTCCTCGAAGCGGCGGCGCACGTCGGCGCCCCACTGCAGGAGCTGCCGTGCGATCTCGTCGGCACCGGCGGAGTCGCCCAGCACCACGACCGGGCCGAGCACGGGCTCCGGCCGGTCCGCGCGGCGCGGAAGCTTCGAGGGGCGTGGCAAGCCCAGCTGCTTGGCGAGGGCACCACCGGGGGCGGAACGGGTGATACGGGTGTAGGCGTCGGTCATGGGAACCTCCGGTTCAGAGCTGCGGGCGCGGGGCGGTGGAGCGGGTCGTATCGGGCTCAGTCGGTGACGGACTCGAGCAGCACCACGGTGCCCTGACCGGCGGCGGCGCACACCGAGATCAGTCCGCGCTGGACGCGACCGGTCTCCTTGGCCCGCTCGTGCAGGAGCTTGGCGAGGGTCGCGACGAGGCGCCCGCCGGTGGCCGCGAAGGGATGGCCTGCCGCGAGCGAGGAGCCCGCGACGTTGAGCTTGGCGCGGTCGATGCTTCCCAGCGCCGCGCCTCGGCCCAGCCGTTCGCGGCAGAACTCCTCGGACTCCCAGGCCTTCAGGGTGCTCAGCACGGTCGAGGCGAAGGCCTCGTGGATCTCGTAGAAGTCCAGCTCCTGGAGGGAGAGACCGTTCGCGTCGAGCAGCTCGGGCACGGCGTAGGCGGGGGCCATCAGCAGGCCCTCGGCGCCGTGCACGTAATCGACGGCGGCGCTGCGGGCGTCGACCACCCGCGCGAGCGGCGTGAGGCCGCGCTCGGCGGCCCACTCGGCGCTGCCCATCAGCACCGAGGAGGCGCCGTCGGAGAGCGGGGTCGAGTTGCCGGCGGTCATGCTCGGCTCGGCGACCTGCGGGGACTTCACACCGAAGACGGGCTTGAGGGAGCCGAGCTTCTCGAGCGTGGAGTCGGCGCGCAGGTTCTGGTCGCGCGAGAGTCCGCGATAGCCGGTGACCAGGTCATCGAAGAAGCCGGCATCGAACGCGGCGGCGAGGTTCTGGTGGGAGGCGAGCGCGAGCTCGTCCTGCTCCTGGCGCGTCACCCCCCACTGCGCGGTGGTCAGCGCCTGGTGCTCCCCCATCGACAGGCCGGTCCGGGGCTCACCGTTGCGGGGCGGGACCGGCGCGAGATCGGCCGGGCGGACCGCGCTGAACGCCTTGAGGCGCTGACCGGTGGTCTTCGCGGCGAAGGCACGGTGGAGGATGCGGCGCAGGCGCGGGGTGACCTCGATCGGGGAGTCCGAGGCGGAGTCGACGCCGCAGGCGATGCCCGAGTCGATCTGGCCCAGCTGGATCCGGTTGGACACGTGGATCACGGTCTCGAGGCTGGTGGCGCAGGCCTTGGACATGTCGATCGCCGGGGTGCGCGGGTCCAGGGGCGTGCCCAGCGCACTCTCGCGGGTGAGGTTGAGGTCACCGGCGAGCTTGAGCACCGCGCCGCCGGCGATCTCGCCGAGCTTCTCGCCCTGCAGCCCGAAGCGGGCCACGAGTCCCTCGAGCGTCGCGGTGAGCAGGTCCTGGTTGGAGATGCCGGCATAGGGGCCACCGGAACGGGCGAAGGGGATCCTGTTGCCGCCGAGGATCAGGGCGTCGCGCGGGGAGTCGTGCTGGGTCACTGGGTGCACCTCTTCGTAGTCACTGTGGTCACGGCGATGGTTGTGGTCACTGCGGTCTTCGTGGTCACTGCGGTCTTTGTGATCACTGCGGTTCTGTGATCACTGCAGCGGTTCGTGGAGAGCGCGGGCCGCGGGAGCCCGGGCCGCCGGTGCACTCTCGCGCCCGCCGGAGCCTTCCGAAGGTTCTTCTCCGGAGCACTTTACATAGAACCGGCAGTACTTGATACCCTAGGTCTCGTGAACGCGACGACGCAAGCCCCCGTGGACGGCCGATCGGCACGCTGGGCCCGCCACCGGGAGGAGAGA
Organism: Brachybacterium sp. AOP29-B2-41; assembly: GCF_052378395.1. Taxonomy (NCBI): domain Bacteria; kingdom Bacillati; phylum Actinomycetota; class Actinomycetes; order Micrococcales; family Dermabacteraceae; genus Brachybacterium; species Brachybacterium sp. AOP29-B2-41. The sequence goes on from NZ_JBQSXR010000011.1 coordinate 48,380, forward strand.
CGCGCCGAGCTGCTCGACGTGGCCCGGCACCTGATCCATGAGCAGGGTCCCGATGTGACGATGGAGGACATCGCCGCGGCCTCCGGCACCTCCAAGTCCATCGTCTACCGCTACTTCGAGGACAAGGCGCAGCTCCAGCGTGCGCTGGGACGCAGCATCCTGTCCACGATGCACGGCAAGCTGCTCGAGGAGATGCGCACCCTCGAAGCTCGCGTCGGCCGCGAACCGGAGGCCGACGAGCGGATCCACGCGATGATCCGCGCGTATGTCGAGACGGCCCAGCGCTCCCCCGGCGTGTATCGCTTCGTCACCCGACCCAGCGACGGGCTGAACCATTTCCTGTCCTCGGTCTCGCGGCTGGTCGCGACCTTCCTGCCCGCCGAGATCCCGGCGCCGCAGGTCTGGGCCCACGGCTCCGTCGGCTTCGTCGAACGCGCCGTCGACATCTGGATGACCGGCCAGGACACCGCCGTCGCCGCCGACGGCTCGCAGGACACGGGCAGCGCTGCCCGACCCTCCACCCCACTCACCTCCGATCAGCTCGTGACCCACCTGGTCACCTGGCTCATGAAGGGACTGCACGCATGACCACCGATTCCCGCACCGCACCCGTCACCTACGACACCACCACAGCCACCCCGATCGCCGACACCTCCGACGCGACCACGACGGCCAATCCCACCGGACCCATCTCGATCCCGCCCGGGGGCAGCCCCCGCCTGGACATCGCGCAGGTCTCCGAGGCCCTGCTCGGCAAGTGGGCCGACGCCCGCCTCGAGGCCCGCGAGCGTGCCGCTCGCCCGGAGCTGCATCGACCGGTGGATGTGACCGTCGCCGAGCACCGCGAGCGCGTCTTCGAGCAGCTCCAGCTGCTCGCCGCGGAGGACATCTCCCGACGGATGCTGCCCGAGCACCTGGGCGGCCCCCACGACAACGGAGGCAACGTCGCCTCCTTCGAGGAGCTGGTCGTCGCCGATCCCTCGCTGCAGATCAAGGCCGGCGTGCAGTGGGGGCTCTACACCTCCGCGATCATCCAGCTGGGCAGTGAGGAGCAGCAGCACGCCTGGGTGCCCGCCGCCATGGATCTGACCACCCCCGGCGCCTTCGCGATGACCGAGATCGGCCACGGCTCCGACGTGCAGTCGCTAGCGACCACCGCCACCTTCGACCCCGCCGGCGGAACCGATGGGGAATGGGTGATCCATACCCCGTTCCGCGCTGCCTGGAAGGACTTCCTGGGCAACGCCGCGATCCACGCGAAGGCGGCGACGGTGTTCGCCCGCCTGATCACGAACGGCGTGGACCACGGCGTGCACTGCTTCTACGTCCCGGTGCGGGACGCGAGAGGCGAGCTGCTGCCGGGCGTCTCGAGCGAGGACGACGGGGAGAAGGGCGGGCTGAACGGCATCGACAACGGCCGTCTGGCCTTCGACCAGGTGCGCATCCCCCGCACCCACCTGCTGAACCGCTACGGCGACGTCGCCCCCGACGGCACCTACACCTCCCCGATCGAGTCTCCCGGCCGCCGGTTCTTCACGATGCTGGGGACCCTGGTCCAGGGCCGGGTCTCCCTGGACGGCTCCGCGATCCGGGCCAGCCAGCTCGCCCTGCACATCGCGATCACCTACGCGACCGAGCGCCGCCAGTTCAGCGCCGCAGACCCCACGCAGGAGACGGTGCTGATGGACTACCAGGCGCACCTGCACCGCCTGCTGCCCAAGCTCGCCGCGACCTACGCCGGCGCCTTCGCGCACGAGCAGCTGCTGCAGGCCTTCGACGACGTGTTCTCCGGCCGGGCCGACGACCCCGAGTCCCGCGAGGACCTCGAGACCCTCGCCGCGGCCCTCAAGCCCACCTCGACCCGGCTCGCGCTGGACACCGTCCAGGAGTGCCGCGAGGCCTGCGGCGGTGCCGGCTTCATGGCGGAGAACCAGCTGGTGGGGCTGCACCAGGACCTGGACGTCTATGCGACCTTCGAGGGCGACAACACCGTCCTGCTGCAGCTGGTCGCCAAGCGCCTGCTGTCCGACTACACCTCCGAGCTGCGCAGCGTGGACCGTGCCGGGATCGGTCGCTTCATCGCGCAGCGTGCCGAGGTGCTCGCCAAGCGCCATACCCCCTGGGCACGCCTCGGCCAGAGCGTCGCCGATCGCGGCAACGCGCGGCGCGCCTTCGACTCCATGCGCCAGGCGGAGTTCCAGGAGGAGATGCTCGCCGATCGTGCCCGGATCAAGGTCGAGGAGGTCGCCCTCGCACTGCGCGGAGCGGCGAAGATGAGCCCGGCCGACGCCGCCTCCGAGGTGAACAAGCACCAGGTGGAGATGCTGGACGCCGCTCGCGCCCACGCCGACCTGGTCCGCTGGCGTGCCTTCACCGCGGGGATCGAGGCACTCACGGATGAGGGCTCCCGGGCGGTGCTCACCGATGTGCGGGACCTGTTCGGGCTCACCGCGATCAACGATGACCTGGCCTGGTTCCTGCTCAGTGGAATGATCTCCACCCAGCGCGGCCGCCAGATCGAGGGCGACCTGCGCCGACTGCTGTGGCGGCTGCGCCCGCATGTGCTCGACCTGGTCGCCGCCTTCGATGTGCGCCCCGGTCATGTGCGGGCACCGATCGCGCTGGGCGGGGAGCAGGAGCGCCAGGACGAGGCCGCCGCCTACTTCCGTGCGCAGCGTGCCAGCACCTCCTCGCCGGTCAGCGAGAAGGCGCTGCGGGACCAGGCGAAGAAGGCGAAGCGAGCGGGCCGCCCGGGCAGCGGCGCCGCCCGCTGACCGTTGCCGGGCGGCCCGGGTCTCAGCACCTGCCCCGGTCCGCCCTGTCGGGCGCCGCGATCGTAGACTGGGGTCGCCGGGCACGGCCCCTCACGGCCCGCCCGCACCCCAGCCCTCGTGATGAACGGACCCGAAACCGCGATGACCGCCGACCTCGCCCCCTCCACCCCGCACGGCACGCCCGCGGACGTCGACACGGTCGAGCATGCCGCCTCCACCCCTGACCAGGCCCAGCCGTTCGCGGATCTCGGGCTCAAGGAGGACGAGTACGCGAGCATCCGCGAGATTCTCGGCCGCCGCCCCACCAACGCCGAGCTCGCCATGTACTCGGTGATGTGGTCCGAGCACTGCTCGTACAAGTCCTCCAAGAGGCACCTGAGCACCTTCGGCAAGCACACCACCGAGAAGATGCGCGAGAAGCTGCTGGTGGGCATGGGCGAGAACGCCGGCGTGGTCGACATCGGTGACGGCTGGGCGGTGACCTTCAAGGTCGAGTCCCACAACCACCCCTCCTACGTCGAGCCCTACCAGGGCGCGGCCACCGGCGTCGGCGGAATCGTGCGCGACATCATCTCGATGGGTGCCCGCCCGGTCGCGGTCATGGATCAGCTGCGCTTCGGCGCGATCGACCACCCCGACACCGCCCGCGTGGTCCACGGCGTCGTCTCCGGAGTGGGCGGCTACGGCAACTCCCTCGGCCTGCCGAACATCGGCGGCGAGACCGTGTTCGATGCCGCCTACCAGACCAACCCCCTGGTCAACGCGCTCGCACTCGGCGTGATGCGCCACGAGGACATCCACCTCGCCTCCGCGACCGGCCCCGGCAACAAGGTGGTGCTCTTCGGTGCCCGCACCGGAGGGGACGGCATCGGCGGCGCCTCCATCCTCGCCTCGGAGACCTTCGAGGAGGACGGCCCCCTCAAGCGCCCCAGCGTCCAGGTGGGCGACCCCTTCATGGAGAAGGTGCTCATCGAGTGCTGCCTCGAGCTGTTCGCCGCCGGCACCGTCGAGGGCATCCAGGATCTTGGCGCCGCGGGCATCTCCTGCGCCACCAGCGAGCTGGCCGCCAACGGCGCCTCGGGCATGCACATCCACCTCGAGGAGGTGCTGCTGCGCGACCCCACCCTGAACGCCGGCGAGATCCTGATGAGCGAGTCCCAGGAACGCATGATGGCCGTGGTGAGCCCCGAGAAGCTCGAGGAGTTCCAGGCGATCGCCGCGAAGTGGGATGTCGAAGCCGCGGTGATCGGCGAGGTCACCGGTGACGGCCGGCTCACCATCGACCACCACGGACATCGCATCGTCGACGTGGACCCGGCGACGGTCGCGATCGACAGCCCCGTCTACGATCGCCCCTACGCCCGGCCCGACTGGCAGGACGCCCTGCAGGCCGACACCGCGGAGGTCCTCCCCCGCCCCGGCACCGCCGAGGAGCTCGCGGCGACCGTGCGCACCCTGATCGCCTCCCCGAACCTCGCCTCCAGGAACTGGGTCACCGACCAGTTCGACCGCTACGTGGGTGGGAACACCGCGCTCTCGATGCCCGACGACGCCGGCGTGCTCCGGATCGACGAGGCCACCGGCCGCGGCATCGCGCTCGCGACCGACGCCAACGGCCGATACACCAAGCTCGATCCCCGTACCGGGGCCCAGCTCGCGCTGTCCGAGGCCTACCGCAACGTGGCGACCTCCGGCGCGGTGCCGCTCGCGATCACGGACTGCCTGAACTTCGGCTCCCCCGAGGACCCGGGCCCGATGTGGCAGCTGGTCGAGGCGATCGGCGGGCTCGCCGAGGCGTGCGAGACGCTCGAGGTGCCGGTCACCGGCGGCAACGTCTCCCTGTACAACTCCACCGGCGAGCCGGGCCTCATCGATTCCGCGATCCACCCCACCCCGGTGGTCGGCGTGCTCGGCGTGTTCGAGGACGTCGCGCGCCGCGTCCCCTCCGGCTGGCAGGCAGAGGGCCTGTCGGTGCTGTTGCTGGGCACCACGCGTGAGGAGCTCTCGGGCTCGGCCTGGGCGGATGTCATCCACCAGCACCTGGGCGGCATGCCGCCGCAGGTCGATCTCGAGGCCGAGCGCTCGCTGGCCCGGGTGCTGATCACCTCCGCCGAGGAGGGGCTCGCCACTGCGGCGCATGATCTCTCCGAGGGCGGCCTGGCCCAGGCCCTGGTGGAGTCGGTGACCCGCTTCGGGACCGGTGCCCAGGTGGACATCGCCGGTCTGCTGGAGCGCGACGGTGTGGATCTCACCGGCGCCCTGTTCTCCGAGTCGCAGGGCCGCGCGCTGGTCGCGGTGCCCGCCGAGCTGGAGGAGCGGTTCACGGCGCTGGCCGCCGAGCACGAAGTCCCGCTGCTGCGCCTCGGCAGCACCGGTGGCAGCGCCCTGGCAATCGAGGGCGTGGGCTCCTTCACCGTCGGCGAGCTGCGGGAGCTGCGAGACGGCACCCTGCCGCGCTACTTCGGCTGACACCGCAGGACCACAGGAGGGTCTCTCCGCGCGCGACTGCGTGCTCGGAGAGACCCTCCTGTGGTGTCAGGTCCGTCGATTCCCCGGGCCAGCTCCGACAGAGGCAGGCTCAGTCGCTGAGATTCCCCGGGCTGGCTCGGACCGAGGCAGGCTCAGTCACCGCGCGAGGGGCGTTCCCGACGCGCGACGCCGCCGAGAGCCCGGCGCCCCGCGCGTCGCACGAAGCCCGCGGCACGGCCTGCTGCGCCCTGCCCGGCGCTTCCCGGCGCGATGCCGTCCAGCCGCTCGTGCAGCTGCGCGACCTCCTCGCGCAGCGCCTTCAGCTCCTCGAGAAGCCTCTCCTCGCTGCGTTCGACGACCGTCTCGGTGTTCTTCGACAGGAACATCGGCAGCCCGATCCCGTGCTCCGCGACCCACGGCCGGAAATACCGCTCGCGCAGCTCGGCATCGTAGTGGCGGTGGCCTCCGGACAGGGCGTACATCGAATTGCTGCTGGCTCCCACCGCAGCGGGCCGCTGCCGCCACTGCGCGAGCGGACGGTCCAGGAACCCCACCTCCGCGCTCTGCAGCAGCTGCAGGTGGAAGGCGTAGTCGCCGACCACTGGGAGGGACTCGTCATAGGGGCCCACGATGTCGTGGACCCGCCGACGATGCAGCATCGAGATCGGCACGTTGCGGTTCACGGCGATGTAATCCACCAGCCGCACGCCCTCGAGCTCGGGCCAGGACAGGAACATCTCGTCCTCGACGAAGCCGGTGGGGGTCTCATGCTCGTGGACGATCAGCGTGCGCACCACCACCGCCTCCTGCTCGGGGTGCGCCTCGAGATGGCCGAGGGTCTCCTGGAGGAAGGTCGCATGCCAGGTGTCGTCGTCATCGTGAATCACCACGGCGGGCGCTGAGGTCTCGCGCAGCCCGTGATTGCTCGCCGCCTCCATACCGGTGGAGGCCTCGCGGTGGATCACGCGGAGGCGCCCGTCGGCCTCGCTCGCATGCCGGGCGGCGACAGCGTCGACGGCCGCCCGGTCCCCGGCGTCGTCGACGATCACCAGCTCCCAGTCCTGGCGGGTCTGGGCGAGGACGTCCTGGACGGCGCGGTCGAGCATCTGCGGCCGGTCGCGGGTGCGCATGATGATCGCCGCCGACGGCTCCCCTGCACGGTCCACGGCCCGGGTGAAGGGTGCCAGGGCAGAGCGCAGCGGCTCGCGCCAACGCTGCTCCGGCGTGAGACCGGCACCCACCGGATCGGTGTGTTCGGAAGCGGAGTGTTCCTCACCGGCCAGCGCTGCGGCGACGCGGTCCCACCAGGACTCCGCCGCAGCCAGCAGCTGCGGCCGGGCGGCCTCGAGCGTGGCGTGCTCGGCCTCCCGGCCGGCCACGAGCGCCTCGACCACGGGACCCACCAGGTCCGACGGCCCCTGAGCGACCGGATCCCACAGCGCTGCGGCGGGCACCGCCGCGCCGGCGAGCCCGATGTTGCGCAGCGCGCCGTCCATCCGGGAATGCCCGTAGCGGTTCAGCGGCAGCGCGAGCACCGAGGAGCCGGCGGCGGTCCCGAAGACCACGGGATGGAAGCGGGTGCTGATCACCCACGCTGCACCGGTGGTCCGCGCGGCAGCCGCGGTGTCCTGCTCGATCGGCAGCACCGTCGCGGGCATGCTCAGCTGGGCGGCCACTTCATGGTGCAGCAGCAGATCACCGCCACCGTCATCGGGGTCAGCCATGTGCGGGACCAGCTCCACCCGGGCACCGGTGCGCCCCGCGAGCTCCTCGATCACCGCGCACGCCAGTGCGATGTAGGCGTCCCGCGGCAACGGGTCCCCGTCCCCTCCCAAGGTCACGCTCAGCAGCTCAGGGTCGAGGTCATGTGCGCCGGCCGCTGCGGACAGGCCGAGCCCGACGGCGTCATCGAGCGTCTGCACCAGCGCGGGGTGGGCCCGGCACAGCTCGCGCGCGATCCGCACGCTGTGCGTGTCCCGCAGGCCCACCAGCGTGCACAGCTCCAGCAGCTCGCGCATGCTCTCCCGGTCGGCCGGGGTGAGCTCCGGGCCGAGGCTCTGCCCGGTGAGCACCACCGGCTTGCCCAGGGACCGTGCGACCAGAGCGGTGGCGAGGCGCTCGTCGAGCAGCCAGCCGTAGCGGGAGGTGAGGCTGCCACCCCCGCCGATCACGACGGAGTCCACGTCCTTCAGTTGATCGATGATGGTGAACAGCTTGTCCGCGGCGGGCAGGGCGCCCGGGTCACCGGCGAGGGCCCTGCGGATCTCCGCGAGATACCGCGCCCTGTCCTCGAGCGGCCAGGGGAAGGTGAGCGCCGGGATGCTCGATGCCGGCGCAGCACCTCCGGGCCCGTACTTCTCGTGCCGCGAGAGCCGCACCACCTGATGGCCGCGCGCGGTGAGGCGCCGGGCGCTCATCGTCGCGATGGCTTCATCACCGACGTGGTAGACGGTCTGATCGACGTCGCACAGCAGAGCGACCTTCACCGGCATCTCCTTCTTCCGGAGCAGGTCTGCTCCCTCAGGGGTCAGAGTCCGCGCACATCCATCCAGCGGATCATGAACGCGGCCATCGCATCACGGGCGATCGGCGCGACGGGACGGAAGGTGCCGTCCGGCCAGCCGGTCGTGATGCCCGTCGAGGCGAGCCACGTGATCTCCTTGCCGAACTGATGGTTCGACGGGACATCGGAGAACGGGTTCGCGGTCTTGGTGGACCGTTCCCCGGAGGCACGGTACAGGAAAGCCGCGACCGCTCCACGCTCCACGGATGCTGTGGGACGGAAGGTGCCGTCCGGCCAGCCGGTGGTGATCCCCTTGGCATGCGCCCAGGTGATCTCCTTGTAGAACATCCGGCTGGGCGGCATGTCCTTGAACGGGGACCTCGTCGGCGGGGTGAAGGCGGGCTTTCCCAACGCTCGGTAGACGAAGGCGACCATCGCATCGCGCTGGATCGGGGCCAGCGGGCGATAGCTGTCGTCGTCCCAGCCCGTGGTGATCCCCTTGGCGGCGAGCTTCTCGATCTCCGCCCGGTACATCAGGTTCGGGGGGACATCGATGAAGCGGGAGTCGTGGAACTGGACGGACTTGCCGGTCTTCACCACCGCGCCCTGCTGGAAGGTCTGCACCGTCTGCCCGAAACGGGTGGAGGCGGAGCCCGTCGGCCGGCCCCAGGTACCGCGCCACTGCGACGCGAACGGCGTCGCATACCCTGCGGCTGCTCCACCCTCCTGGAGGACCAGGCCCTTGGTGAGGACCGTCGCGGTGTACTTCCCGGTGCGGTGGGCGCTCTTGACCACGGTGCCGAGCTTCGAGGTGCCGCCCGCGCCCTGGAAGGCCCAGAGGTGCTCTTTCCAGCCCCCGTCGATGAAGGCCTGGGCCTCCCCGCGGATGGTGTCGAACTGGCGGTACAGGCTCAGCCCCGGGCACTCGGTGTAGTTGACGTCGCGGTGGCCCATCATCTTCGCGAGAGAGATCGTCTTGCCGGCGGTGAAGCGGGTCCCGGTCCCCGGGGTCCAAGAGGACTTCGCCCACACGCTGGTCTGGAAGGTGTTCAGCAGCTTCCAGCTCACCAGCTGCGCGACGGCGACGCGGGCGGCACGCGGTGGCGCCGTCGAGGAGTAGTCGCCCATCACGGAGATGCCGAAGGAACCGGTGTTGAAGCCATAGGCGTGGGCACCGGTGATGTTGCGGTGCAGTCCGCCGCTGCGGCCCTCGAAGATCTGGCCGTACTTCGAGACCAGGATGTTGTAGCCGATGTCGGCCCAGCCCATGGTCCCGGTGTGATAGTTCAGGATGCCGCGCACGATCTGCGCGGACTGCGCGGAGGAATAGTTGTTGGTCCCCGCAGTATGGTGGAGGACCACTGCCTTGAGCTCATCGGCGCCGCTCGTGCCCCGAACCTTGGACTCATCGGCGCCCCAGGCCGCGCGGGAGACGTAGGAGGGAGCACCCGGACCGAGCACGGGCGTGGCAGGGTTCGTCGAGGCGGCAACGGCCATCGTGGTCACCTGATCGGCCTGGGAGACGCGCGCGGAAGGGCCCGTGTACTGCCCGACCTGGCTGTCGGCCGGGGCCGGCGAGGTGGTGACGACGTGCGCGATGAGGGAATCAGTGACGTCGGCGCCCTCGAGCTCGGCGCGGATCTGCAGCGCGGAGACCACACCGATCCATGCGACCTCGGTGCCGGCGGCGTCCTCGCCCGTCTCAGGGTTCTCCGCGGTCTCCAGCGGGAGCCACTCGGTCCACTCGCCGTCCTCGCCGAGGCCACGAGCCTGGACCTCGGGAGCGTCGGCGTCGTTCGGCCAGGTCACGCCGACCATGGTGGCCGGCTGATCGGCGAGGTCGCGAACCTGCGCGCCGCTGTCATCGAGCAGCGGGACGTCCGCGAGGGGGACGTCGACGATACGGGTCTCGCCGTCGGTCACTGCGGGATCGGCGAGCGCGGGGGCGGCAGAGAGCACAGCGGCCCCGGCCGGAACCGAGGCGGCGGCGACGAGGAGGCCACGGCGCGAGAGGGGTGAGGGTCGAGACGTGTCGGGGGCGGGGGGAATGTTCCGCGTGGACATTGATGAACAGCTCCGAACGAGAGGTGGTGAGGCACGAAGACCGGGGCCGAGGCACACCACGAGCTCGAGGAGCGAGACGAGGTTGCCCGGGGAACGGACATCCGTGGATCACCGTAGTGCACGAAGCCCACGGGGGAACTTTCGCCCGGGTCACGATCGGACAAACACCGGAGATGCTGGTCTCAAAACCGCTAGTGGAACCCGGAATGTCCGGTAAAGACCTATCGTCCGTATTCGCCGATCCTCACCGGGAAGGTGCGCTGATTCCTGAAATTCCGATGAGAACGAGGGCGGACCGTCGGGATCTCTCCCGTCGGCCCGCCCTCGGCGTGGCGCTGCTCCTCAGAGCAGAGTGCTCACTTCTCGTCGTCGGCACCCTCGGCGGGCTCGACCGGAGCGACGTCCTCGGCAGCAGCGGTGTCGGCGGCCGCAGCGGTGTCAGCAGCCTTGGCGTCGTTCTTGGCGGCGCCCTCAGCCTCCTTCACCACGGACTGCTTGGCCGAGAACTCCTCGGTGACCAGCTCGATGACGGCCATCGGGGCGTTGTCGCCACGACGCGGTGCCACCTTGGTGATGCGGGTGTAGCCGCCGGGACGCTCGGCGAAGGTCGGTGCGATCTCCTCGAACAGCGAGTAGACGACGCCCTTGTCACGGATGGTCTCCATGACCCGACGACGAGAGGCGAGATCGCCCTTCTTCGCCTGGGTGATGAGACGCTCCGCGTGGGGGCGCAGGCGCTTGGCCTTGGTCTCGGTGGTGGTGATCGCCTTGTGGCGGAACAGCTCGGTCGCGAGGCTGGCGAGGATCATCCGCTCGTGCGCGGGGGATCCGCCGAGGCGCGCACCCTTGGTGGGGGTAGGCATGGTCGTTCTCCTAGTGAAAGATAAAGGTCAGTACTGGTCGCCGAAGCCGTCGGAGTAGGAGTCCAGGGCAGACGGATCGAATCCGGCCGGGGAATCCTTCAGCGACAGACCGAGGTCGGCGAGCTTCGCCTTGACCTCGTCGATGGACTTCTGGCCGAAGTTGCGGATGTCGAGCAGATCGGCCTCGGAACGGGCGGTCAGCTCGCCGACGGTGTGGACACCCTCGCGCATCAGGCAGTTGTACGACCGGACCGGGAGGTTCAGGTCGTTGATCGGACGCGCCAGATCGGCGGCCAGAGCCTGATCCGTGGGCGACGGGCCGATCTCGATGCCCTCCGCCTCCTGGTTCAGCTCATGAGCCAGCCCGAACAGCTCGACCAGGGTCTTGCCGGCCGAGGCCACCGCATCGCGGGGCGAGATGGCGGGCTTGGTCTCGACGTCGACGATCAGCTTGTCGAAGTCGGTGCGCTGCTCGACACGAGTCGCCTCGACCTTGTAGGTCACCTTCAGCACGGGCGAGTAGATCGAGTCGACCGGAACCCGGCCGATCTCGCCGTCGACGCCCTTGTTCTGCGCGGCGGAGACGTAGCCGCGACCGCGCTCGACGATCAGTTCGATCTCCAGGCGGCCCTTCTCGTTCAGGGTCGCGATGTGGAGGTCGGGGTTGTGGATCTCCACGCCGGCGGGCGGGGTGATGTCGGCAGCGGTGACGCGGCCGGCTTCCTCGCGACGCAGGTACATCACGACCGGCTCGTCGTTCTCGGAGGAGACGACCAGGTTCTTGACGTTGAGGATGACCTCGGTGATGTCCTCCTTGACGCCGGGGACCGTGCTGAACTCGTGGAGCACACCGTCGATGCGGATCGAGGTGACCGCAGCTCCGGGGATCGAGGACAGCAGGGTGCGGCGCAGGGAGTTGCCGAGGGTGTAGCCGAAGCCCGGCTCGAGCGGCTCGATGACGAACCGTGAGCGGTTGTCCGACACGACCTCTTCGGTCAGCGTGGGGCGCTGTGCAATGAGCACTGTGGATCCTTTCAGCGAGCGTCCGCCATATGACGCTCAGAAGGGGGCGATGGGCCTAGAAGGTGAGTGGTGTCCAGGGTGCCGGGCGCGGCAGGAGCCCCGCCCGGCACGGAACGGCACAGCGGGGAGCAGAGCCCCGCCGTGACCGTAGAGGTCAGACGCGGCGGCGCTTGGCCGGGCGGGTGCCGTTGTGCGGCTGCGGGGTGACGTCCTGGATCGAACCGACCTCGAGGCCGGTCGCCGTGAGCGAACGGATCGCGGTCTCGCGGCCGGAGCCCGGGCCCTTGACGAAGACGTCGACCTTCTTCATGCCGTGCTCCTGGGCGCGGCGAGCGGCGGCCTCGGCGGCCATCTGCGCGGCGTACGGGGTCGACTTGCGCGAGCCCTTGAAGCCGACCTGGCCCGCGGAGGCCCAGGAGATGACGGCGCCGTTCGGGTCCGTGATGGACACGATGGTGTTGTTGAATGTGCTCTTGATATGAGCCTGGCCGTTGACAATGTTCTTCTTGTCCTTGCGGCGCGGCTTGCGCGCAGCGGCCTGCTGGGTCTTGGATGCCATGCGGCAGTACTCCTCTGGTGGGTTTCGGGTGCGCCGGGTCCCTCAGCGGCGCGAAGTGACTACGGGTCCGAAGACACTCGCGGTCCGACGGCGGAAGCCGTGGATCAGCGGGCCTTCTTCTTGCCGGCGACCGTGCGCTTGGGGCCCTTGCGGGTGCGCGCGTTGGTCTTGGTGCGCTGACCGTGCACCGGCAGACCACGGCGGTGGCGCAGGCCCTGGTAGCTGCCGATCTCGACCTTGCGGCGGATGTCACCGGCGACCTCGCGGCGCAGGTCACCCTCGACCATGTAGTTCTCTTCGATGTGATCGCGAAGCTTGACGAGGTCCTCGTCGCTGACCTCGCGCACGCGCAGGTCACCAGAGACGCCGGTCGCGGCCAGGGTCTCCAGGGCGCGGGTGCGTCCCACGCCGAAGATGTACGTCAGGGCGACTTCGAGGCGCTTTTCGCGCGGAAGGTCTACTCCCACCAGACGTGCCATGTGCAGATTCTCCTACTGTCTCGGAGGCCTGATCCGACACCTCGCCCGGGTCTGTTCCCTGGACGCCGCAGCCTCCGCGCTGCGGGTAGCCGACCCGAGGGCCGGTGGTGTCGTCTCTTCTTTTATGTGTGTCCGACGGATCGGACGGTGCCCTTCAGGGCTGCCGCCTCTGGGGCGGCTGTCACGGCAGTTGCCGGGATGTGCGGAGTGCTCCGCTCAGCCCTGGCGCTGCTTGTGACGAGGGTTCGAGCAGATCACCATGACGCGCGAGTGGCGACGGATCACCTTGCAGTTGTCACAGATGGGCTTGACGCTCGGATTGACCTTCATAGCTTTCCTTCTCCCGGGACGATCACTTGTAGCGGTACACGATGCGGCCACGGTCGAGGTCGTAGGGGCTCAGCTCGACGACCACACGGTCCTCGGGAAGGATGCGGATGTAGTGCTGGCGCATCTTCCCGGAGATGTGCGCGAGCACCTTGTGCCCGTTGTCGAGCTCGACACGGAAACGCGCATTCGCGAGCGCCTCCGTCACCAAGCCCTCGACCTCGATCACGCCGTCCTTCTTCGCCATGCCTCCCCAATCTCTCGCCCCCGGCAAGCCGGTGCCGAGTTCCGCGTTCCTGATTACTCAGGCTGTGCTCACCGACCGTCAGGTGACGGGACGGTGGTCGACAAGGGTGCGCGTTGTGCGTGTCGTCGGCCTCGCTGATCTTCACGGCTGAGCCGTTGGATCGATCGGCGCGACGGGACTGCACGACCTGCGATGAGGACGACATGCACGGAGCACACCCGATGGATCAGCCTACACGCGCCTCGCGGATCAGGCGAGAGGCAGAGGCGATGACCCCGGTCACGTCGGGCCGGAATCCAGGCGATGAAAGGCCGCGCCCCGTCCTGGTCCTCACGTAGCAGGGTCGGCCAGCGGATCCGGCGCGGCCACGATGCCCCGCCGCGCGAGCTCGGCGGCACCGCCGTCGCCCTCGGTGAGCACCAGCAGCCCCTGCTCGGTCACGGCCACGGAGTGCTCTGCGTGGGCGGCACGGCCCCCGGCGGTGGCACGCACGGTCCAGTCGTCATCGTCCAGCGTCCAGTTGCCGGGACCCTGGATCAGCATCGGCTCGATCGCCAGGCACATCCCCGGGCGCACCCGGGGCCCTCGGGAGCGGGTGCGGTAGTTCATGACGTCAGGCGCCTGGTGCATCGCCGTACCGATCCCGTGCCCGCCGAAGCCCTCGAGGTGGGAGAGGGACTCCCCCGCCGCCTCAGCGACGTAGTCCTCGATCGCGGCGCTGATCTGACCCACCCGGTCCGCGGTCGCGAGCGCGGCGATGCCGGCCCAGAGCGCCTCGCGCGTGGTGCGGACCAGATCCTCATCGGCCACCGAGCGCGCCCGGCCCACGATGTGGGTGCGCGCCGCATCCGAATGCCAGCCCTCGATGATCAGGCCGCCGTCGATCGAGACGATGTCGCCCTCGACCAGCGGACGTTCATCGGGGATCCCGTGGACCACGACCTCGTTGACGCTGATGCACAGCGTCGCCGGGTACCCCTGGTAGCCCAGGAAGTTCGGGGTCGCACCCTCGTCGCGGATCATGTCGTGGGCGAGGGTGTCCAGCTCGTTCGTGGTGATGCCGGGCCGGATCTGCGCGGCGAGCATCTCGTGGACGCGGTGCAGCAGCATCCCGCTGCGGCGCATCACATGGATCTGCTCGGGGGTCTTGAGCTCCACGCGCTCCGGCAGGATGCTCATCGGTCGGCGAGGGCCTCGCGCAGCGACGCGGTGACGTCGTCGATCGTTGCCATGCCGTCGACCCGGCGCACCAGATCACGCTTCTCGTAGACGTCGATCAGCGGCGCGGTCTGCTCCGCATAGACCTCGAGCCGGCGACGGATCGTCTCCTCGGTGTCGTCGCTGCGGCCCTGCTGCTCGCCACGCTCGACGAGGCGGCCCACGACCTCCTCGGTCTCGACCACCAGCAGCAGCACCGCATCGAGCGTGGTGCCCAGCTCGGTGAGCATCCCGTCCAGCGCCTCGACCTGGTCGAGGGTGCGGGGGTAGCCGTCCAGCAGGAAGCCGTCCTGGGCATCGGCCTCGCCGAGCCGCGAACGGACCATGTCGTTGGTGACCGAGTCCGGAACGTACTCGCCCTTGTCCATGTAGGACTTCGCGAGCACACCGAGCTCGGTCTCGCCGGACACGTTGGCCCGGAAGATGTCGCCGGTGGAGATCGCCGGGATGGACAGCTCCTCGGCGAGGCGCACGGCCTGGGTGCCCTTGCCCGCGCCGGGCGGGCCCACGATCAGGAGGCGGCGGGCCTGGACGGGCGAGGCGGCGGAGGTGGGGGTGTTCACCGAAGAATCCCTTCGTAGTGGTGCTGCTGGAGCTTCGCATCGATCTGCTTCACGGTGTCGAGGCCGACGCCGATGATGATCAGCAGGGACACACCACCGAGCGGAAAGTCCTGCGAGGTTCCGAGATAGACGAGAGCGAACAGCGGGATCAGGCAGATCACCGCGAGATAGACCGCGCCGGCGGACTGGATCCGGTTGATCACGTAGCGCAGGTAGTTCTCGGTGGGCTTGCCCGCGCGGACGTTGGGGATGAACCCGCCGTACTTCTTCATGTTGTCCGCGATCTCCTCCGCATTGAAGGTGATCGAGGTGTAGAAGAACGCGAAGAAGACGATCAGGGTCACGTACACCAGGGCGTAGACCCAGGAGAAGGAGAAGCCGAGCACGAGGTGGGTGTTCACCCACGCCACCCAGGGGGCCTCAGGATCACCGAAGGAGGAGGCCATCTGCGGCAGCGCGAGGATCGAGCTCGCGAAGATGACGGGGATGACGCCGGCCTGGTTGACCTTGACCGGGATGTAGGTGGAGGTGCCGCCGTACATGCGGCGCCCGACCATGCGCTTGGCGTACTGGACGGGGATCCGCCGCTGAGACTGCTCGACGAAGACCATGCCCACCATGACGACCAGCGCCACGACGATGACCAGGGAGAAGGTCAGCCAGCCCTGCAGCTGCCACACCTGGCCGAAGGAGCCGGGGAACGAGGACGCGATCGAGGTGAAGATCATCAGCGACATGCCGTTGCCGATGCCGCGCTCGGTGATCATCTCACCCATGAACATGATCAGCACGGTGCCGACGGTCATGGTCAGGACCATGGTCAGCAGGGTCGGGATCGACTGGTCGGGAACCAGCTCGAGCTGGCAGCCGACGAAGAAGTTGCCCGAGCGCACCAGGGTGATGATGGTGGTCGATTGGAGGATGCCCAGACCGATGGTGAGGTACCGGGTGTACTGGGTGAGCTTCGCAGTACCGGATGCCCCCTCCTTGTGGAGGGCCTCGAACCGCGGGATCACCACGCGCAGCAGCTGCACGATGATCGACGCGGTGATGTAGGGCATCACGCCCAGGGCGAAGATGGAGAGCTGCAACAGGGCGCCACCGGAGAACATGTTGACCATGCCCAGCACGTTGGAGCCACCGGCCGAGGCGGCCTGATCAGCACAGAACATCACGTTGGAGGCGTCGAATCCCGGGGTGGGGATAAAGACACCGAGGCGATACACCGCGATCAGACCGAGTGTGAAGAGGATCTTCGCTCTCAGCTCGGGGGTGCGCAGCGCGCGCACGAACGAGTTCACCTGTTTCCCTCCTGGAGGTCCGGGGACGGGACCAAGGGTGTCACGGTCCGTCCCGGTGCCGCGGGATTGCGCGGCCATCGGACCGGCCCCGAAATGACGACAGGGCACCGCGGCACAGGATATTCCGTGCCACGGTGCCCCGTCAAAAGAGACTCACGCGGTGGTGACGGACCCGCCAGCCGCCGCGATCTTCTGCTCCGCCGAGGCGGAGAACTTCTGGGCGGTGACGTCGAGCTTGACGCTCACGTCGCCGGCGCCCAGCACCTTGACGGGCTGGTTCTTGCGCACGGCGCCCTTGGCGACGAGATCCTCGACCGTGACGGTGCCGCCCGCGGGGAACAGCTCCTGCAGGGTCGACAGGTTCACTGCCTGGTACTCGACGCGGAACGGGTTGGTGAAGCCGCGAAGCTTCGGCAGCCGCATGTGCAGCGGCATCTGCCCGCCCTCGAAGCCGAGGCGCACCGTGTTGCGGGCCTTGGTGCCCTTGGTGCCACGCCCGGCCGTCTTGCCCTTGGAAGCCTCACCGCGACCGACGCGGGTGCGTGCGGTCTTCGAACCCGGCGCGGGGCGCAGGTCGTGAAGCTTCAGAGGGCTCTGGTTGGAATCAGTCATGTCAGTCCACCTCTTCGAACGTCACCAGATGGGTGACGGTGCGGATCATGCCGCGGATCTCAGGGCGGTCTTCCTTCACCACGGTGTCACCGATGCGCTTGAGGCCGAGGCCGCGCAGGGTGGCTCGCTGGCTCTTGGTGCCGCCGATGTCAGAACGGGTCTGGGTCACCTTGATCTGCATCAGGCACCCACCTTCTGTGCACGGGCTGCAGCGCGACCCGCGGCCTGGGCCCGCAGGAGCGGTGCCGGGGTGACCTGCTCGACCGTGAGGCCACGACGTGCTGCCACGGCCTCCGGCTCCTCGAGCATCTTGAGCGCGGCGACCGTTGCCCGCACGATGTTGATCGCGTTGGTCGAGCCGAGCGACTTGGAGAGCACGTCGTGCACTCCAGCGCACTCGAGGACGGCGCGGACCGGGCCACCGGCAATCACACCGGTACCGGGAGCGGCCGGGCGCAGCAGGACGACGCCTGCTGCATCCTCGCCCTGGACCGGGTGGACCACGGTGCCCTGGATACGAGGGACGCGGAAGAAGTTCTTCTTCGCCTCCTCGACGCCCTTGGCGATCGCCGCGGGCACCTCCTTGGCCTTGCCGTAGCCGACGCCGACCGTTCCGTCGCCGTCACCCACCACCACGAGGGCGGTGAAGGAGAATCGACGGCCGCCCTTGACGACCTTCGACACGCGGTTGATGCTCACGACGCGCTCGAGGAATGCCGACTTCTCGGCTTCCTGACCGCGGCCGCGGCCACCCTGACGCCCACCGCGATCGTTGCCGCCCTGGCGGGCACCGCGATCATTGCTGGTGTTCGTGTTGTCGTTCCCACGGCCGGAGGCCGCGGGACCGTTGCTACGCTGCTGTGCAGCCATATTCAGATCCTCTTCTCGTCCTGTGTCCGGGCGGCGATCACAGCGCCAGGCCAGCCTCGCGGGCGCCGTCTGCGACGGCGGCCACACGGCCGTGGTACTTGTTGCCGCCGCGGTCGAACACGACGGAGTCGATCCCGGCAGCCTTGGCACGCTCAGCGACGAGGGTCCCGACGGTGCGGGCCTTGTCGGTCTTCGCTGCCTCGGTGCCGCGCAGGTCGGCTTCCATGGTCGATGCCGACGCGATGGTCTTGCCGAGAGCGTCGTCGACGACCTGGACGAAGACGTGGCGTGCCGAGCGGGTGACCACCAGGCGCGGACGCTGGGCGGTGCCGACGACGCGACGACGGACCCGCAGGTGACGGCGGCCGCGCGAACGCAGCTTGCTGCCGCGGTTGCCCTTGGTGTGCTTGAGTGCGTAACCCATGATCACTTACCAGCCTTTCCGGCCTTGCGGAGCACGACCTCGTCGGCGTAGCGCACACCCTTGCCCTTGTAGGGCTCGGGCTTGCGCAGCTTGCGGATGTTCGCTGCGACCTCGCCCACCTGCTGCTTGTCGATGCCGTTGACCGAGAACTTGGCCGGCGACTCGACGACGAAGGTGATGCCCTGGGGCGCCTTCACCACGACGGGGTGGGAGAAGCCGAGGGCGAACTCGAGGTCCGTGCCCTTCGCGGTGACACGGTAGCCCGTGCCCACGATCTCCAGCTTCTTGGTGTAGCCCTCGGTGACACCGAGGACGATGTTGTTGATGAGGGTGCGGGTCAGGCCGTGAAGGGCCTTGCTCTCGCGCTCCTCGTCGGGGCGGCTCACCACGATGGTGCCGTCCTCACCGCGCTCGACGGTGAGGGGAGCCGGCACGATGTGCTTGAGCTCGCCCTTGGGGCCGGTCACCGTGACGGTGCGGTCCTCGATGGTGACGTTCTGGACTGAGGCCGGCACTGCGACCGGCAGGCGTCCGATGCGGGACATAGCTGTTTGTCTCCTCTCCCGCTCACCAGATGTAGGCGAGGACTTCCCCACCCACACCCTTCTTGGCTGCCTGCCGGTCGGTCAGAAGGCCGGAGGACGTGGACAGGATCGCCACGCCCAGTCCGCCGAGGACCTTGGGCAGATTGGTGGACTTCGCGTACACACGCAGGCCGGGCTTCGAAATACGACGGATCCCGGAGATGGCACGCTCACGGCTGTCCGAGTACTTGAGCTCGAGGACGAGCTTGGAGCCCACCTCGGCCTCTTCCTCGGTCCAGCCGAGGATGTAACCCTCTGCCTTCAGGATGTCCGCGATGCGGGCCTTCAACTTCGAGTACGGCATGGACGCGGTCTCGTGGTACGCCCCTGAGGCGTTACGGATCCGCGTCAGCATGTCCGCGATCGGGTCGGTCATGGTCATGTCTGTTGCTTCTTCCTCACCTGGTTTCCCTCGGCCGCCATGTATGCGACGAGGGACCTCTGGCGGTAGTCCTTACCAGCTGCTCTTGGTCACGCCGGGGAGCTCACCGCGGTGAGCCATCTCGCGAAGGCAGACTCGGCAGAGCCCGAACTTGCGGTACACGGAGTGCGGACGGCCGCAGCGCTGGCAACGGGTGTAGCCGCGCACAGCGAACTTGGGCTTGCGCTCCGACTTCTTGATCAGGGCTGTCTTCGCCATATCAGTTCTCCTTGAAGGGGAAGCCGAGCAGCTTGAGCAGCGCGCGTCCCTCGTCGTCGGTCTTCGCAGTGGTCACGACCGTGATGTCCATACCGCGGACGCGGTCGATCTTGTCCTGGTCGATCTCGTGGAACATCACCTGTTCCGTGAGACCGAAGGTGTAGTTCCCGTTGCCGTCGAAGTGCTTCGGGGACAGGCCCCGGAAGTCACGAATACGGGGCAGCGCGGTGGACAGCAGGCGGTCCAGGAACTCCCACATGCGGGCGTTGCGCAGGGTGACGTGGGCACCGATCGGCATTCCCTCACGCAGCTTGAACTGCGCGATGGACTTGCGAGCCTTGGTGACCTGGGGCTTCTGGCCCGTGATGTCCGCGAGATCGCGGATGGCACCGTCGATGACCTTGGAGTCGCGAGCGGCGTCGCCGACGCCCATGTTCACGACGATCTTGGTCAGACCGGGGACCAGCATGACGTTGCTGTAACCGAACTGCTCGGTCAGCTGAGCCTTGATGGTCTCGTTGTACTTGCTCTTGAGGCGCGGGGTGGTCGCCTGGGTGGCAGTCTCGCTCATCTCAGATGTCCTTCCCGGAGCGCTTGGCGAAGCGGACACGCACCTGCTTGGTGCGGCCGTTCTCGAGCTCGAGGGTCTCGACGCGGTAACCGATCTTGGTCGGCTTGTTGTCCTCCGGGTCGACCAGAGCCACGTTCGAGACGTGGATCGAGGCCTCGCGCTGCTCGATGCCGCCCGCGCCGCCAGCCTGGTTGGGCTTGACATGGTGCGTGCGGCGGTTGATGCCCTCGACCAGCACACGCTGGGAATCGGGGAACACCTGCAGGACACGGCCCTGCTTGCCCTTGTCGCCGACCTCGAGACCGCGCTTGGCGGCGGTGTCGCTGTCGCTGGTGCGACCGGTGATCACCTGGACGAGGTCGCCCTTCTTGATCTTCATCTTTGCCATGTCACACCACCTCCGGTGCCAGCGAGACGATCTTCATGAAGCGCTTGTCGCGCAGCTCGCGGCCGACGGGGCCGAAGATGCGGGTTCCGCGCGGCTCCCCATCGGTCTTGAGGATCACCGCTGCGTTCTCGTCGAAGCGGATGTAGGAGCCGTCGATGCGACGGACTTCCTTGGACGTGCGGACGACGACCGCCTTGACGATGTCGCCCTTCTTGACGTTGCCACCGGGGATGGCGTCCTTGACGGTCGCCACGATGGTGTCCCCGATGCTGGCGTAACGGCGACCGGAGCCACCGAGAACACGGATGCAGAGAATCTCCTTGGCACCCGTGTTGTCGGCGACCTTCAGTCGCGACTCCTGCTGAATCACTCGTTCTCCTATCGTCTCACCGGTTCTCTTCCCACCCGCGGGAGCGGATGAGCCGAGCCTTGCGGAACGGAATATGGACACTGCATATTGCACTTCACCGACTCTGGGCAGAACTTCGACCAAAGGCGTGACCGTCGACCGGTCCCGGGCACCAAAAAACTCCTCATCCGGACTCAGGCACTAGCGTGAGGAACGCACAGCGTTCGCTTCTCGTGCGAGGTCTCCGGGGAGGATGGATCTGGTGACACCGGATCCTGTCGCAGCCGTCCATCCGCCAGCATCCGAGGATGCATGCGCACAGCCGTCCGGCAACTGCTCAAGACTACGCGCCGCACCAGCCGCTGTCACCCCTTCTCCCCGAGGCGAACCGTGTGTGCTTGCTCTCCTGCCGATCACCGCCGGCAGCACTCCCCCACGACACTCCCCCACGACGGCGATCACCGGTCGGGCACGGCAGATTCTGGGGTGGGGCATAGGCTCGTGCCCATGATCGACATCGACATCGCACGGCGCCTGCGGGACGCAGGACTGCAGTGGGCGCCGGCGGACGGCGACCTCTTCATCATCGACAACGAGCAGCTGCGGGACGAGACCTTCATGCTCTCGGCGATGGTCATCGAGCTCGGGAATGGGCGCAGCGGAGAGCGGGTCTTCCGGTTCAACGGGACCACCGAGTGGGCGCTGGATTCCGTGGAGCAGGAGGACGCGCTCTGGATCCCCCGGGAGGATCAGCTGCGCGCAGCACTCGGTGAATCCTTCAGCGCGCTACGCCGCACCGCGGACGGCAGCTATGCCGTCGCGCTGATCGACGGCGAAGGCGCCACCCGGGAGGTCCCCGCGCCCGCAGCGGAAGATGCGCTTGCCGGCGCACTGCTGATCCAGTTGACCGCCTGACCCGGCTGGGACGGCGCGGCGCACCACCCCCGCGGCCACAGCGGCCAGCTCGGCAGCAGCGCAGAGACGAAGAGAAGGGCCGACCCTCCCTGTGGGAGGACCGGCCCTTCTCTGGATCACGGAGCGGTCACTGGGACCGCCCGATCACTTGGCGCGCTCGACGATCTCGACCAGACGCCACCGCTTGGTGGCGGAGGTGGGACGAGTCTCCATGACGACGACACGGTCGCCGATGCCGGCGCTGTTCTCCTCGTCATGAGCCTTGAACCGGCTCGTCTTGGTCGTGACCTTGCCGTAACGGGCGTGCTTCACACGCTCCTCGACCTCGATCACGATGGTCTTGTCCATCTTGTCCGAGACCACGTAGCCACGCTGGGTCTTGCGGTAGGGACGCTCGTGGGAGGACGCGTGCGCGCCTTCCTTGTCGAGCTCCTCGACGGCCGGGGTCTCGGCCTGGGTGTTGTCAGTCATCTCTGTTCCTCGCTTCGCGGTCACTCGGCGGCGCCGGGCGCCTGACGGATGCCCAGCTCTCGCTCGCGCAGGATCGTGTAGATCCGTGCGATGTCCTTCTTGACGGACCGCAGACGGCCGGAGTTCTCGAGCTGACCGGTCGCGGACTGGAAACGGAGCTTGAACAGCTCGTCCTTGCCCTTGGCAAGTTCTTCCACCAGCTTCGCGTCGTCCAGCTTGTCGAGTTCATCGGCGGTGAGCTTGGTCGCTGCCATCAGATGTCACCACTCTCTCGGCTCAGGATGCGGCTCTTCATGGGGAGCTTGTGCTGCGCCAGGCGGAGTGCCTCGCGAGCCACCTCCTCCTCGACGCCGGCGAGTTCGAACATGACTCGACCCGGCTTGACATTGGCGATCCACCACTCGACCGAACCCTTACCGGAGCCCATGCGGACCTCGGCAGGCTTCTTGGTGAGCGGACGATCGGGGTAGATGTTGATGAACACCTTGCCGCCACGCTTCATGTAGCGCGTCATGGCGATACGTGCAGCTTCGATCTGACGGTTGGTGACATAGGCGGGCTCGAGAGCCTGGATGCCGTAGTCGCCGAACGCGAGATCGGTGCCGCCCTTGGACATGCCACTGCGGTGCGGTCGGTACTGCTTGCGGTGCTTGGTCCTGCGAGGGATCAGCATGTCGCTCAGGCCTCCGTTCCGGGCTGCTGTACGGGCGCGGGTGCCGCCTGCTCGGCGGAAGCGGACGGAGCAGCAGCCGGAGCTGCACCCTCCGAGCCGTCCCGACGCGCGGTGGCGTTGCGCTCGTTGCGACGGCCACGCGGGCGCTCTGCACGCGGGGCGCCACGTCCGCCGGAGCGGGGACCCTGCGAGGCGGCCTGCTGAGCCGCGAGCTCCTTGGCGGTGACGTCGCCCTTGTAGATCCACACCTTCACGCCGATGCGGCCGAAGGCGGTCTTGGCCTCGTAGAAGCCGTAGTCGATGTTCGCGCGAAGGGTGTGCAGCGGCACGCGACCCTCGCGGTAGAACTCGTTACGGCTCATCTCGGCGCCACCGAGGCGACCGGAGACGGCCACTCGGATGCCCTTCGCACCTGCACGCTGCGCGGACTGCATGCCCTTGCGCATCGCACGGCGGAAGGAAACGCGGGCGGCGAGCTGCTCGGCGATGCCCTGAGCAACCAGCTGAGAGTCAGCCTCGGGGTTCTTGACCTCGAGGATGTTCAGCTGGATCTGCTTGCCGGTGAGCTTCTCGAGCTCACCGCGCAGGCGCTCGGCCTCCGCGCCACGACGCCCGATGACGATGCCCGGGCGGGCGGTGTGGAGGTCGACGCGCACACGGTCACGGGTGCGCTCGATCTCGACCTTCGAGATGCCAGCCCGCTCCATGCCCTTGGACATGAGCGTGCGGATCGCGACGTCTTCCTTCACGTAGTCGCGGTAGCGCTGACCCTCCTTGGAGGAATCAGCGAACCACCGGCTGCTGTGCTCCGTCGTGATCCCGAGACGGAACCCATTCGGATTGACCTTCTGGCCCATTCGGGACTCCTTACTTGTTCACGGGAGCGACGACCACGGTGACGTGGCTGGTGCGCTTCTTGATCTGGAAGGCTCGACCCTGAGCACGCGGCTGGAACCGCTTCTGGGTCGGACCCTCATCGACGAAGGCGGCGGCGACGGCGAGGTCGCGCTCGTCAAAGCGCTCCCCTGCCTGATCAGCCTTCACCCGCGCGTTGGCGATCGCGGACTCGACGAGCTTGAGGACGGGCTCACTGGCGGCCTGCGGGGCGAACCGCAGGATGTCCAGGGCCTCGGCCGTGCTCTTGCCACGAATCAGGTCCACAACGCGGCGAGCCTTCATGGGCGACATGCGGAGATGCCGCACCTGCGCCTTGGCTTCCATTGCTGTCCTGCTTTCTTCTGGGTGTCGGGACGTGCTGCCGTGCTGACCTCAGGTCAGCGACGACGGCCCTTTCTGTCGTCCTTCTCGTGGCCCTTGAAAGTCCGCGTAGGAGCGAACTCGCCGAGCTTATGGCCGACCATCGACTCGGTGACGAACACCGAGACGTGCTTGCGACCGTCGTGCACTGCGAAGGTGTGGCCGAGGAAGTCCGGGGTGATGACCGAACGACGCGACCAGGTCTTGATGAGGTTCTTGGTGCCCTTTTCGTTCTGGACATCCACCTTCTTCTGAAGGTGGTCGTCCACGAAGGGGCCCTTGGCGATACTGCGAGGCATAGTTCCTGGTTCTCCCTATCAGCGCTTCTTGCCGGTCCGACGACGGCGCACGATGAGCTTGTCGCTCTCCTTGCCCGGCCGACGGGTACGGCCCTCGGGCTGACCCCAGGGCGACACCGGATGACGACCACCGGAGGTACGGCCCTCGCCGCCACCATGCGGGTGATCGTGCGGGTTCATGACGACGCCACGCACGTGAGGGCGCTTGCCCTTCCAGCGCATGCGGCCGGCCTTGCCCCAGTTGATGTTGGACTGCTCGGCGTTGCCGACCTCGCCGATGGTCGCGCGGCAGCGCGCATCGACGTTGCGGATCTCGCCGGACGGCATGCGCAGCTGCGCATACGGTCCTTCCTTGGCGACCAGCTGCACGGAGGCGCCGGCGCTGCGGGCGATCTTGGCACCGCCACCGGGCCGAAGCTCGATGGCATGGACCACGGTGCCCAGCGGGATGTTGCGCAGCGGCAGGTTGTTGCCGGGCTTGATGTCCGCGCCTGGACCGTTCTCGATCCAGTCGCCCTGACGCAGCTTGGCCGGCGCGAGGATGTAACGCTTCTCGCCGTCCAGGTAGTGCAGCAGTGCGATGCGCGCGGTGCGGTTGGGGTCGTACTCGATATGAGCGACCTTCGCGTTGACGCCGTCCTTGTCGTGACGGCGGAAGTCGATCACGCGGTAGGCCCGCTTGTGGCCACCGCCCCGGTGACGGGAGGTGATACGACCGTTGTTGTTACGACCGCCGGACTTGGACAGCGGGCGGACCAGCGACTTCTCCGGCGTGGATCGGGTGACCTCGACGAAGTCGGCGCCACTCGAGAAACGACGACCGGGCGTGGTCGGCTTGCTCTTACGAATTGCCATGTGGGATTCCCTCAGACTCTCTTCGGCTCCTCGGATATCGGCCGCCTCAGGCGACCGACCCTCCGAAGATGTCGATGGCTCCGTCAGTCAGGGTGACGATGGCGCGCTTGGTGTCCTTGCGCTTGCCGGTCCCGAAGCGCGTGCGGCGCGTCTTGCCCTGACGGTTGATCGTGTTCACCGAGGAGACCGTGACGTCGAAGACCTTCTCGACGGCGATCTTGATCTCGGTCTTGTTGGCGTCGGCAGCCACCAGGAAGGTGTACTTGCCCTCGTCCATCAGCCCGTAGCTCTTCTCGGAGACGACCGGGGCCAGCAGGATGTCGCGGGGGTCCTTGTTCAGCGAGGTCACTTCGACTCCTCCTCGGTGGACTCCTTGACTGCGTTCACGAACCCGGCGGCCTTGGCGGCCTCCTCAGTCGCGAACCAGACTTCGGCCTTGGTACGGCCGTACCACGGGGAGTCCGGGGTGTGGAACTTCATCGAGTCCTGGTTGCCCTTGATCGTGAAGCCCTCAGGTGCGGAGTCGTCGGCCAGCGGGGCCGCCGATCCCTCACCGAAGGGGGCTTCCTGCGCAGCGGCCGGAGCGGCAGCGGCAGCAGCCGGTGCAGACTTCGCAGCGGCGAAGGTCGAGGTGGACAGGGACAGGGTTGCCTGGGCCACGAAGTCCTCGAGCGCAGCGGCGGTGAAGACCACGTCGTCGGAAAGCATGACGTCGTAGGTGTTCACCTGGTCCGCGTACAGGACGTGGGTGGCAGGCAGGTTGCGCGAGCTCAGCGCGCCGAGATCGTCATCGCGACGCACGACCACCAGCAGGTGGCGACGATCGGAGACATTCGCCAGGGTCTGGCGGGCGGCCTTGGTGGACGCGACGTCACCCTCGAGCAGCGAGGAGATGACGTGGATGCGGCCGTTGCGGGCGCGGTCCGAGAGGGCTCCGCGCAGGGCGGCGGCCTTCATCTTCTTCGGGGTCCGCTGGCTGTAGTCACGCGGCACGGGGCCGTGGACGACGCCACCGCCGGCGAACTGCGGCGCACGGAGCGAGCCCTGACGGGCACGACCGGTGCCCTTCTGCTTCCAGGGCTTCTTACCGCCACCACGCACCTCGGCGCGGGTCTTGGTCTTGTGCGTGCCCTGACGAGCGGCCGCCTGCTGGGCGACGACCACCTGGTGGATCAGGGGCACGTTGGTCTGCACGTCGAAGATCGACGCAGGCAGCTCGACGGAGCCGGACTTCTTGCCGGCCGGATCGAGCACGTCGACAGAGAGATTCGCTGCCATCGGGCTCAGGCCTCCTTCGCGGGGCTCTTGACAGCCGAGCGGACGAGCACGAGGCCGCCCTTGGGGCCGGGAACGGCACCCTTGACGAGCACGAGGCCCTTCTCGACGTCGACCGCGTGAACGGTCAGGTTCTGGACACTGGTGCGGTCGCCGCCCATGCGGCCAGCCATGCGCTGACCCTTGAACACGCGACCGGGGGTGGATGCGCCACCGATGGAACCGGGCTTGCGGTGGTTGCGGTGCGCACCATGGGAGGCGCCGACACCGGAGAAGCCGTGGCGCTTCATGACGCCCGCGGTGCCCTTGCCCTTGGAGGTGCCGACGACGTCGACCTTCTGGCCGGACTCGAACACCGAGGCGTTGATCTCCTGGCCGACGGTGTAGTCAGCGGCGTCGACGGTGCGCAGCTCGACGAGGTGACGGCGCGGGGTCACGCCGGCCTTCTCGAAGTGGCCCTTCAGCGGTGCCGACACCTTGCGGGGGTCGATCTGGCCGTAGGCGATCTGCACGGCGTCGTAGCCGTCGGTCTCGATAGACCGGATCTGGGTGACGACGTTCGCACCGGTCTGCACGACGGTCACAGGGACGAGCTTTCCGTTCTCGTCCCAGACCTGGGTCATGCCGAGCTTGGTGCCGAGCACGCCGGACACCGGACGGGCCTTCTGGCCGGTCAATTCGTTGCTCATCTCCACCACCCTCAGAGCTTGATCTCGATGTTGACGTCCGCCGGCAGGTCGAGGCGCATGAGCGAGTCCACAGCCTTGGGCGTGGGATCGACGATGTCGATCAGTCGCTTGTGCGTGCGCATCTCGAAATGCTCACGGGAGTCCTTGTACTTGTGGGGAGAACGGATCACGCAGAACACGTTCTTCTCGGTCGGCAACGGCACCGGGCCCACCACAGTCGCGCCAGCGCTGGTGACCGTGTCGACGATCTTGCGCGCCGAGCTGTCGATCACCTCGTGGTCGTACGACTTGAGCCGGATGCGGATCTTCTGTCCCGCCATGGCGTCCTGTCTCTCTTCTAGGTCTGGCATGGAAGCAGCCGTCTCCCGGTACCCGAGGACGGGCGTGTCGGCCTCTGCGGGGCACACAAGCCCAGCACAGAACCGCCGAAAGTCGGCTGCTGCTGCGTCGATTCCCTCGTTCGATGCGCGATCCATGCCAGGGGCAAGGTTCGCATCCTCGGGACGGGCCTCATCCGGTGATCATTCGCCGAGGTGCCCCAGGGGACACTCAGAGAACGGAACCGGGTATGTCGGCCCACGCAGACAACTTGAACAGTGTGCCAGAGATCGGACCGCCCCCACAAGGGAGGGGCAGGTGCAGCCGATCACATGCTCAGCACCGGCGCCGGTGCCGGAACTCGAGAAGGGCCCGGACGCTGCCGCCCGAGCCCTTGCCACCGTACCCTCCCACGCCGTCCCGCTGGCACATCCGCCGTTCAGAGGGGAGGCGACCGATCACTTGTTCGTGCTCGGCCCGATCCCGCCCTGCAGCTGACGCTGGAAGATGAGGTACACGATCAGCACCGGGATGATGGTGATGGTGACGGAGGCGAACATCGCGCCCCAGTCCGAGTCGTACCCCTGCTGGGCCTGCATGTTCGCAAGACCCTGGGCGAGGACGTACTTGTCCCGATCGGTGTTCAGCACGATCGGGATCAGGAACTGGTTCCACAGGCCCAGGAAGTTGAAGATCGTCACGCTGGCCATGCCCGGGCCCGCCATCGGCAGCATCACCTGGAAGAAGGTCCGGAAGTCCCCCGCGCCGTCGATCGCCGCCGCCTCCGCGATCTCTTCCGGCAGCTGCCGGAAGAAGGCGTAGAGGAAGAACACGGTGAACGGGAGCGCGAAGCCCACATACGCCAGGATGAGGCCGATGTAGGTGCCGCGGATGTACAGCGACTCCATGATGAAGAACAGCGGCACCACCGCGAGGAACAGCGGGAAGGTGAGCCCGGCGATCAGGCCGTAGTACAGCACCTGCCGGCCCGGGAAGTCGTACCTCGCCAGCACGTAGGCGCACATCGCGCCGAGCAGCATGACCAGCACCAGTGCGACGCCCACCACCAGCACGGTGTTGCCGAAGAATCGGCCGATGCCGGCTTCCGTCCAGGCGGTGACGAAGTTGTCGAAGTTCCATGATTCCGGCATGGCGAACGGAGAGGCGAGGATCCCGCCGGAGCTCTTGAAGGAGCTGAAGACCGTCCACAGCAACGGCAGGAGCACGACCAGCGCCCACAGCGAGAGGATGGTCTGGGCGACCACCGTGAACACGCGGTCCTTCGGGTTCGCCCGGCGCCGGCGGGACGTGGCTGTCGCGCCCGTGGAGTGTGCCGGCGCGGATCGGGGGGCCTTGAGCTCGGTGTTCATCGCTCCCCCTTCTGCCGGGTGCTGAACAGGACGATGACAGCCATCAGCATCGTGATCAGCGCCATCACCACACCCATCGCCGAGGCGAGACCGAAGCGGGAGTCACTGAATGCAGTCTGGTAGAGATACCTCGAGACCACCTCGGTGCTCTTGCCGAGCCCACCGTTCGGGGTCATGACGTTGATGTACACGAACATGTCCAGCGCCATGATCCCCATATAGACCGCCGCCGTGGAGACATTCTCCCGCACCATCGGCAGGATCACCGCCACGGAGAGGCGGAAGCGACCGGCCCCGTCGATGCGGGCCGCCTCGACCACCTCGGAGGGGATCGACTTGATCGCCGCGACGAACAGGACCATGTAGAAGCCCACCAGGCTCCACACCACGGCGGCCACGATCGCCGCCAGTGCGAAGCGCCGATCGCCCAACCAGGCGATGTGGATGTCCAACCCGACCAGGTTCAGCAGCCCGTTCAGGAGCCCGCCGTTGGGCGAGTAGATGAAGGCGAAGAGGATCCCGACGACGACCGCGGGGATGACGTAGGGGAAGAAGCTGACGACCCGGAAGATCGTCGCGCCGCGGATGCCGCGGATCGTGCCGCGGCTGTCCCCGCCCACCGTCACCAGGATGGCCAGGATGAAGGCGAGTGTGATGGTCACGGTGGGCAGCACGATCATGAAGATCATGTTGTTCCGCAGTGCCCGACGGAAGACGTCGTCGTGGAAGAGCGTGACGTAGTTGTCCAGCCCGATGAACTGCGGCGCCCTCGCCAGGCCGCGCCAGTCGGTCAGCGAGTAGTAGAACGCCTGCAGGAACGGCGAGACCACGAACACGACATAGATCAGCATCGGGAGGCCGAGGAAGAGCGCGAAGAACAGCACGCGGGAAGGGGTGATACGGGCACGCCTCCCCCGGGAGCGCGGAGCGCTCACCGGAGGAGTGGCCGCGGGGACTACCGCCATCATTCGACGTCGAACTTCTCGATGCTGTCGTCTTCGCGGACCTTGTCGATCGCGGCCTGCGAACGCTCCCGCGCCTCGTCGGCGGTGACGTCACCGTTGAGGAACTCCGCCCACAGGGGCTTGAACTCATCACCCATGCCGTACCAGTCGGTGAAGTTGTAGGTGAAGACATCCTCTCCGGCGGCGTCGATCATGGAGCTGACCGAGGCCAGACCCGTCGAGCCGAAGCCGTCGTCGGGGATGGTGTCTTTGACGATCGTCATCGAGGAGGTGAGCTTCGAGAAGTTCTCGCACTGCTCCTTGGAGAGCATGACGCGGAGGAACTCGAGCCCGCCTGCCCCGTTGGCGGCCTTGCTGGGGACCATGAAGGGCTCGCCGGCAGCGCCGTGGATAGCGGTCGGGCTCATCGTGCCGCCGTCGGCGAGCATCGGGGTCGGGGCGCCGGTCATGGCGTAGTCCTCGGGCGTGGTGCTGCGCTGCTCATTCTCGATCCAGGACCCGGAGGGGTACATGACCGCCTTGCCGGTCACCCACTGGGTCTGGGCCTCGGTGTGCTTGATGCCGGCGCCGCCGGAGAGGAAGTACCCGGCCTTGACGGCCTCCTCGATCGCGGCGAAGGCATCGACCACGGTGGGCTGCTCATAGGCGCCCTCCTCCAGGCGATCCAGCATCTTCGCGACCTCCGGGCCGCCCTGCTTGATCGCCATCGACAGCGCGAGCTCGTGATAGTAGTCGGCGGCGTTCTGACCGCCCCAGGCGAACATGGCCAGACCCTCACCCTTGGCGGCCTCGGCGATGGTCATGACATCGTCCCAGGTGGTAGGGGCCTCCCAGCCCTTGTCCTCGAACTGCTTGGCCGAATACCACAGGGCGAAGACGGTGTACATGTAGTTCAGCGCGTACAGCTTGCCGGAGTAGGTGCCCGGCACCAGCACACCGGGCAGCAGGGACTCCTCGATGGTGCCGCCGTCGAGCGACGGCGCCTTGATGAGGGCGGCGAGGTCCGCGAGGCTGCCCTCGGAGATCAGGGCGCTGGCGTTCATCGACTGCGCACCTGAGTTGTCGAACAGGTCCGGGGGGTTGCCGCCGATGAAGCGGGGCTGGAGGTCGGGCTGGATGTTCACGGTCGAGGTCACCGCAGCGGTCGCCTCGGGGTAGAGCTCCTCGAACTTCGTTCCGGCATCCTTTGCATACTGGTCGCCGTAGCCACCGTTGAAGATGACCACGTCGACGGTCGAATCCGCTTCGACACCGAAGGGGTTCTCATCGCTGACGTCGCCGCCACCCGTGGCGACAGCGCCACCGCCGTCACTTCCTTCGTCGTCACCGCCACCACCGCCAGCCGCACAGGCGCTCAAGGCCACGGCACCGGTGCCGAGGGAGGCGAGAGAGAGGAAGCGGCGGCGGGAAGCGCCCATTCTGTCCAGGGGAGTCTCGAGCAGGGGATCGCGCTCAGCGTCCATGGTGTCCTCATTCGTTGTTCGTCGTCGAATACGAGTGCTGTACAGGACGGTAGTCGTTTATGTCGCGCGTCACGTGGTTTTCAGCGGCGTGCCCCGGATCGTTACCTGCACCCCCTGCCGCCGTGCGGGCGGAACCCAGCAAGTTCTCTCACGACTGCTCTACCGTGGGCTCCATGAGCCAACCGATGCAGTCCCCCCGCTCCGCGTCGCCGCTGACGGCGCGCCTGTACGACCTCGAGTACCCGCGCTCTCTCGGCGTCTACAACACCTACCAGGAGGTGCAGTCCGTGGTCGACACCCTGGCGGACCGTGAGTTCCCGGTGCAGAGCACGCTGATCGTGGGCACGGATCTGAAGCTGATGGAGCGGGTCACGGGGCGAAAGACCTGGCCGCGGGTGGTCGGGCAGGGCGTGCTCTCGGGCCTGTGGATGGGACTGTTCCTGGGCCTGCTCCTGATGCTGCTGAACCCGGGCGACCTCATGATCGTGGTGACCAGCGTCCTGATGGGCATGGTGTTCTTCACCGTGTGGTCCGTCATCGGATATGCGATGACCGGGGGCAAGCGTGACTTCACCTCGATGACCTCGACCATCCCGATGCAGTACGAGCTGCTCGTCGAGCACAAGCACGCCGCGCAGGCGCGCCAGATCCTCGCTGACTCCGGTGCGGGGCCCGCTCCCACCGCTGCACCCGCCCCGGTGACGGCTCCGCCTCACGGCCATACCCCGCTTCCCCACGCAGGCGCACCCTCCAGCGGGGGCCAGCAGTTCGGCGCACGCACGCCGCAGCCCGGCGCACCCGTGTCCGGCGCACCCGCCCGACCCAGCTACGGACAGCCGGCCTCCGGCGCGTCCCCAGCCCAGGGAGAGCCTCGCAGCCACCGGCCCACCTTCGGGAAGCCGGCCGGTGCACCCCTCCATGAGCAGGCGACCTCGCCGTCGACTCCGCAGGCGTCTGCCGCCTCCGGCAGCTTCGGAGCGCCGGCACCTGCGCCCGAGCCTGCGCCTGGTGCCGGGGGTGCCTCACAGTCCCACTCCACACCGGACGGCCGTCCGAGCAGAGGCGATCATGCCGCTCCCCCGCAGGACGGCAGCCAGGACGGCGACGCCTCGCGCTGACCGGTTCGGCTCAGGGGGCAGGCCCCCGCATCAGCACGTCGGGCGTGCTTGGTGCGGGGGCCTTTCTCTGCCCCGTGCCCCTGAGCTCCGTGGTCCTCAGGAGCTCACTGGCCTGCCGTCCCGCCGTCCTCGCCGCCTGCCGGCCTGCCCTCCAGCTGGCCCGGGCACCTGCCGCCAGCCCTTCTGCTGCCCTGCTGCCCTGCTGCCCGTCCTGCTGCTCACGCGCATCAGCAGGATGATCAGCTGTACGGCGTGGGCCCGAAGACGGAGCGGGCCCAGAGACGACGAAAGACCCCGCACCGGTCATCCCGGTGCGGGGTCTTCGTTGCTCAGCGCTCGCAGAGAGAGCGCCTCACGGTTGCGGGGTCACCCCCGCGGCGATCACTTGGTGATCTTGGTGACGCGGCCGGAGCCCACGGTGCGGCCACCCTCACGGATGGCGAAGCCGAGGCCCTCCTCCATGGCGATCGGCTGGATCAGCTCGACCGTCATCTCGGTGTTGTCGCCGGGCATGACCATCTCGGTGCCCTCGGGCAGCGTGATGACGCCGGTGACGTCGGTGGTGCGGAAGTAGAACTGCGGGCGGTAGTTCGAGTAGAACGGGTTGTGACGCCCGCCCTCGTCCTTGGACAGGATGTAGACCTGCGCCTCGAAGTTCGTGTGGGGGGTGATGGTGCCGGGCTTGGCGACGACCTGGCCGCGCTCGACGTCCTCACGCTTGGTGCCACGCAGCAGCAGACCGCAGTTCTCGCCGGCCCATGCTTCGTCCATCTGCTTGTGGAACATCTCGATGCCGGTGACGATCGTCTTCTGCGGCTCGCGGATGCCGAGGATCTCGACCTCGGAGTTGATCGCGAGCTTGCCGCGGTCGACCTTGCCGGTGACGACGGTGCCACGACCCTGGATCGTGAAGACGTCCTCGATCGGCATCAGGAAGGCCTGGTCGAGATCGCGGACGGGGTCCGGGATGGACTCATCCACGGCGTCCATGAGCTCTTCGATGGCCTTGACCCACTTCTCTTCACCCTCGAGGGCCTTGAGAGCGGAGACCTGGATGACCGGCGCGTCCTCGTCGAAGCCCTGAGCGCCCAGCATCTCGCGGACCTCCATCTCGACGAGCTCGAGGATTTCCTCGTCGTCGACCATGTCGGACTTGTTGAGAGCGGCGAGCAGGTAGGGAACGCCGACCTGCTTGGCGAGCAGGACGTGCTCACGGGTCTGAGCCATCGGGCCGTCGGTGGCGGCGACCACGAGGATCGCGCCGTCCATCTGAGCAGCGCCGGTGATCATGTTCTTCACGTAGTCAGCGTGCCCGGGGGCGTCGACGTGCGCGTAGTGGCGCTTGTCGGTCTCGTACTCGATGTGCGAGACGTTGATCGTGATGCCGCGCTGCTTCTCTTCGGGCGCGTTGTCGATCGTGTCGAAGTCACGCTTCTCGTTGAGATCCGGGAACTTGTCGTACAGAACCTTCGAGATCGCAGCGCTCAGCGTGGTCTTGCCGTGGTCGACGTGACCGATGGTGCCGATGTTGACGTGCGGCTTGGTCCGCTCGAACTTGGCCTTCGCCATGATGGTGTCCTCCTAGGACTTCTAATCGTGGTACTTCTGGATCGGGATCGGATCCCGCCTCGGCGAGGCGGAGCTCCGAAGGGAGTGTGGGGGAAACAGGAGAAGGAGCCTACCTGCTTCCCCCGACTCCTCACTCGCCCCGGGTCTTTGCGATGATCTCGTCCGCGATGCTGGACGGGACCTCCGAGTAGCTGTCGAACTGCATGGTGTACATCGCACGGCCCTGGGTCTTGGACCGCAGGTCGCCGACGTAGCCGAACATCTCCGACAGCGGCACGAGAGCACGGACGATCTTGACCCCGCTCGCGTCCTCCATCGACTGGATCTGACCTCGCCTGGAGTTCAGATCGCCGATGACATCTCCCATGTACTCCTCAGGAGTACGGACCTCGACGTCCATGAGGGGCTCGAGGAGGACCGGTTGCGCCTTGCGCAGGGCCTCCTTGGCCGCCATGGAGCCGGCGATCTTGAACGCCATCTCCGAGGAGTCGACGTCGTGGTAGGCGCCGTCAAGCAGCGAGGCCTTGACGTTCACGACCGGGTAGCCGGCGAGGATGCCGGAGACCAGGGCGCTCTGGATGCCTGCGTCCACGCTCGGGATGTACTCGCGCGGGATGCGGCCGCCGGTGACCTTGTTCTCGAACTCGTAGAACACGCCGTCTTCGGCATCGGTCAGCGGAGCGAAGGTCACCTGGATCTTCGCGAACTGGCCGGAGCCACCGGTCTGCTTCTTGTGGGTGAAGTCGAACTTCTCCACCGTCCGCTTGATCGTCTCGCGGTAGGCCACCTGCGGCTTGCCGATGTTGGCCTCGACGTTGAACTCGCGACGCATACGGTCCACGAGGATGTCGAGGTGCAGCTCGCCCATGCCCTTGATGACGGTCTGGCCGGTCTCCTCGTCGAGCTCGACCTGGAAGGTCGGGTCCTCCTTGGCGAGCTTCTGGATGGCCACACCCAGCTTCTCCTGGTCGCCCTTGGTCTTCGGCTCGATGGCGACCGAGATGACCGGCTCCGGGAAGCTCATGGACTCGAGCTGGATCGGGTTCGCCGGATCGGTGAGGGTGTCACCGGTGGTGGTGTCCTTCAGACCGATGAACGCGTAGATGTGGCCCGCGAAGGCCTCATCGACCGGGTTCTCCTTGTTGGAGTGCATCTGGAACAGCTTGCCGACGCGCTCCTTCTTGCCGGTGGTGGCGTTCAGGATCTGATCGCCCTGCTTCACCTGGCCGGAGTAGACGCGCACGTAGGTCAGCGACCCGAAGAACGGGTGCGCGGCAACCTTGAAGGCGAGGCCGGAGAAGGGCTCGTCCCACTCGGGCTTGCGGGTCAGCTCGACCGACTCGTCGTTCGGCTTGTGGCCGACCATCGGGGGCACGTCGAGCGGCGAGGGCAGGTAGTCGATGACACCGTTGAGCATGGGCTGGACGCCCTTGTTCTTGAACGCGGTGCCGCAGAAGACCGGGTATGCCTCGGAGTTGACCGTCATCGAGCGGATGCCGGACTTCAGCTGCTCGAGGGTGAGGTCGCCCTCCTCGAGGTAGGCCTCCATGAGCTCCTCGGAGCTCTCGGCGACGTCCTCGACGAGCTTGCTGCGGTACTCCTCGACGGTGGCTGCCAGATCCTCGGGGATCGGGATCTCGCGCTGCCACTGGCCGAGCGAGGGGTCACCCTTCTTCGAGTTGATCGCGGGCATGTCCTCTTCGAGGGTCTCGGGCCAGTCGTAGGCCTTCATCTCGACGAGGTCGACGATGCCGGTGAAGTCGTGCTCTGCACCGATCGGGACCTGCATGACCAGCGGCTTCGCGCCGAGGCGGTCCACGATGGTCTTGACGGTGAAGAAGAAGTCGGCGCCGAGCTTGTCCATCTTGTTGACGAAGCAGATGCGGGGCACGTCGTACTTGTCGGCCTGGCGCCAGACGGTCTCCGACTGGGGCTCCACGCCCTCCTTGCCGTCGAACACTGCGACAGCGCCGTCCAGCACGCGCAGCGAACGCTCCACCTCGACGGTGAAGTCGACGTGGCCGGGGGTGTCGATGATGTTGATCTGGCTGTCGTGCCAGTAGCAGGTCGTCGCGGCCGACGTGATCGTGATGCCGCGCTCCTTCTCCTGCTCCATCCAGTCCATCGTGCCGGCGCCGTCGTGGGTCTCGCCCATCTTGTAGTTCACGCCGGTGTAGAAGAGGATGCGCTCGGTCGTGGTGGTCTTGCCAGCATCGATGTGAGCCATGATGCCGATATTGCGGACCTTGTTCAGGTCGCTGAGCACTTCAAGTGCCACGGGCTGTGCCTTTCTGGAGAACGGATGCTGGTGGAGCTGCCGAAGGACAGTCGGTGGGGTCCGCCCAGACGGGCGAACCCCACCGTGAACTCACCAGCGGTAGTGAGCGAAGGCGCGGTTGGACTCGGCCATCTTGTGGGTGTCCTCGCGGCGCTTGACAGCTGCACCGAGGCCGTTGGAGGCGTCGAGGATCTCGTTCATCAGACGCTCGGTCATGGTGTTCTCGCGGCGGGCGCGGGAGTAGCTGACCAGCCAGCGCAGCGCCAGCGTGGTGGAGCGGCCGGGCTTGACCTCGATCGGCACCTGGTAGGTCGCGCCGCCGACTCGGCGGGAGCGGACCTCGAGGGAAGGCCGGATGTTGTCCAGAGCCTTCTTCAGGGTGACGACCGGATCCTGGCCGTTCTTCTCACGGGCACCCTCGAGGGCGCCGTAGACGATGCCCTCGGCGACGGTCTTCTTGCCGTCCAGGAGGATCTTGTTGATGAGCTGCGTGACGATCGGCGACCCGAAGACGGGGTCGACGGCCAGCGGGCGCTTGGGAGCGGGGCCCTTACGAGGCATTACTTCTTCTCCTTCTTGGCGCCGTAGAGCGAGCGCGCCTGCTGGCGGCCCTTGACGGACTGGGTGTCCAGTGCGCCGCGAACGATCTTGTAGCGCACGCCGGGGAGGTCCTTCACACGACCGCCGCGGACGAGCACGATCGAGTGCTCCTGGAGGTTGTGGCCCTCGCCGGGGATGTAGGCGCTGACCTCGATGCCGGTCGACAGCCGCACACGCGCGATCTTGCGCAGCGCAGAGTTCGGCTTCTTGGGGGTCTGGGTGTAGACGCGGGTGCAGACACCGCGGCGCTGGGGCGAACCCTGGAGCGCGGGCGTCTTGGAGGAGGACGAACGACCGTCCCGCCCCTTGCGCACCAACTGCTGAATAGTAGGCACAGCTTCTCTTCCTTGTCAGCCCTCGGAGCTGTTGGCACCGAAGGATCAACATCTTCGACCGCTTGCACGGTCGGCGACCCGATATTCACCGCCCCCATGGCCCGGGAGGCTCGGCGTATCGGCCCGCCCGACAGGTGATGGCACCAGTCGGGCGTCCAGGAGGACCGTGATCGGCGCCCCGGGGCAGGAGGCCGGGCATGGCCACCCTTCCCATATTCGGGCACACCGCGAGGATCCGCTCCTCGCGGGGGACATCCCCCGCAGCCCCGAAGGGCACGCGGGTCAGTCCCGGGTCACGACCAGAGGGCACTCCGGACGCATACGCAGTCTACTGAGATGCGCGGGATGCGGTCAAAGCTTCTGGGAGGTTCCGACACAGATCACATGACGCCCTGTGACCGCCGGCCGAACCCGCAGCAAAGCGCCCGGCGAGAGCCAGCATCTCCCCAGGTCAGCGCTATGCGAGCTGTACTGCACATCCCTGACGCCGTGGATCCCACTGGATCCCACGCACAACGGGACCCCGGGCCAGAAGCCCGGGGTCCCGTGGAAGATCAGTGGATCAGCACGTCAGTACGTCGCTCAGCGGATGCCGAGCTTGGAGGTGCAGGAGGGCCATGCGCCCCAGCCCTGCTGGGCCTGAACCTTCTTGGCGATGTCGATCTGCTGGCCGCGGGTGGCCTGGTTCGCAGTGGAGGCGTACTTGCCGCCGCCGAAGGCCTTCCAGGTTCCTGCACTGAACTGCAGGCCGCCGTAGTAGCCGTTGCCGGTGTTGATGGACCAGTTGCCACCGGACTCGCACTGGGCGATGCGGTCCCACACGGAGCCCGACGGAGCAGCCGGCGCCGAGGCACCGGTGTTCCCGGAGGACTCAGACGAGCTGCGCTCGGAGCTGCGGTTGGACTTGCTGCCGGTGCTGCGCTTCTCGCTGGAGGACTTCTCGGAGGACGACTTCTCCTCCTGCACGGGCTCCGGCTTCGGGGCGGGCTTGGTGCCCTTGGCGACGACCTCGGTCACCGGCTCGGTGACGACGGTCTCGGAGACCAGCTCGGACTCGGTGACCTCACCGTCGACGGTCTTCTCGGCGAAGACCTTCTCGGTGGCGCCCGCCTTGCCCTCGGTGGTGGTCTTGGTCTTGCCCTCGAGCAGCGAATCATCCTCGACGGTCTTCGTCTCGAACGGGATCTCGACAGACTCGGTGCGCTCGCCCTCGCGGACGCGTTGGACCGTGTGGGTCGCGCCGTCCTCGAGCAGGGTGTCGCGGGGGACGTCGGCGGTGTCGGTGTCCTCGATATCTCCGAGCACCTTCTCCATCGCCTCGCCAACGGTCAGGGCGGACACCTCGAAGGTGTCCTGGCCCTTCTGGCCGACGAAGGTGACCGTCTTACGGGTGACGATCTCGACCTCGCCGTTCGCGGCGCTGAGCGAGGAGGTGGGCTCCGGGGTGATCACGGCGCCCTCGGCCTTGTAGTCGGTCTCCTCGAGCGCATCGGCCACTGTGTCGCCGGTGGTGAGCAGATCCTTCGCCACCCCGTCGATGGTGACGGTGACCGGGGTGCGCTGGATGACCTGGATCTCGAGGCCGTCGGTGACGGCCTCCGTCAGGGCCGGCACCACCAGGTCGGTGTCCTTGACCTCGATGCCCTGGGCGGAGAGCAGATCCCCCACGGTGGGCTGCGAGAAGGTGCGCACCGAGGATTCCTCGCCGTACACGTTGAGCTGCGCCTCATTCGACATGGCGAACGCGGTGCCGCCACCTCCGACAGCGACGACGCACACGGTTGCGGCTGCGACGATCCACGGGGTCTTCTTCACTGTTCCACCTGTTCCTTGCCGCGGGATGCGGCGTTCGTGTCGTTCTCGGAGCTCCGGTCCCCAGCAGGTGGGGCCTGCAGCTCCGGCACGCGCACGCACTCCGACGGAGATGCGGCAGGAAAGCCTGCGCGGGAACTGCCAGGTGCCATCGTTTCCCGGTTCGTCCCATTGCGTAAGGGGAGAGGCGAGAGTTTGAAGAAGCACCCGAGAGGTCTTTACCCTCTCGTGAACCTCAGGGTCTGCCAGGTCACGCCGCAGAGCCCTGGATCCGCCTGGAACGCGACCGGGACCACAGCGGACGCGTTCGCCGCCACTCCCCCACAGCCATCTGCCGCGGATCCCTCCCCGTGCCCTCTCGCGCCAGTCCCCGTGCCCTCGTGCGGGGGTCCTTCCCTAGACGGGAGCAGCGCCAGTCCCTATACAGGGGCATCGGCAGCAGGCCCCGGACGCAAAGACGCCGCGGGGCGGCCCCACCGAAGTGGAGCCGCCCCGCGGCGTGTGGTCGCTCGTGCGCCGCCTCGACGGCGGACGAGCTCCCGCGCTCAGCGCAGGATCACCGGATCACCGGAAATCAGTGCGGAACGGATCTGCGTAGTCGATGTCGTCGAGGTTGACGGCACCGGTCTGGCCGAAGCCGGAGAAGTCCAGCTCGTCGTAGCCCGGCACCTGGTACATCTGTGCCTTGGCCTCGTCGGTGGGCTCGACCGCGATGTGGCGGAACCGCGACAGGCCGGTGCCAGCGGGGATGAGCTTACCGATGATGACGTTCTCCTTGAGCCCCATGAGCTTGTCGCTCTTGCGGTTCAGGGCAGCCTCGGTGAGCACTCGGGTGGTCTCCTGGAAGGAGGCCGCCGAGAGCCACGACTCGGTCGCCAGCGAGGCCTTCGTGATGCCCATCAGCTCCGGACGACCCGAGGCCGGCTGACCGCCCTCGGAGAGGACCCGACGGTTCTCCCGCTCGAAGTTGACCCGCTCGGCGAAGTCGCCGGGCAGCAGACCGGTGTCACCGGACTCGATGACCGTCACGCGACGGAGCATCTGGCGCACGATGACCTCGATGTGCTTGGCATGGATGTCCACACCCTGGCTGATGTAGACCTTCTGCACCTCGTCGACCAGGTGCTGCTGCACGGCACGCGGGCCGAGGATCCGCAGGACCTGCTTCGGGTCCACCGAACCCAGCGTGAGCTTCTGGCCGACCTCGATGTGGTCACCGTCGGCGATCAGCAGGGACACGCGCTTGGAGACGGTGTAGGACACCGGCTCGGAGCCGTCGTCCGGGGTGACCGTGATCCGGCGCTGCTTGTCGTTCTCCTCGACCTCGACCCGACCCGAGAACTCGGAGATCGGCGCGAAGCCGGCCGGGGTGCGGGCCTCGAAGAGCTCCTGCACACGCGGCAGACCGTGCGTGATGTCGCCCTCGGC
The DNA here is from genome assembly GCF_052378395.1 of Brachybacterium sp. AOP29-B2-41. NCBI lineage: Bacteria > Bacillati > Actinomycetota > Actinomycetes > Micrococcales > Dermabacteraceae > Brachybacterium > Brachybacterium sp. AOP29-B2-41. The sequence continues at coordinate 88,898 of NZ_JBQSXR010000011.1, forward strand.
GCTGGCCACACCACCGGAGTGGAAGGTACGCATGGTCAGCTGGGTGCCGGGCTCGCCGATCGACTGGGCCGCGACGATGCCGACGGCCTCGCCGATGTCGACCAGCTGGCCGGTCGCGAGCGACTTGCCGTAGCACTGGACACAGGTGCCCACCGCGGAGTCACAGGTCAGCACGGAGCGGATCTTGACCTCGCGGACACCGGCCTCGACGAGCTGCTCGATGCGCACATCGCCCAGCTCGGTGCCGGCCGGAGCCGCCTCGGTACCGTCGGCGCCGATGGCCGCAGTGGCCAGGACGCGCCCGTATACGGTGGATTCCGCGTGCTCGTGGGGACGGAGCACGCCGGCCTCCTCGACCGCGATCGGAAGCACCAGGCCCTTGGTCGTGCCGCAGTTGTCCTCACGGATGATGACGTCCTGCGAGACATCGACCAGACGACGGGTCAGGTAGCCCGACTGCGCGGTCTTCAGCGCGGTATCCGCCAGGCCCTTGCGGGAGCCGTGCGAGGCGATGAAGTACTCCAGGACCGAGAGCCCCTCCTTGTAGTTGGAGAGGATCGGGCGCGGGATGATCTCGCCCTTCGGGTTGTTCACCAGACCACGCATACCGGCGATCTGGCGGACCTGCATCCAGTTGCCTCGAGCGCCCGAGTCCACCATCCGGAAGATGGTGTTGTTCGAGTCGAAGTTCGCCCGCATCGCCTGGTCGACCTCGTTGGTCGCCTCGGTCCAGATGTCGATGAGCTCCATGTTGCGCTCGTGCTCGGAGATCAGGCCCAGGTCGCGGTTCTCCTGGATCTGGGCGTTCTTCTCCTCGTACTTCGCGATGATCTCCGCCTTGTTCGGCGGGGTCACGACGTCGGACAGGGCGAAGGACGCACCCGAACGAGTCGACCAGGAGAAGCCATAGGACTTCAGCGCATCCAGCGATGCGGCGACCTGGCCCTTGTCGTAGCGCTCCGCCAGGGCATTGACGATGCCGCCCAGGCGCTTCTTGCCGACCTGACCCTGCACGAAGGGGAAGTCCTCGGGCAGCGTCTCGTTGAAGTGGACGGCGCCCAGGGTGGTGGTGAGGATGATCGGGTCACCCTCGGTCCAGCCCTCGGGGGCCTCCCAGTCGCTCGGCGGGACGATGTCCGTGAAGCGGATGTCCACCAGCGCGTTGAGATCCAGCTCGCCGCGGTCGTAGGCCATGATCGCCTCGGCCTCGGAGGCGAAGCGCCGACCGATGCCGGGGACGCCCTCGCGCACCGTGGTGAGGTGGTACAGACCGATGATCATGTCCTGTGCGGGCATGGTCACGGGGCGGCCGTCGGACGGCTTGAGGATGTTGTTGCTGGACAGCATCAGGATGCGGGCCTCAGCCTGCGCCTCTGCCGACAGCGGCAGGTGAACAGCCATCTGGTCGCCGTCGAAGTCCGCGTTGAACGCGGCGCACACGAGCGGGTGCAGGTGGATGGCCTTGCCCTCGACGAGCTGCGGCTCGAACGCCTGGATGCCCAGACGGTGCAGGGTGGGCGCACGGTTCAGCAGCACCGGGTGCTCGGTGATGACCTCTTCGAGGACGTCCCACACCTCGGGGCGTGCCCGCTCGACCATCCGCTTGGCGGCCTTGACGTTCTGGGCGTGGCTGAGCTCGACCAGGCGCTTCATGACGAAGGGCTTGAAGAGCTCGAGCGCCATGCCCTTGGGCAGGCCGCACTGGTGCAGGCGCAACTGCGGGCCGTTGACGATCACGGAGCGGGCGGAGTAGTCCACGCGCTTGCCGAGCAGGTTCTGACGGAAACGACCCTGCTTGCCCTTGAGCATGTCCGAGAGCGACTTCAGCGGGCGGTTGCCCGGTCCGGTGACCGGACGGCCACGACGACCGTTGTCGAACAGCGAGTCGACCGACTCCTGCAGCATCCGCTTCTCGTTGTTCACGATGATCTCGGGAGCACCGAGATCCAGCAGCCGCTTGAGGCGGTTGTTGCGGTTGATCACGCGGCGGTACAGGTCGTTGAGGTCGGAGGTCGCGAAGCGGCCACCGTCCAGCTGCACCATCGGACGCAGGTCCGGCGGGATCACCGGGACGGCGTCCAGCACCATGCCCACCGGCGAATTCGTGGTGGTGAGGAAGGCGGAGACGACCTTGAGGCGCTTGAGCGCACGGGCCTTCTTCTGCCCCTTGCCGGTGGCGATGATCTCGCGCAGCAGCACCGACTCGGCCTCGAGGTCGAAGTCGGCCAGACGACGCTGGATCGCCTCGGCGCCCATGCCGCCCTCGAAGTACGTGCCGTAGCGCAGCTTCATCGCACGGTAGAGCTGCTCGTCACCCTCGAGGTCAGCGACCTTGAGAGTCTTGAAGCGCTCCCAGATGCGAGTGATGCGGTCGATCTCGGCGTCGTACTTCTTGCGGATCTGGGCCTGCTCACGCTCGCCGGAGTCGCGGACCTTGCGCTTCGCGTCGGCCTTCGCACCCTCCTCCTCGAGCTGGGCGAGGTCCTTCTCCGCGGACAGCGCGCGGTTGTTGATCGCGGCGTCGCGCTCGTTCTCGAGCTCCTTGACCTCGAGATCGAAGCGGGCCTGGAGGTCCGGCATGTCGTCGTGACGTGCCTGATCATCCACTGCCGTGATCATGTACGCGGCGAAGTAGATGATCTTCTCGAGATCCTTCGGCGCAAGGTCCAGCAGGTAGCCCAGGCGGCTCGGCACGCCCTTGAAGTACCAGATGTGGGTGACGGGGGCGGCGAGCTCCACGTGGCCCATGCGCTCACGGCGCACGGAGGACTTGGTGACCTCCACGCCGCAGCGCTCGCAGATGATGCCCTTGAAGCGGACGCGCTTGTACTTGCCGCAGTAGCACTCCCAGTCCCGGGTGGGGCCGAAGATGCGCTCGCAGAAGAGGCCGTCCATCTCGGGCTTCAGGGTGCGGTAGTTGATGGTCTCCGGCTTCTTGACCTCGCCGTGGGACCAGCCGCGGATGTCATCGGGCGTCGCAAGACCGATGCGCAGCTCGTCGAAGGTATTGACGTCGATCACAGGTGTCCTCCTCTCGAACGGAAGAGTGGTGTCTGAGGGAACGGGGTCGAGGGCGGGGCTCAGGGGGCGGGTGCCGCGTCACGCGGCGACCCGGCCGCCCGAGCCCTATATCCCTCAGACCTCTTCGATGGAGCCGACGCCCTCGTGAGGCCGGCGGGACAGGTCGATGCCGAGCTCCTCCGCGGCGCGGAAGACCTCCTCATCGCCTTCCTGAACTTCCTGGGCCGTGCCGTCGGAGGACAGGACCTCGACGTTCAGGCACAGGGACTGCATCTCCTTGAGGAGCACGCGGAAGGACTCCGGGATGCCGGGCTCGGGGATGTTCTCGCCCTTGACGATCGCCTCGTAGACCTTGACGCGGCCGGCGATGTCATCGGACTTGATGGTCAGCAGCTCCTGCAGGGCGTAGGCGGCGCCATAGGCCTCGAGGGCCCAGACCTCCATCTCGCCGAAGCGCTGGCCGCCGAACTGGGCCTTACCGCCCAGCGGCTGCTGCGTGATCATCGAGTACGGGCCCGTGGAGCGCGCGTGCAGCTTGTCGTCCACCAGGTGGTGGAGCTTCAGCAGGTACATGTAGCCCACGGAGACCGGCTCCGGGAACGGCTCGCCGGAGCGGCCGTCGAACAGCCGTGCCTTGCCGTCCTCCTTGACCATCCGCTCGCCGTCCCGGTTGGGGCGGTGGTTGGCGATCAGGCCGGTGACCTCGTCAGCGGTGAGGCCGTCGAAGACGGGGACGGCGACCGGGGTGCCGGGCTCGCCGTGCAGAGCTGCCTCGGGCAGATCAGCGGCGGTGGCATCCGTCGGATCCAGATCCCAGCCGGACTTGGCGACCCAGCCGAGGTGGGTCTCCATGACCTGGCCGATGTTCATTCGGCCGGGCACGCCCATCGGGTTCAGGATGATGTCGACCGGGGTACCGTCCTCCAGGAACGGCATGTCCTCGACCGGCAGGATCTTCGCGATGACGCCCTTGTTGCCGTGACGGCCGGCGAGCTTGTCACCATCGGTGATCTTGCGCTTCTGGGCCACGTACACGCGGACCATCTCGTTGACGCCGGTGGGGAGGATGTCCCCGTCCTCGTCGTCGTTGAAGACCTGCACACCGATAATGGTGCCGGACTCGCCGTGAGGGACACGCAGGGAGGTGTCGCGCACCTCGCGGGCCTTCTCGCCGAAGATGGCGCGCAGCAGGCGCTCCTCCGGGGTCAGCTCGGTCTCGCCCTTGGGCGTGACCTTGCCGACCAGGATGTCTCCCGGCTCGACCTCGGCGCCGATGCGGATGATGCCGCGCTCGTCGAGATCGGCCAGCACGTCGTCGCCGACGTTCGGGATGTCCCGGGTGATCTCCTCCTTGCCCAGCTTGGTGTCGCGGGCGTCGACCTCGTGCTCCTCGATGTGGATCGAGGTGAGGACGTCATCCTGGACCATCCGCGAGGACAGGATGATGCCGTCCTCGTAGTTGTGGCCCTCCCAGGACATGAAGGCGACCAGGAGGTTCTTGCCGATCGCGAGCTCGCCCTGATCGGTCGAGGGGCCGTCGGCCAGGATCGAGCCCGCTTCGACGCGGTCGCCCTCGTCGAAGAGCACCCGCTGGTTGTAGGAGTTGCCGGCGTTGGAGCGCTGGAACTTCCCGATCGGGTAGGTCTGGCGGGTGCCGTCGTCGGCCATCACCACGACCAGATCTGCGGAGAGCTCCTCGATGACACCGGCCTTCAGCGCGGTGATCACATCGCCGGCGTCGACGGCGGCGCGACGCTCCATGCCGGTGCCGACCAGCGGCATCTCGGAACGGAGCAGCGGCACGGCCTGGCGCTGCATGTTGGAGCCCATGAGCGCACGGTTGGCGTCATCGTGCTCGAGGAAGGGAATCATCGCCGTGGCGACAGACACCATCTGCCGAGCGGAGACGTCCATGTAGCCGACGTCCGCGACGGCGACCAGGTCGGGCTCGCCGCCGGGGAGGCGCACCAGGACCTCTTCCTCCAGGAAGCGGCCCTTCTCATCGATCTTGGCGTTGGCCTGCGCGATGATGTGGCGATCCTCGTCGTCCGCGGTGAGGTAGACGACCTCGTCGGTGACGTGGCCGCCCACGACCTTGCGGTACGGGGTCTCGATGAAGCCGAAGGGGTTGATGCGGGCGAAGGTCGCCAGCGAGCCGATCAGACCGATGTTCGGACCCTCAGGGGTCTCGATCGGGCACATGCGGCCGTAGTGCGAGGGGTGGACGTCACGGACCTCCATGCCGGCGCGGTCGCGGGAGAGGCCGCCCGGGCCCAGCGCCGAGAGCCGGCGCTTGTGCGTCAGGCCCGACAGGGGGTTGTTCTGGTCCATGAACTGCGAGAGCTGGGAGGTTCCGAAGAACTCCTTGATCGCCGCCGTGACCGGTCGGATGTTGATCAGGGTCAACGGCGTGATCGCCTCGACGTCCTGCGTGGTCATGCGCTCGCGGACGACGCGCTCCATGCGGGACAGGCCGGTGCGGACCTGGTTCTGGATCAGCTCGCCCACCGCGCGGATGCGACGGTTGCCGAAGTGGTCGATGTCGTCGGTCTCGACGCGGACCGGCTTGTCGTCGGTGCTGGTGTACTCGCTGACACCGTCATGCAGGGCGACGATGTACTTGATGGTCGAGACGATGTCCTGCAGGCGCAGGGTCGACTCGGAGAGGCTGCCGTCGAGACCGAGCTTCTTGTCGATCTTGTAGCGGCCGACCTTCGCGAGGTCGTAGCGCTTGTTGTTGAAGTACAGATTGTTCAGCATCGCCTCGCCCGCATCGCGCGTGGGCGGCTCGCCCGGGCGCTGCTTGCGGTAGATGTCGATGAGCGCCTCGTCCTGGGACGCGATGCGGTCCTTCTCCAGGGTCGAGCGCATCGACTCGAACTCGCCGAACTCCTCGAGGATGTCCGAGTGGGACAGGCCCAGGGCCTGGAGCAGGGTGGTGACGGACTGCTTGCGCTTGCGGTCGATGCGGACACCGACCTGGTCGCGCTTGTCGATCTCGAACTCGAGCCAGGCGCCGCGCGACGGGATCATCTTCGCGGAGAAGATGTGCTTGTCGCTGGTCTTGTCGATCGACTCCTCGAAGTACACGCCCGGGGAGCGGACCAGCTGCGAGACGACGACACGCTCGGTGCCGTTGATGATGAAGGTGCCCTTGGGAGTCATGAGCGGGAACTCGCCCATGAAGACCGTCTGGGTCTTGATCTCGCCGGTCTCGTTGTTCATGAACTCCGCGATGACGTACAGCGGAGCCGCGTAGGTGAGATCCTTGTCCTTGCATTCGTCGACCGTGTACTTCGGGTCGTCGAAGGTGTGGTCCCGGAAGGACAGCGACATATTGCCGGCGAAGTCCTCGATCGGGGAGATCTCCTCGAGGATGTCCGCAAGACCTGAGGTCTGCGGGACGTCCTCCCGACCTGCGGAAGCGGCTTCCTGGGCACGCTCCTGCCAGCGGTCGTTGCCGAGCAACCAGTCGAACGAGGTGGTCTGCAGACTCAGCAGATCCGGGACCTCGATCGGGTCGCCGAGCTTCGCGAAGGTGACGCGAGGTGAGGCGGTACGAAGTGCGATGTCAGTGGTGCGATCGGTGCTCGAGGCAGCCAAGGGGGGTCCTTCCACAGGCCGATGACGGAATCCCAGGCGCGGCGAACACCCGTCAGGCGGTGGAGCAGACAATGTGGTGAACAGAGCGGCAGAACCGACGGGCGACGCGCAGCGCAAGGACCGAGCATACAGAAATTCGCGGATGGACACAAGTGCCGCGACGCGACTGGTCCATCCACGTCGGCCGCTATATGCCTGGCGCAGAGGTTCTGTCGGTGCTTCCTGCCCGTCTGTCTCGACCGGCCCGGCGGTGTGAACACACCGGGCACGTGCAGCAGGAACAGCTCCGTACGGGAAAAAGCATGAAGGGAAATCGCGCCAGAGTCAAGCAGGCAGGGTCCCGCCCGGAGTGTCGGGGCACGTCAGGGCACCTTTGGGTACCTTTTGGGCATCTTCCTGCCTCCGGGCGGAGGGTGCGCGTCCGGCGCCTTTGCAGCCCCGCAGGGCCGGCCGCGCGCGGCGCGCGAGCACCTTAGGGACAGCACGTGGGGCCGCGTCCTCTCTCAGAGGATGCGGCCCCACATGATCTGCCTCACCGTTCCGGCTCGGAGTCCGTTCCGGCTCGGAGCCGTGTTTCAGCGCCGGAGCTCAGGACCGGGACTCAGGGCCCGTGGTGTTCAGCCTCGGCGGCGAAGTGCGATCAGCCCCCCACCGGCCAGCAGCAGCGCCGCCGCCGCCCCGAGCGGGACGAGGATCTCGGTGCCGGTGCGGGCGAGTGGACCGCCCGAGCCCTTACCGGCGCCGTCAGCCGTGGCGGTGCCCTGTCCCCCGCCGCTGCCAGATCCGCCTCCGGCGCCGGCATCGCCACCGTTGCCATCTCCGCCGGAGCTGCCGTCATCACCGCCCCCGTCACCGCCGGTCCCGCCGCCGGGTACCTCGGCCGGCAGGATCAGGTACGAGGCCTGGGAGGGCCCGGAGAAGGTCAGCATCCCGTCCGCCCAGGTGGAGGTCACCGGCAGGCGGGTTCCGTCCTCCAGCAGCTGCAGGACCCGCTCGCCCTCTGCACCAGGCACGGTGATGACCGACTCCAGGGAGCCGTAGACGTTGGCGAGCGTCACCACCCGGCCTTCGCCGCCCTCGGCATCACCGATGGTGGCCGTCAGCGAGTCATCGCTGCGGAAGGTCGCCGTGGCGCTCACCTCACCCGCGGTGAGGGTCACCTGCTGCAGGGCCACCGTCACGGTGATCCCCAGCTCGACCGCCTCGCCGCCAGCGCCCATGACCGGGTCACCGGCCGCATCGACCACGAGGGCCCGCACCGCTTGCTCTCCGTCGGCCAGGACGGTCCCCGGCGCGAGCCGCAGGCTGTATCCGGCCGCGGCGGCGGCCTCGGCGTCACCGTCGAGTGTCACCTGGTAGCTCGCGAGCGCCGCCTGGGCCAGCGCGGCCTGGTCGCCCAGCTGCTCGCGGTGGATGCTCAGCTCCACCGTCTCGGGACCGCTGATCCCCAGCTCGGGCTCGGCGGCGACGACCTGGAAGATCCGCTCTGAGGTGGACGTGCTGCCGGCGAGGTCGGTGGCGAGCACCGTGAGGGTGTGGATCCCCTCTGCGAGGTCGGCCGTGGGCACCTGGGTGCTCAGCTCGGTCTGCGCGGCACGGGTGCTGGTGCCGAAGGTCGTGACCTCGTCGACGCCATCTGTGCCGTCGGTGTCTGCACCCTCAGCGTCTGCGCCGTCGGCGTCTTCGCCCTGCAGCTCCCGCAGGTCGACCAGCGCGTCTTCGAGGGCGTGCTCCTCGGTGGCGAGATCGGTGGCCTCGTCATAGACCACCTCACCGTCCAACAGCACCTGCATCCCAGCCAGGTTCTCGTCCGCGACGGAGACCTCGATCTCGCGGGCGTCGTCGATGACTTCGCCGTCGGCCAGGTTCGCGATGTCGACCCTTGTGACGTCCTGGTCGAGGATGACCGGGATCAGACCCAACAGCACATTGCCGTTGGAGTCCACGAACTCGACCAGCAGCGTGTCGCCATCGGCCACGGTGATCTCGGTGGAGAAGTCGCGCTGGTTGGACTGCTCCCCCGGGCTGCCGATGTCGAACCGTTCGATGACCGTGGAGTCGTTCAGCCGGAGCCCGTAGCCCCAGCCGTCATCGGACGCGGTGCCGGCCACGGTCACCTGCTCTGTGTTCGTGTACAGGGTCCCGCCCACCAGGGTGGGTTCGTCGATCTGCAGGGTGGGTGCCGTGACATCGAAGTGCAGGCGGACGCCGCGATCGTAGCGGATGGTGCCGTCCGCGTCCTCGATCACCATGCGGTAGTGGTTCTCACCGGTCGTGACCGGGAGCTCGGCGGCGAAGGTGCCGTCCTCCGCGATCTGGGCCGTGATCGGCTCCGGGTCGGTGTACTTCCCGTCCTCGTCCACGCGGCTGCCCGGGGTCAAGGTGATCGTGCCCCCGGACAGGTACTCGCCGCGGAGGGTGAAGACGCTGCCGTCGGCACGCGTATCCGGGGTGTCGCCGGGCACGAAGCATGCGGCCTGCTCGAGCACGCAGTCGGCGTTGGTGATCTCGGGCATCGCCCAAGTCTCGGCAGGGGCCCGCCCGGAGATCGCGAAGGACTCCGAGCTCGTATTCACGCCGTCCGAGGCGGAGAGCGTGAAGGCCGCTGCGATCTCGCCTGGAGTGACCGTGATCTCGAAGCTGCCGTCCTCGGCGATCTGCGCCGTGATCTCACCGGAGGTGACGCTGAGCTGGGCGCCCTCGCGCTCGTCGGCGACCGTGCCGGCGACCGTGAGGGTCCCGTCCTCGCCGACCACGGCGTGTCCCTCCGCGTCGGTCTCCATCGCGGTGATGGTGAGCTCCGGTGCGGTCGAGTCGAAGGTGACCGGGAGCGTCCGTTCCTGCAGCACCGTGCCATCCTCGCCGAGCCCCTCGACGAGGAACTCCTGCGTGCCCTCGGCCAGCGGGAGCACGTGGCGGAAGCGCCCCTCGGGGGTCTCCACCGTCTGGTCACCGACACGCACGGCGACGATGTCGGAGGAGACATAGCCGCTCAGCAGCAGCGATCCGTCCTGCACCAGCGGCGACTGCGGGCCGAGGACGCCCTGCTCGAGCTGGGAGGCGTTGGCGATCAGCATCGTCGAGGGTTCGAAGACCTTCGTGCCGACGCCCAGGTTGAAGCCTGCATCGAGCACCGAGACGGTGACGAACGGGACCGACTCCGGGTCGACCTCGATCGAGAACGTGCCGTCAGGCGCCTCGGTCACCGGGATGTCCTCGCCGGCGGCGCCGGTCGCGGTGGGCGGGGCGAGGATGCCGGAGCCGTCCTCGAGGACCGAGAAGGAGAGCAGCCCAGCCTCGTAAGGACCGAAGTCGACCTCGGGCGCGGTGGCGTCGATCCCGAAGGAGAAGTCGGTGCTCTGCCAGTCCTGCTCCTCACCGAGCCGGGCCTCGACCCGGTAGGTGTACTGCCCATCCGGCAGCGCGGCGTAGCCCACCGCCTGCGGGTCGTAGAGGGTGCCATCGAAGGCAGCCCCGGTCCACTGGAGCTCGCGCGGATCGGCGACGAGTCCCCAGTCGCCGAGCAGGTTCCGGTAGACCCCCTGCTCCTGCCCCAGGACCTTCACCTGCGCACCCGAGGCGTCCAGAACGCTGTAGCGGATGTCGGAGGCATTGCGCATCGTCACCAGATTCGGCGCGATGGTGTCCATGTCGCCGTCACCGTTGGGCGAGAGCCAGAACTCTCCGATGTCGCTGCTGAGCGGCAGGGTGGAGCCGCCCCACATCGTGATCAGCTCGCTCTGCACGCCGACGCCCTCGAGCGGTTCGCCCACGGGGAGCACGATCGGCTCGGCATTCCAGTCACCGGCGAAGCCGAGGAAGGGGATGGAGAGGTTCGGCTGGTCGGCGTCATTCGAGGTGAACTGCACCCAGCCGCCGGTGAAGTGATCAGCACCCGCCTCAGGGGTGACGGCGACCTCGACGGACGCGGTGCCACCGGCGGGCACGGTCACCGTGTTCGGCGTGGCCACGGAGCCGCTCGAGCTGCGCACCGTGGTGGCGCCGCCGGCGCCATTGGTCTCAGCCAGCAGGGTGGTGCTCGGGAGCGTGAACTCCGCGGCGGCGTCCCCGCTGTTGGTCAGCGTCACGGTGAAGGTGGCGGGCCCGGTGATCTCGCGCAGCGCGGCGGCGCCTTCACCCTCGACGGTGGCGATGACCTGGGAGCCCAGTGCCCGATCAATCTGGGCGAGGCCTGCACCGATCTGGCGCGGCGAGGCCGACGGGACGTCGGAGCCCTCCTCGACGGGGATCATCGCCGTGTTCATCAGCATGATCTTCGCGAGGTCCACCCGTTCGGCGCCGGTCACCTCGGGGCGGGTCTGCTCGAGATGCTGGAGCACCAGCGCGGTCATCCCGGCGACGTTCGGAGACGCCATCGAGGTGCCGGAGTTCATGCCGTAGGTGCCGTCGTTGTAGGTCGAGTAGACATTGCCGCCGATGCCGGCGATCTCGGGCTCGAAGTCGAGCGTCGGGGTCGACCCCCAGGAGGTGAAGCTCGACGGGGTCAGCGCGGTCGCGCTGGCGCGCACATCGACCTCGTCGGTGATGCGCAGCGTGGTCTCCCCCGCCGCGATGGCGGCCTGCAGCTCGAGGCCGACGGAGTTGCTGACGGTGATGCCCGGCAGGGTGAAGCTCTCCACCCCCGCCATCCCGAAGGCCGCCTCCTCCGTGTTGAAGACGACCACGCCGCCGGCGTTGGCCGTGATCGCGTTCTCGTACTTCTCGGTGAAAGAGATCTCGCCGCGGGAGATGAGCGCGTAGGCGCCGTCCAGATCCACCCCGTCGATGTCCGCTGCGGTGCCGAGGCCCAGGTCGACCAGGCGGTGCGGCTGATCATCGAGGGTCCCGGTGGCGGGCGAGTAGGGCACGCCTTCGGTCTCGTCGTTCACGTACGCCATCAGCTGCGTGAGGACCGAGTTGTCGATAGAGGCGACGGTCAGCGCGGAACCCAGGGTGCCCGGCGCGCCGACGGTGCCGTCGTCATGGAGCCCGTAGAGATCATCGGCGACCCCGCTGGGCGAGAAGTTCTGGCCGTCGTTGCCGGCGGCGATCACCGTGACGACCCCCGCGTCACGGGCGGACTCGATCGCGAGCGAGCTCGCGTCGGAGGCGTTCTTCTGCCCGTTGGAGGAGCCGAGCGACATGTTGATCACGTCGGCGCCCTGCTTCACCGAGTCCTCGATCGCGGCGACGATGTCCGAGTCCGTGGCACCGCCGCCGGAGTTCGAGAACACCTTCATCGCGAGCAGCTGCGCGTTGGGCGCGGCGCCGTCCAGCTCGCCGGTCTCGACGAAGTCACCGGGGTGGTCGCCCTCGGAGCCGTTGGCCGCGGCGATGCCGCCGACGTGCTGGCCGTGCGCGTCGACCACGCCGTCCTTGATCACGTAGCTCTCGTCGGCGTAGTTGTAGCCGTCGGGGATCTTGCAGGTGAACCCGGCCTCGGCGGCCGGATTGATCTCCGAGATCGCGGCCGCGCCGCAGTCGTCGAGTCGCAGGGCGGGGTGGCTCGGGTCCAGGCCGGAGTCGATGATCGAGATGACCATGCCGGTGCCGTCCACGCCGTGGGCATCGAAGGCCGCGGGCACTCCCTGCAGATCGCGGGCGGTGTGCTCGGTGCGCTCGTAGACCCGCTCCCGGCGGACCGAGAACACCTCCGGCTCGAGCGAGAGAGCGGCGAGCCGGTCCCCCGGCACGGAGGCGCTGAACCCGTTGACCAGGTAGCCGAACTGTCGGTCGATGACGAGCCCGTGCCGCTGGGACCAGGTGTCGATCAGGGACTGCTGAGCCTGCAGCCGCGAGCTCTCCTGGGACATCGAGAGGGTCGAGTCCTCGCCCTTCAGCAGCACCACGACGTCCACCGGATCCGAGGTGACGTCGTCCGGGAGGCTGGGGACACCCTCCACCGGGCTGGGTGCGGCCGGTGGCGTCGGCACCTCAGGGGCCGCGACCGCGGCACTCATACCGAGACCGAGGGTCCCGATCAGCAGTGCGCCGGACAGAGCGGCGAGACGACGAAGCGGCCGAAATGGCACAGGAACCCCCGGGTGATTCACGACATAGGCGGGGTCAGCCTATGGAGCATCCAGCGAACTTTCACCTGGTCGTCAGCATCCGGAAGTCACGAAACGGTGACGGTGCGCCGATGCGCCCCCGGAGCGGGCAGGCATCGCGGCCCCGGGGCGTCTCCGGGCATGCAGAAGGGCCGCCCCGCATCGCGGGACGGCCCTTCGGAAGCAGTACGACTGCCGTCAGATCAGGCGCGCGCCGGAGCGCACGCCACGGATCACTTGACGGAAGCGGACGCGCCGGCCTCTTCGAGCTTGGCCTTGGCAGCCTCGGCGTCTTCCTTCTTGACACCCTCGAGGACAGCCTTGGGGGCCTCGTCGACGAGCGCCTTGGCCTCCTTCAGACCGAGGGAGGTGAGGGCGCGCACCTCCTTGATGACGGCGATCTTCGCGGAACCGGCCGACTCGAGGATGACGTCGAACTCGGTCTGCTCCTCCTCGGCAGCGGCCTCGCCACCGGCGGCGCCACCGGCAGCGGCGACGGCCACGGGGGCGGCAGCGGTGACGTCGAAGACGTCCTCGAACTGCTTCACGAACTCAGAGAGCTCGATGAGGGACATTTCCTTGAAAGCTTCGATGAGCTCGTCGTTGCTGAGCTTTGCCATGGTGGCGTTCCTTCCTATGGTCGGGACCTGCGTCCCTGCGGTGTGAGGCGGCGCTTTCGCGCCAGGTCTTGCGGACCGCGCTTCCTGTGAAGGAGGCACGGGGGACAGCGCTGAGGCTGTGGGTGCGGAGAGCTGAGAGGCTCAGGCCCCTCAGGCCTCCTGCTTGGCCCGCAGCGCGTCCACGGTGCGTGCTGCCTTCGACAGCGGCGCCGCAAACACTGCGGCGGCCTTGCCCATCGACGCCTTCATAGCGCCAGCGGCCTTGGCCAGCAGGACCTCGCGGGACTCGAGGTCCGCGAGCTTCTGGACGTCTTCCTGCGAGAGCACATTGCCCTCGAAGAAGCCGGACTTGATCACGAGCTGGTCGTGGGTCTTGGCGAAGTCACGCAGGGCCTTCGCAGGCCCCACCGGCTCACCCTTGATGAAGGCGATAGCGGTAGGACCGCTGAGCGTGCCATCGAGAGCGGTGATGCCGGCCTCGCGGGCGGCGATCTCCGTGAGCGTGTTCTTCACCACGGCGTAGGTCGTCTCGGAACCCAGGGAGCGACGAAGCTCCTTGAGGTCACCCACGCTGAGCCCGCGATACTCGGTGATGACAGCGGCATCGGACTCGCGGAAAAGCTCCGCGATCTCCGAGACGGCATCCACCTTTTCGGGGTTAGCCATGGCCCTCCTTCCAGAGGTCTCTCGCCACCGGGTGAAGAAGTCTGAGAACAGGAAAGGCCTCGACACGCAAGTGTCGAGGCCTCGAACGCGGTGGGTGCCCGTGCCACGAATGGCTCCAGCCGGGGCCGGACGGGCGACTTCGCGAAAGTCGCTTCTTCACCTGCGCAGGCCATCCCTGACGGGATCTCTTCGGTCGCTCTCGGGGTCGAGCACGACAACCGGCGGTCTTCGGTAGGTCCAGAGTAGACCAGACCCGCGCGCGCGCGCCATGGCGAGAGCCGCGTTCTGCATCACATCGGCGACGACATCCCGGGCCGGTCCGCTCCCCTGCCCGATCCGCACCCCCGCCCGGTCCGCGCCCTGGCCGTCGATGCCGCAATGGCCGACAGCGAATCGCGGATAGCAGATGGCAGAGGGCAGATGACAGATGGCAGATGGCAGATGGCGACACTCCGCTCTCAGGCCGTCGAGATCACCGATCTCCCCCGTTTCCGGCAGAGATCGGTGATCTCGCGCGGCGCGTCGTGGGGGAACCCGCGACAGGGGCCGATCGCGCGCGGCCGCGACTGGGCCGATCGCCGGGAACTGCGGCTGGGCCAGTCGCGGGGAACTGCGACTGGGCCGGTCGGGCGCCGCTGCGGCTCGGCCGGCGGCAGGCAGGGCGTCGTCACATTCCAACGCCCCGTGCATGACGACGGCGCCCCGCCCACCTGCTGGTGGACGGGGCGCCGGAGTGCACCTTCGAGGTGTACCGGAGAGGATCAGGCCTCGTCGGTGTCCTCGAGGAGGTTGCGGGTGCGGTTCACGTCGACCGGGATGCCCGGGCCCATGGTGGTGGACACGGTGATCTTGGTGATGTAGCGGCCCTTGGAGGAGGACGGCTTCAGACGCAGGATCTCGTCCAGCGCTGCGACGTAGTTCTCGACCAGCTGCTGGTCGGAGAAGGAGACCTTGCCGACCAGGTAGTGCAGGTTCGCCGCACGGTCGGTGCGGAACTCGATCTTGCCGCCCTTGATGTCGGACACGGCCTTGGTCACGTCCATGGTGACGGTGCCGGTCTTGGGGTTCGGCATGAGGCCGCGGGGGCCGAGCACGCGGCCCAGCTTGCCGACCTTGCCCATCAGGTTCGGCGTGGCCACGGCCGCGTCGAAGTCGGTCCAGCCGCCGGCGACCTTCTCGATCAGCTCGTCGTCGCCGACCTCGTCGGCGCCGGCCTCACGGGCGGCGTCAGCCTGCGCACCGGTCGCGAAGACGATGACGCGGGCGGTCTTGCCGGTGCCGTTGGGCAGGTTGACGGTGCCGCGCACCATCTGGTCTGCCTTGCGGGGGTCGACACCCAGGCGCATCGAGACCTCGACGGAGGCATCGAACTTGGCCGGGGAGGACTTCTGGGCCAGACGCAGTGCGTCCAGCGGTGAGTAGGCGCGACCCTCTTCGATCAGCGCTGCACCGTTCTTGTATGCCTTGCTACGGAAACCCATTGTCGTCAGCCCTCCACCGTGATGCCCATGGAACGAGCGGTGCCGGCGACGATCTTCGCCGCGGCCTCGATGTCGTTCGCGTTCAGATCAGGCATCTTGGTCTCCGCGATTTCGCGGACCTGTGCCTGGGAGATCTTGCCGACCTTGTCGGTGTGCGGCGTCGCGGAACCCTTCGAAAGCCCAGCGGCCTTCTTGATGAGCTCAGCGGCCGGCGGGGTCTTCGTGATGAAGGTGAACGAGCGATCCTCGTAGACCGTGATCTCGACCGGGACGATGTTGCCGCGCATGTCCGCGGTGCGATCGTTGTAGGCCTTCACGAACTCCATCATGTTCACGCCGGCAGCGCCGAGCGCGGGACCCACGGGCGGCGCAGGGGTGGCCGCGCCGGCCTGGATCTGGAGCTTGATGACGCTCGCGATCTTCTTCTTGGGAGCCATTGCTCTTCCTTACTGTGGTGTGGTCCGGGCGGAGCTCATCATGCGCTCCTCCCACGGCTGGACCCATCTCCGCAGTCAAGCGGAAAAGGGTCCGGGGTGCGACGTTACCTGCACGTCGCGGCGGCGTCGACCGGTATCGAGAGTGATCCTGGTCGTACTGACGCGGCAGCTGCCGCGCGCCGCTCAGATCTTGGTGACCTGGTCGAAGCCGAGCTCGACCGGGGTCTCGCGACCGAAGATGGACACCAGCACCTGAAGCTTCTGGGACTCGGTGTGGATCTCGGAGATCGTGGCCGGCATGGTCTCGAAGGGACCGTCCATGACCGTGACGGACTCTCCGACGTGGAAGTCGGGCATCTTCTGCGCAGCGGCGGCCTTGGCCGGCGTGCCACCCGAGGAGCGCTTCTTCTCCGGCAGTCCGACGGAGGGCGCCAGCAGCGAGTAGATCTCGTCGAAGCTCAGCGGGGTGGGGTCGGTCGCATTGCCCACGAACCCGGTCACACCAGGGGTGTCGCGCACGACGCGCCAGGACTCGGTGGTCAGATCCATGCGCACCAGCACGTAGCCGGGCACTCGCACGCGGCGGACGATCTTCTTCTGGCCGTTCTTGACCTCGGTCGCGTCCTCCATCGGGACCTGGACCTCGAAGATGTAGTCCTCCATGTCCTGGGTCTCGGTACGCGTGGCCAGCTGGGTCTTCACGCGATTCTCGTGACCGGAGTAGGAGTGGACGACGTACCACTCGCCGAAGGAGGAGCGCAGATGCATCTTGAGCTGCACCAGCGGGTCCTCCTCCTCGGGCTCCTCGGACTCCTCGGACTCCTCAGCGGATTCTGCCTGCTCGGCGTCCTCCGGCTGCTCGGCGGAGTCCGACTCGCCCTCGGTCGGCTCGCCCTGCTCGGAGGACTCATCCTGCGAGTCCTCGACGGGCTCGGACTCGCCGAGGGTCTCGGGATCCTGCTCCGCTGCGGAGTCGTCGGCCTCCGGCGCCTCATCGACGGTCTCGTCGGCGGGCTGCTCGTCGGCGTCCACCTGGGGCGCTGCGGTCTGCGGCTGCGAGGAGGCGGAGAAGGAGAGGGAGTCGTCGACACCCTGGTAGGACTCGTCGGGGGTGGAGGACTCTTCGGGGGTAGAGGTCTGGTCGCTCATCGGCGGGTACCTGCCTTCCTGGCGGCGTGGAACTGATCGGTCACGGTGCGTTGCGTGGTGCGGGCCAGCCCGCGGCTCACACGTCGGGAACCGTGAAGGCGATCCTGGAGAGCCAGCTGAACACGGAGTCGAGGCCGAAGATCAGAAGGATCATGAAGACGACGAACAGCAGAACCGTGATCGAGTACAGGACCAGCTCCCGACGGGTCGGGACGACCACCTTCCGGAGCTCCGCGATGATCTGGCGGATGAACAGACCGATGGCCAGGAACGGGTTCTTCGACCCGGAGCCCTGGGCGTCGGCACCGGTGGGAGTCGACGGGGCGTTCTGGCTGGAGTTCACGTCTGGGCTGTCCGATCTCGTCGAGGTCATCCGCATCCGGTCGGGTGACCCCGACCGGACCGGCAGGGCAGACAGGGCTCGAACCTGCAACCTGCGGTTTTGGAGACCGCTGCGCTACCAATTGCGCCACTGCCCTTCACGAGGACCAGGCCTCATGAGGTCTTCGCACTGCCCCCGGAGGAGCATCGTGATTCTGACCAGCGACCAGCATACAAGCCGCAGGGACCTCGTGCGAATCGGCTGGCAGCAGATCACATCACATCTGCTCCAGGAACGGTCCCCCAGCGTTCTCCCCCGCCGTATTCCCCCGTGTCCGAATGGGGTCGGACCTGGCGACTGATCGCGTGCTCTGCCACGATAGGCGGGTGACCAACGACGATGCCAGCATCTCCGCGACCAGCCCGCACACCCCTCAGCACGCCCGCATCTCGCAGCGGGTCGGAGCGATCCAGCCGTCGGCGACCCTTGCGGTCGATGCGACCGCGAAGGCGCTCAAGGCCGCCGGTCGGCCGGTGATCGGCTTCGGTGCCGGCGAGCCGGACTTCCCCACCCCGCAGCACATCGTCGACGCCGCGATCGAGGCGGCGCAGGATCCGCGCAATCACCGCTATTCGGCCACCGGGGGCCTCCCTGAGCTGCGCGAGGCGCTGGCCGAGGCGTTCTCGGGCACCACCGGTCTGGAGATCCAGCCCTCCCAGGTGCTCGTCACCAACGGTGGCAAGCAGGCCGTGTTCCAGACCTTCGCGACCCTGCTGGACCCGGGCGACGAGGTGCTGCTGCCGGCCCCCTACTGGACCACCTACCCCGAGGCGATCCGGCAGACCGGCGCGGTCGAGGTGCCGGTGCTGGCCAGGGTGGACCAGAACTATGTGCCGACCGTCGACCAGCTCGAGGCGGCCCGCACCGAGCGCACACGCGCCCTGGTGCTCTGCTCCCCCTCGAACCCCACCGGGGTGGTGCTGACCCCCGAGCAGGTCACCGAGATCGGGCGCTGGGCGCTCGAGCACGGGATCTGGGTGGTCACCGATGAGATCTACCAGTCCCTCACCTACGACGAGATGCCCTTCACCTCGGTCCTCAAGGCGGTGCCCGAGCTCGCCGAGACCACAGTGCTGCTGGGTGGGGTGGCGAAGTCCTTCGCGATGACCGGCTGGCGGGTGGGCTGGATGGTCGGCCCGGCCGACATCATCAAGGCGGCGACCAACCTGCAGTCCCACCTCACCTCGCACGTCAACAACATCGCCCAGCGGGCGGCCCTGGCGGCGCTCACCGGCCCCACTGAGCCCGTCGAGCAGATGCGCGAGGCGTTCGATCGTCGACGTCGCCTGATCGTGGAGAAGCTCTCCGCGGTACCCGGGTTCACGGTCCCCACCCCCACCGGCGCGTTCTACGTGTTCCCGGATGTCTCCGGAGTGCTCGGCCGCGAGATCCGCGGGCGGAAGATCACCACCTCGGCAGAGCTGGCGGCTGTGATCCTCGAGGAGGCGGAGGTCGCCGCGGTGCCGGGTGAGGCCTTCGGCGCCCCTGGTCACCTGCGCTTCTCCTACGCCCTGGCCGATGAGGACATCGCCGAGGGCATCGACCGGGTGGCAGCGCTCCTGGCCGGATGAGTCCGGCCGATGGTGCTGGCCGCGATCTCGCGGCACTGCCCAAGGCGCACCTGCACCTGCATTTCACGGGGTCGATGCGCCAGCGGACGCTCCTGGAGCTAGCGGACGAGCGGGGCATCCGACTGCCCCGCTCGCTCACCGACGACGTCGCGCTGCAGGTCGAGCCCACGCGCCGCGGCTGGTTCCGCTTCCAGCGCCAGTACGACGCGGCGCGGGCGGTGGTCGATTCCGAGTCGGCCATGCGCCGGATCCTGCACGAAGCGGCCGAGGACGATGCTGCCGAGGGTTCCGGGCGGCTCGAGCTGCAGGTGGACCCCACCAGCTATGCGCCCTTCGTCGGCGGTCTGACCCCGGCGATCGAGATCGTGCTGGACCAGGCCGCCCGTTCCGAGCAGGAGACGGGGGTGAGCATCGGGATCGTCATCGCCGCCTCCCGCACCCGTCACCCCCTGGATGCGCGGACCCTCGCCCGGCTGGCGGCGCGGCACGTCGGCCCGGTGGTCGGCTTCGGTCTCTCCAATGACGAGCGGCGCGGCACCACTGCAGACTTCGCGCTGGCCTTCCGGATCGCTCGCGACGCGGGGCTGATGTCGGTGCCGCACGGTGGGGAGCTGCTGGGACCCGAGCATCTGGAGGACGTGGTGGAGCATCTGCACCCGCACCGCCTGGGCCACGGGGTGCGCGCCGCAGAGGACCCGGCTCTGCTGGAGCGGGTGGTCGAGGCCGGGATCGGTCTGGAGGTGTGCCCCGCCTCCAACGCCTCGCTGGGGGTGGTGGAACAGGCGGCCGACGTTCCGCTGCGCCGCCTGGTGGATGCCGGGGCCCAGATCGCCCTGGGCGCCGATGACCCGCTGCTGTTCGGCTCTCGCCTGCTGGACCAGTATGAGACCGCGCGGGAGATCGGCTTCGACGACGCCGAGATCGCGGACCTCGCTGCGTCCTCGATCCGGATCTCGGCCGCGCCGGTCGCGGTGAAGGAGCGCCTGTTGGGCGGGGTGAGGGCCTGGCTGGCCTCCCCTCCGGCAACGTTCTAGGGTCGGCGCATGAGAACTCCGCGCAGGATGCTCCCGCTGGTGGCGGTCGCCGCCCTGGTGATCACCCTGGTGGTGCCCGTCAGCGTCTCCAGCGATCCTGATTTCGACGCGTTCCTCATGACCAGCGCCGGCCAGCCGGGGACCACCGATTCCCTGCCCCTGATGCTCCCGATCTGGGCGATCGTGCTGGTCGCCGCCGCGACGGTGTGGATCCCGCGCTGGCCGGCTCTCTGGGCGGTCGTCGCCTTCGTCGCCGCTCTCACGCTGGTCATCCTGCCGGCGACCCTCGTCCTGGATCCCCCACGGTTGATGTGGGACGGCTGGGATGAGGCGAACAATCGGCCGACCGGAGGAATGGTGGTTGGTCGACCGTTCATCGGCTCGGCCCTGTGGGTGGCGGGCTCCCTCGCCCTGACGGCCTCGGGAGTGCTCGGGATCCTCGACGCGGTGCGGTCGCGGGCGAGGCGCCCTGCTCAGACGCGGTGAGAGCGGGGGCGACGGGGCCAGGGTGGGCACGGTGTTCTCGGTCAGCGGGGAGAAGCAGCCTCGTTCAGAGCGGCCAGTTCCTGCCGCTCCACCCTTCCGGACGCGGCAAGGAGATCACCCGCACGCCGAGCGCAGCGGCCTCGTCGAATCCGGTGCTCACCAGCAGGATCTGGTCCCCCTCGGCTGTCGCAGTCGGCGTCTGCAGACGTGGCCGGCGTGTCAGCGGTCCTGCCCGGCGCCTTCCGAGGGCAGTGCCAGGAAGAACTCCGGGGCGTCGAAGCCATGCTCGGCGAATGCCGCAGCGATCGCCGCCGCGACCTGCGGGGCCTGCTGCGCCTCGACCAGAGCGATGGTCGAGCCGCCGAAGCCGCCGCCTGTCATCCGCGCACCGTGGGCACCCGCCCCCCGCGCGGCCTCGACCGCGACGTCGAGCTGCGGGACGGTCACCTCGTAGTCCTCGCGCAGGGAGTCGTGCGAGGCGTTCAGCAGGGCGCCGAGGTCCGTCACCTGCTCGCGCACGGTGCCGGCGGCGAGCAGGGCGTCGAACTCCCGCACCCGCTGGATCTCGGTGATGACGTGATGGGCGCGACGGCGCACCACCTCGTCGTCGATCCGGGTGAGCTGCTCGTCCAGCTGTGCGGGGTCGACGTCCCGCAGCGTCGGCACGCCCAGGGCCTGCGCCGCGCGCTCGCTGTCCGCACGGCGTGCCGTGTACTCGCCATCGACATGGGAGTGCTCGGCGCGGGTGTCCGTGATCAGCAGGGCGAGGCCCTGCGAAGCGAGGTCCCACGGCACCGGACGGGTGGAGAAGTCACGGCAGTCTAGGAAGAGGGCATGCCCCTCGCGTGAGAGCACCGAGGCGGACTGGTCCAGACCGCCGGTGGAGGCCCCGGCGAAGTCGGTCTCGGCGGTGATCGCAGCCCGCACCCGGTCCAGCGGCTCGGTGCCGAGGCTCAGCAGCGCCTCGATGGCCTCGGCAGCGGCGCATTCGAGCGCCGCGGAGCTGGAGAGCCCGGCACCCAGCGGCACCTGACCGTCGATCATGATGTCCATCCCGCGGGTCGAGGCCCCCGAGATCCGGGAGCGCAGCGCCCACAGCACACCCGCCACATAGGCCGGCCAGCCGGTGACAGCCTCGGGCGTGAGCGCACGCGCATCGATGTCCAGGACCGTCTCGTCCTGCGCCGAGCGCACCCGCAGCCGATCCGTGGGGGTGCGCGCCGCCGCCGCGAAGCAGCGGTGCGAGATCGCCATCGGCAGGCACAGCCCGTCCTGGTAGTCGACGTGCTCGCCGATGATGTTGACCCGGCCGGGCGCGGACCACACTCCGTCGGGCTCGTAGCCGAAGGACTCGATGAACAGCTGTGCGGCGTGATCCGCGGCCTCCGAGCGGTCCGGGGCGGCGGACAGCTCGACCGCGGCCGGATCTGCTCCGAGTCGCGCAGCGGCGGCGGGAGAAGCGGCAGAGATCATGGGGGTTCCTTCCGAAGCGGTGAGGAGCCGGCGGCGCAGCGGGAAGCGCGCCCTGTCCGGCTCGGCGTCCGAGAGTCTAACCGTCATCTCGACAAGAGCCGAGGAGCAACGTTCAGGGACGCACCGCGAGGCACGCCGCCGACGGAACAGGGATCGGCTCCCCCACCACCTCGAGCCGCTCCCCCGCGCGCCTGAGCACATCGATGCAGTCCCCTTCCTGCGCGGCGACCAGGATCAGTTCGCCCCACTGGGTGAAGTGCCGCGGATGCGCCCCGACCTCGATCTCCGCCACCAGCTGCGGCCGCATCATGGCCAGCGAGAGCAGGGAGAGCGTGTCCGGGCCCCGGTTGGCCACCACCAGCAGCGACTCCTCTGCCGCGAGCTCGATGTGGGAGAGCGCATTGGGACCCTCATGACTGCTGGCCGGGGTCATCGAGCGCACGCTCCAGCGATGTCCGGCCCGCGGGTCCCGGCCGGCGGCACCACGGGTGAGCTGCGGTGCGGGCTCGTCCCGGGATGCGGTGGCGACCATCCCCGAGAGCTCGCAGGCGATGTAGAGCTGCTCCGATTCGTGGTCCGGGGCGAGATGTCGTGGTCCGCTGCCCCGCCGCAGCGGGATCTCCCCGCTGAGGTTGATCATTCCCTCCACGTCCTGGCGGTAGAGCAGCACCCGATCCAGGCCGAGATCCGGCACTGCGAGCACCTCGGTACCGGGCAGCGGGACCACCTGGTGCGGATGCGGGTCCTCTCCGTCGCTGTAGTCGTGATGGTCGTCCAGATCGATCTGCTCGAGGGGGACGCCGTCCGCATCCAGCCGCACCGTGACGACACTGCCCGCCCCGTACTGCGCGATGACCAGCGTGGACCGGTCCGTGCCGAAGCTCAGATGACAGCCCCCGGAGCCGTCCACGGCAAGCTCTCCGAGCACCTCCGCCGCGCACCCGTCGGCGCTCACCCGCACCGCGGCCACCCGGGTGGGGTCCCCTTCGAGCACCGCGTACAGCAGCGTGCCGTCCTCGTTCCAGAGCACGAAGGAGGGAGAGGCGAGATCCACCACCGCCAGCTGCTCCACCGCAGGCACGGCGTGGGGATCCTCGAGGGTGAGCTTCAGCAGGGTCAGACCCGGGCCGCGGCCCGTGCCGCTGCGCGAATATCCGCCGACGGCGATCTGTGCGGTGGCGCTCACGGCGGTGGTGCTCAAGGCGGTGGTGCTCACGAGGGCTCCTCGGGGTCGGTGCGCCGCCGCGAACCGTCCTCGAGGTCCGAGGGCGGATCGAGATCCGCCAGGAAGGACGGGTCCTCGAACATCGTGGAGGACAGCGCTGTCATCTCGCCGGTCATCGTAGACGGCTCGATCACCGGCGCGCCACGACGACGCCGCTGCCCGCGCGAGCCCAGAGAGAGGCGGCGGCGGCGCAGCGTGGTGAACGGCGAGGAGATCGCCGGGGTGTACGCGATCCCGGTGCGGCGGATGTAGGGCATCAGGCGCGAGGCGAGCAGCTGCCCCAGCACCACCCCGGCCGCGATCGAGACCGCGATCTCGGCGGCTCCCAGCAGATCGGCGACGCCGGTGCCGAGATCATCGCCCAGCCCCAGCAGGCCGCGGTAGATGAGGCTGCCGGGGACCAGCGGGATCACGCCGGCCATCACGAAGGCGAGGGACGGGGCGCGCAGCCGATCTGCGAGCGCCGTGGAGACCATGCCGGTGCCGAAGGCCGCCAGGGCGACGGCGACGGTGCGGTCCAGCAGCAGGCCGGACAGCAGATGCGCGAGGATCCCGGAGCTCCCAGCGACCAGCGCCGCGAACAAGAGCAGCCGGGCGGGCACCTGCGTGCCGACCCCGTAGCCGAGCCCCATGCCCAGCCCGGAGATGATCACCACCACCGCTGTGGTGAGGGTGAGGGGAAGGGCTGCGCTGACCGAGATATCCGCGCCGACCAGGTCGGCGAGCAGCATGCCTCCGCGGACCCCGGCCACGAGGCCGACGGTGAGCATCAGCGCTTCGAGCATGCGTCCGGCCGCGGTGACATACCAGCCGGTGACCGCGTCCTGGACGGCGCTGATCGAGCTCAGCCCGGCCAGCTGCACGATGATGCAGGAGATCACCACCGTCGAAGGGCTCGCGCTCTCATCGAGCAGGGCCACGAGCACTGCGCCCCCCACCGCGATGAAGCCCCCCAGCACCTGGCTGTAGAAGGGCGGGATGTTCCATCGCGCCAACAGCTCGCCGATCGCGATCAGCAGCCCGGCGGAGAGGGTCGCCGCAAGCACCACGAGGCTGCCCGCTCCGAAGAAGAGCGCCGCGGCCCCGCCCATGACGGCGAAGCCGGCGACCACCAGGGGGATGCGGTACAGAGGCTGGCGCTGCGGGATCGCGGAGGCCTGACGGCGCGCCTCGTCCAGCGGCAGCTCTCCGGAGAGGTAGCCGTGGGAGATGTCCTCGAAGGCGGCCAGCCGGGCGAAGTCCTGCACCCGTTCGCTCGCGGAGCGCACCCTGGTGAAGGGAGTGGCGGATTCGTCCGCCAGGTAGGAGATCGTCACCTCGTTGAACGTCACCTGCACCGAGACGTTGCGAAGACAGGAGGAGCTGGTCACCCGCAGCACGGTCGCCGTGACCTCGGAGGCCGCGGCGCCGTTGGTGAGCAGGCCCTCGCCGATCCTCATGGCGAGGTCGAACACGGCATGGAGCCGGGTGGAGTCGGTGGGCACCCACCGATCGTGCCACACGCGCCGGGACCTGGAACACTCCGCGGGCCGCTTGACGCCTCACAGCCTGACGCTTCACCGCGCCGACCGGTCCGCGCGGTGCTGCTGCGCCGCGGCGCAGCACGTCCGTCAACGAGGAGGACCGCAGTGACGTCAGCGGAGAGCTGGCGTCAGCGGAGACGTCAGCGGAGAGGTGGCGTCAGGCCGGAGCTCAGAGGTTGGGCGAGGCGGACAGCACGGCAAGGGAGATGGCGAGCAGCAGCAGCACCACCACGTCCAGCCCTCGGGAGCGGACCGCGAGCGCCCCGACCGCCCGCACCGGAAGCACCGCTCTCAGCACGGCGAGCACCCCCAGCAGCGCGGCCAGCAGCAGCCCGGCCAGCGGCACGGAGGCGAGCACGGCGATCGCCACGACCGCACCCAGTGCGCACAGGGCAAGAGTCAGCACCGCCTGCCGCTGGAAGGCGGCGGCGAGGGTGGTGGGGGAACGACGCTCGGACACGGACCCATCGTACGGTCCACGCCGTACGGTCCTCGCGTCGGCCCCGACGCGGCTACCCTGGCCGTGGTCGGCAGCGCCGTCGACCGCAGAGCGACCTGGAGGACTCCTTCACATGACCATCCCCGGTGCGATGACCGGTACTGCGACCCGCACGGAGCATGATCTGCTCGGCGATCGCGAAGTGCCCGCCGATGCCTACTACGGTGTCCAGACCCTGCGTGCGCAGGAGAATTTCCACATCACCGATGTGGCGCTGAGCCACTTCCCCCGACTGATCGAGGCACTCGCCCAGGTCAAACGGGCCACGGCCCGCGCGAATCACGGTCTCGGAGCGCTCGATGACGAGCGAGCGGCCGCTATCGAGCAGGCCTGCTCCGAGATCGCCGGCGGTGAGCTCCACGAGCACTTCGTGGTGGACATGATCCAGGGCGGCGCCGGCACGAGCACCAACATGAATGCGAACGAGGTGATCGCGAACCGGGCGCTGGAGATCCTCGGTCACGCCAAGGGCGAGTACGAGCACCTCCATCCGAACAACCACGTCAACCTCTCCCAGTCCACGAACGACGTGTACCCCACCTCGCTGCGGCTGGCGATCCTGCTGACGTTCCCGGCTCTGGTGGACTCGATGGAGCATCTGATCTCCACCC
The DNA here is from genome assembly GCF_052378395.1 of Brachybacterium sp. AOP29-B2-41. Taxonomy (NCBI): domain Bacteria; kingdom Bacillati; phylum Actinomycetota; class Actinomycetes; order Micrococcales; family Dermabacteraceae; genus Brachybacterium; species Brachybacterium sp. AOP29-B2-41. Next base: position 114,729 of record NZ_JBQSXR010000011.1, read on the forward strand.
TCCGCACCAAGGGCGCGGAGTACTCCGAGATCCTGAAGATGGGTCGCACCCAGATGCAGGACGCGGTCCCGATGACCGTGGGCCAGGAGTTCAACGCCTGGGCCACCACGATCGAGGAGGACGTCGAGCGACTCACCCGCACCGCGTCGGCGTTCCAGGAGATCAACCTCGGGGCCACCGCGATCGGGACCGGCATCACCACGGATCCGCGTTACGCGCAGCGTGCCACCGAGGAGCTCTCGTCCCTGACCGGCATCGACTTCATGGTCTCGATCGACCTCGTCGAGGCCACCAGCGACACCGGCGCGTTCGTGACCTTCTCCGGGATCCTGCGCCGCATCGCGGTGAAGATCTCCAAGATCTGCAACGACCTGCGCCTGCTGTCCTCGGGCCCGCGGGCCGGCTTCCACGAGATCAATCTGCCCGCGGTGCAGCCGGGCAGCTCGATCATGCCGGGCAAGGTGAATCCGGTGATCCCGGAGGTCGTCAACCAGGTCGCCTTCGAGGTGATCGGCAACGATCTCACGGTGGCCTTCGCCGCCGAGGGCGGGCAGCTGCAGCTGAACGCCTTCGAGCCGGTCATCGCGTTCAACATCCTCGAGTCCACGCGCATCATGACCCGGGCGATGAACACGCTCGCCGATCGCTGCATCGCCGGCATCACCCTGAACGAGGACATCCTGGAGGACCACCTGCGCCGCTCGATCGGCGTGGTCACCGCGCTGGTGCCGGTGATCGGCTACGCCGCCGCGACCGATGTGGCCGCCACCGCCCTGGACACCGGCCGTCCCGTCGCCGATCTGGTGCTCGAGCGAGGCCTCCTGGACGAGACCCGGCTGAAGGCACTGCTGTCCCCGGCCTCGATGACCCGCCCGCACCGCACCACCCCCACCGGCACCCTGCCGGCGCTCTCGGAGGAGTGGCTGGACTCGGGGGAGATCGCCCGCCTGCCCGAGGAGCCGATCACGGAGGGCTGACTCCCCTCGCTCCCCTCGCCCTTCCCCCGCCCCTCACTCTCGACCGCGACACGCCGACCGAGAACACCGGCTCCGTCCCCGAACGGGAGCTGCCGGTGTTCTGGGCCGGCGTGTCGGTGCGTGCGAGTGCGGGAGGGGTGCGTGCGTGCGCGCACGGTATATGCGGGCGCGCCGAGGGAGCATCAGCTCACTCGTCGGCCTCTTCCATCTTGCCGCGCATGACGAGCTTGGGATCGGGGAGCCCGACGACCTCGTGGTCCTTGTCCTCGTACTCGAACTGCGAGAGGAAGTAGCGCATCGCGTTCAGCCGCGCCCGCTTCTTGTCGTTCGAGCGGATGATGGTCCAGGGCGCGTACTTCTTGTCCGTGCGGCGGAACATCTCCTCTTTCGCCTCGGTGTACGCCTCCCAGCGGTCCAGGGACTCGAGGTCCATCGGGGACAGCTTCCACCGCCGCACCGGATCCAGCTGGCGGATCGCGAAGCGGGTGCGCTGCTCCTTCTGGGAGACGGAGAACCAGAACTTGGTGAGGTGGATGCCGGAATCGACCAGCATCCGCTCGAAGTAGGGCACCTGGTTCATGAACGTCTCGTACTGCTCGGGCGTGGCGAAGCCCATAACCCGCTCGACTCCGGCCCGGTTATACCAGGAGCGGTCGAACATGACCATCTCGCCATCGGTGGGCAGATGCTGGATGTAGCGCTGGAAGTACCACTGGCCGCGCTCGCGGTCGCTGGGCTTGTTCAGCGCCACCACCCGGGCGGTGCGCGGGTTCATGTGCTCGGTGAAGCGCTTGATGGTGCCGCCCTTGCCGGCCGCGTCCCGCCCCTCGAAGATGATGATCGACTTCTGATCGTTGTCTTCGAGCCAGTACTGGTACTTCAGCAGTTCGACCTGGAGCTTGTACTTCTCGCGCTCGTACTCGTCCCGGTCCATGCGGGTCTCGTACGGGTATCCCTCCTGCCAGGTGTAGACGGGATTGCCCTGAGGGTCGATGAGATCCGGGTCCGGAGTGTGCCCGTCGAGGACCGAGTACCCCTCTTCGCGCAGATGCTCGATGTACTCGCGCAGGCTCTGGTTGTCAGGGATCTTCACGGTCGCTCCTTCGCACGCTGGTGTATGGGTCCAACTCTAGAGGCCCCGCATGTCCATTCGGTGAACTGAGGGCCCCTCGACATGCGCGATGGGGGCACCGGCGCCCCGCGTGAGCGGGACGCCGGTTCCGCGGGCGCGGATGCCTGCACCGCCCCGGCGAGAGTCCTCGCCGCCGGGGCGGGCGACCGGCTCAGTGCGCGAAGTGGCGCGTCCCGGTGAGGTACATGGTCACCCCGGCTGCACGGCAGGCCTCGATGACCTCCTCGTCGCGGATCGAGCCGCCCGGCTGGACGATCGCGCGCACGCCGGCGTCGAGCAGGATCTGTGCACCGTCGGCGAAGGGGAAGAACGCGTCCGACGCGGCGACCGCACCGCGGGCCCGCTCAGGCACCGCGGCACCGTCGGCGGCCTGTCCCAGGCTGTTCGCACGGGCGACGGCAAGACGGCACGAATCCAGGCGGTTGACCTGGCCCATCCCGATGCCGACCGCTGCGGAGTCCTTGGCCAGCAGGATCGCGTTGGACTTCACAGCCCGCACCGAGCGCCAGGCGAAAGCGAGGTCCGCGAGGGTGGCGGCATCCGCCGCGTCGCCCGCGGCGAGGGTCCACTGCGAAGGATCGTCGCCCTCAGCGGCGATGGTGTCCGCGTCCTGGATCAGCATCCCGCCCCAGATCTCACGCATCTCGACGCTGCGGGAGTACTCCCCCACCAGTCGCAGGATCCGCAGGTTCTTCTTGGTGCGCAGCAGCTCGAGCGCCTCGTCCTCATAACCGGGGGCGAGGATGACCTCGGTGAAGACCGGCTTGACCTGCTGGGCCATGGCGAGGGTGACCGTACGGTTGGTCGCGATGACACCGCCGTAGGCGGAGACCGGATCGGTGCCGTGGGCGCGGGCATGGGCGAGTGCGATGTCCTCGGACTCGTCGGCCACCGCGATACCGCAGGGGTTGTTGTGCTTGACCACGGCGACGCTCGGACGGTCGTGGTCGTAGGCCGCGCGCACGGCGGCGTCGGCGTCGACGTAGTTGTTGTAGCTCATCTCCTTGCCGCCGAGCTGCTCTGCGCCGGCCAGGCCCGGGGCGCTCTCGTCGGTGACGGCCAGACGCGCCCGCTGGTGCGGGTTCTCGCCGTAGCGCAGGGTCGCGGTGATGCCGAGCTCGGCGGCGTCGGCATCGGAGAGGTCGAGGATGGAGATGTCCTCGTCGTCGTCGAAGGAGCCGTCCTCGTCGGAGTCTGCCTGGTCGTCGGCGCCGGTCGGGGTGTCATCCTCGGCCGTGTCCTCGAGCTGCTCGAGCATCCAGTCGCTGATCGCGTCGTCGTACTCGGCGGTGCGGGTGAAGGCGATGGTCGCGAGCTCCTGGCGCTCAGCGAGGGTGAACCCGCCGGCCTCGGCGGCCTCGGCGGCGATCCGGTAGACCTCCGGGTCGACGACGACGGCGAGGGAGGCGAAGTTCTTCGCTGCGGCGCGCACCATGGTGGGGCCGCCGACGTCGATCTTCTCGATGATCTCGTCGAAGGTGCCCCCGGCGGCGACCGTCTCGCTGAACGGGTACAGGTTCACCACGACCAGGTCGAAGGGTGCGATGTCGTGATCGGCCAGCTGGGTGCGGTGCGCGTCGAGCCGCTGATCGGCGAGGATCCCGCCGTGGATGCGCGGGTGGAGGGTCTTGACCCGGCCGTCGAGCATCTCGGGGAAGCCGGTCACGCTCTCGACGTCGGTGACGGCGATGCCTGCGTCACGGATCGTGGACCCGGTAGAGCCGGTCGACACGATCTCGACGCCGTTCTGCGCGAGGGTGCGGGCGAGGTCGACGATGCCGGTCTTGTCGAAGACGGAGATGAGGGCTCGACGGATGGGGCGGCGTTCTGCGGTGCTCACGGGGCGTGCTCCTGTTCGGATCTGCTGCTGCGGGCACCCAGGCGGTCGATGTCCACGCTCGTCACTCCCCGGTGGTCCCCCACCTTCGCCAGTCGTGTGCCGCCATCCTAGCCGGGGCCCGTAGGCCCCTTCGGCTCAGCCAGCCGCGGTGAGACGCCGCACAACCTCGACCAGCAGCGGCTGCTCGACGGCCTTGATCCGTTCGTGGAGGGTCTCCTCCGTGTCCTCGTCGAACACCTCCACGGCGGTCTGGGCGAGGATCCGTCCGGTGTCCACACCGGCATCGACCTCGATCACGCTGCAGCCGGTGACCTTGACCCCGTGCGCGAGCGCGTCGCGCACCCCGTGAGCTCCGGGGAAGGAGGGCAGCAGCGCGGGGTGGGTGTTGATGATCCGCCCGCCGAAGGCTTCCAGCAGCGGCGGCCCCACGAGCTTCATGAAGCCGGCCAGCACCACCAGGTGCGGGCTGTGCGCCGCGACAGCGGTGACGAGCGCCTGATCCCAGGCGTCGCGGTCCGGATGCGCGGACAGTGACACCACCTCGGTGGGGATGGCAGCGGCCCGGGCATGCTCGAGGCCCGTGGCATCGCGGTCGGCGATCACGGCGACGACCTCATAGGGACAGTCCTCGCCGCGCGCGGCGGCGAGCAGGGCGGCGAGGTTGGAGCCGGTACCGGAGATGAGGACGACGACGGGGAGGCGGTTCACCGCTCCAGAGTAGTCATCGCAGTCCTCCTGCAGCAGCCACGACGAGCTGCGCGGGCCGCATTCCCTCGAACAGGTCAGAACGACGGGTGCGGCTGACGGGTGCGGCTGACGGCTGCAGCCGACAGGTGCGACCGACAGGCCCGGCCGACGGATGCAGCTGACGGGCCCGACTGACGGGTGCGGCCGACGGGTCCGACCGACAGACCCGTTCGACGAGCGCGTGGTGACGAGTCGGCGATAGAGAACCGGGTTGGCCGTGCCTGCGCGCGCGAACGGGCACAATGGACTCGATGAACAGCGACTCCTCCCCCGGCCCGAAGCAGGACCAGGCATCGCGGCGCCGCCCCCGCCTGGTGGGCGGGCTGACCCTGGCGATGCTGGCCTCCTGGCTGCTGATGCTCTCCCCGCTGCCGTATTCGCTGCTGTCCGGAATCACGGGCCTGGTCGCCCTGGGACTGCTGATCCCGGTGATCGTGCTGTCGATCAGGGAACGGCGCTATTCGATGGCGGTGATCGGTGCACTGCTGGGCGTGCCGGCGACGCTGCTGATCATCGCGGGCGCGACACTCAGCATCCTGTTCTACGGACCGATGGCCGAGCTCGAGGAGTGCCGCTCGACGGCGATCACCGAGCAGGCCCGGATCCAGTGCGACGACGCCGCTCAGGGCTCCATGGCCCAGTGGATCAGCGGTCTGTTCGGCGGCTGATCCCCGAGCCGGGCTGCGCGGGGTCCGAGGCATCCTCGGTATCGAGCGACCAGGCATCAGGCTCGAGGTCGGCGCTCGCCTCTGCGCTGGTCTTCCCTGCGCCGGTCTTCCCCGCGTCCGTCTTCCCTGCACGGTTCCGCCCTGCGCCAATCTTCTCAGCGTCGAGCTTCACGGCGTCGGCGGTCGCAAGGATCACGGGCTCGGGGACGTCCTCGACTGCTGAGCTGTCCGCCGACTCCGCCCCGTCCGCCGTCGCAGTGTCCTCGCCACCGGCGTCCTCTCGACCTCCGGCGTCCCCACTTCGCTCGGTGCGCTCCGCTGCCTCGACCCGCTCCCGCATGGACCGGAACGCATCGCGGGTCCAGGGGATCAGCGGGGTCGCGAGCACCCCGAGCACGACGGCTGTGGTGAGCACCACGACCCCGATCAGCGGGAGCACCAGGGTGCTCATCTGCGGTCCCAGATGCACCAGGCGCCCGTCACCGATGCCGCCGGTGGACAGACCGGCAAGCAGCAGCAGGGCGACGATGACGACCAGCGGATACGCCACCCAGGCGGTGATCCGGTCGCGCCGCTCGAGGGCGGCGACGTCGCGCACCAGTCGCACCGCCCCCAGCGCCACCGGGATCGCGGGCAGGATCATCAGCACCCAGGCCCACCCGGGGAAGGACCCGGGAGCCGGCAGCGCACCCAGCAGAGGCAGCGCGGGCAACACGCCGGTCTCCGCACCGGCCAGGGAGATGCCGGTGGCCGTCCCGACGCCCACGGTGCCGCCGAGCACCACCGTCAGCGCCCACACCGCGAGCAGCGGCAGCAGGGCGAGCTGGACCAGAGCGAGCACGAGCCCGCCGACGGGGCCGGGGGCGAGGCCGTCGAACAGCGCGGACTGCGCCGGCACGGAGAGCAGGAGCATCACCACCACGACCGCCATGCCGACGCCGAGCAGCCCGGTCACCGCGAGCAGCGCGGAGCGTGCGATATCGCCATACGGTGCGGGCAGCAGGTCCAGGACCCGCACCCCGGGCACCGACTCCGTCGGCTCCCGGCGCAGGGACCACAGCAGCCCGATCAGACCACCGGTCACCGCGACCATCGCCCCGGAGACCACCGCGGAGGTGACCATGGGCGAGGAGTCCGCACTGCGACCGATGCTGGCCACCAGCGCCAGTCCGATCGCATAGACCAGCGCGTACATGCCCAGCGCGGAGCCGACGTCACGCAGCGCGCCGGTGCGCAGCAGGCCGTCGTCCCGCACCGGCCGCAGCGCCCGGCCCACCCGTCGCATGGCGCTGGCGGACAGCAGCACGAGCAGGAGCAACAGGCCGAAGGGGGTCAGCGTCACGGCGCCGTCGATCACCCCGGTGCTCAGCATGATGCCGCCGCCGTGCCCGAGGATCAGCAGGTTCAGGGAGATGATGATCGCGTCGAGCGCGGTCGCGGTCGACGCGGTCCCGGCGACCTGTGCGGCCAGCGCCGGCACCACCACGACGGCGACGGCGATGCCGAGCGAGGTGAGCGCCCCGAGGACACCGCGGACCAGAGGTGTCGCGATGCTTTCGGCGGTGCTGCTCACGTGCTCGCTCCTTCAGGAAGTGAGGGGACGGGGACGCGGGGCCGGGAGCGGCTCCGCACGCCCCTCGGGCGGGGTCGCCGGTCCATGGTCGCACCTCGCAGCAGCGGCTCGGCGCATCTGGCCACGGGACGCGGGTCACGGCCCAGAGCGGCTGCGGTGTCGCATAATGACGGGGATGTCTGCCCCGCTCCATGCCCCCGACGCCCCCGCGGCGACCCTGTTCGTGCGCACCCAGCGGATCGAGGACCCGGTCGACCTGCTCGAGCACGTCCCCGCCGAGGTCAGCGGTGCCTGGATCCGTCACGGCCAGGGAGTGGTGGCCCTGGGCACGGCCTGGTCCGTGCAGACCACCGGCCGGCACCGCTTCACCGCCGCGAGCGCCGCATTCCGCGAGATGGCCGACCGCGCCCGGGTCGATGACGAGGTGCGGGTGCGCACCAGCGGGCTGATCTCGCTGGGCAGCTTCTCCTATGCCGACGCCTCGCAGCGCCCCTCGACGCTGATGGTGCCGCGCGCTCTGCTCGGCGTGCACGACGGCGAGGCCTTCCTCACCGTCGTCGGCGTCGACGAGGAGCCCTCGCTGCCCACCTCCTGGCGGGACCTCTTCCCCTCGCCCCCGGTGTCCGCGGCGGGCCCCGACCAGTTCGACCTGGAGGCCGACCACACCCCGGAGGAGTACCAGGCGCTGGTGCAGGAGGCGATTCTCGAGATCCACGCGGGCCGCGCCGCGAAGGTGGTGCTCTCCGAGCGGACCACCGTGCGCAGCCGCGTCCCCCTCGAGCCTGCGGTGCTGCTCACCCGGCTGGCCCGCGCCTATCCGAGCACCTGGGTGTATCACCTCGAGGATGTGGTGGGCGCGAGCCCCGAGATGCTCGCCCAGACCGAGGACGGCCGGGTCTTCTCGCGGGTGCTGGCCGGCTCCCGCCCGGTGGCCGACGACGGCGAGCTCGACGAGGTGGACCGCCGCGCCTTCCGCGCCGATGCGAAGGAGCGCTCCGAGCATGCCTTCGCCGTCGATTCCGTGGTGGACCGGCTGGCCGGCCTGGCGGAGGAGATCGAGGTCTCGCCTGAGCCCTTCGTGCTGCGCCTGCCGGGACTGGAGCATCTCGCCTCGGACGTCTCAGCACGGCTGCGGAACGGCACCACGAGCCTCGATGTGGCCTCGCGCCTGCACCCCTCGGCTGCGGTGTCCGGCACGCCGCGGGAAGAGGCCGACGAGATCATCGCGCGGCTCGAGCCCCAGGACCGCGGCGGCTACGCCTCTCCGGTGGGCTGGATGGACGCCCGCGGGGACGGGCAGTGGGCGATCGCGCTGCGGATGGCGCACCTGGTCGATGACCGGACGGTGGTGATGCAGGCCGGTGGGGGCCTGGTCGCCGCCTCGGATCCCGTCTCCGAGCATGCTGAGGCGCTCGCGAAGTGTCGGCCGATGCTGCGCGCCCTGCGCGGAGAATCCTCCGCCTGAGGCTCAGGAGGGACGCACCCCGAGGGTGACCTCGAGCGTCTGCACGGCACCATCCCGCACCACCTCGAAGCGGTGCGTCGAATCGATCTCGAGCCCGCGCACCACGCCCGTGAGCGCCGCGGCACCGCCGACCGGGACGTCGTCGACCTCGATGATGAGATCGCCTTCCCGCAGATCGACCTCGGAGGCGGGACTCTGCTGCTCGACGCTGACGACCTCGGCCCCACGATGGGTCGCTCCACCCTCCGAGGAGGATCCATCCTTGCTGGTCACTCCGAGGAAGGCGTGCTCGGCGGTGCCATCTTCCTGGAGCTGGCGGGCGATCATCGTCGCGGTGTTCGACGGGATCGCGAAGCCCAGTCCGATGCTGCCGGCCTGACCGGAGGCGTTGGGGATCCCGGCGATCGCGGTGTTGATCCCGATCACCTGGCCGGCGGCGTCCACCAGCGGGCCGCCGGAGTTGCCGGGGTTGATCGCGGCATCGGTCTGGATCGCGGACGAATAGGTGGTGTCGGACCCGTCGGACTCCTCCCCGGAGGCGGTGACCGGACGGTCCAGGGCGGAGACGATGCCGGTGGTGACCGTGTTCCGCAGTCCCAGCGGGGTGCCCAGCGCCATCACCGGCTGCCCGACCTCGACCGTCGTCGAGTCGGCGAAGGCGGCGGGCTGGAGGTCCCCAGGCGCGGAGTCCATCCGGAGCACGGCGAGGTCCGTGATGGAGTCGGTGCCGACGATCGAGGCCGGGTAGCTGAGCCCGTCGCTCGTGGTGACCTCGACGCCCTGGGCTCCATCGACGACATGGTTGTTGGTCAGGATCGTGCCCTGCTCGTCGAGGATCACGCCGGTGCCCTGGCTGGTGCCGCTGCCGGTGGAGACGTGGATCGCCACCACACTGGGCCCGACCAGCTCGGCGATCCTCGCCCAATCAGCGTCCTCGCCGCTGGACAGCGCGGCCGGTCGGGCCTCGGCGCTCGAGACGGGGGCCTCCTGCACGATGGGGGCGAGATCGGAGCCGCTGAGCTGGTCGTAGGCGACCACTCCCCCGAGCGTCGCCCCGCTGGAGAGCAGCATCCCGAGCGCCACCAGACCGGTCACCCCGCCCCAGCCCGGCCCGCGACGCGACGGAGCAGGTGCTGGTCCAGGAGCAGGCGCAGCTGCACCGCTCATGACGGTGCCGGCGGTGGCGGCGGTGCCAGCGGGGTCAGGGGTCGAGACGGCGGGGATCGCGGTGGTGGGAGTGGCTGCAGCGGACACGGCTGCAGGGTTCGACACCTCGGCAGTGGCCGAGGGGGAGGTGCCCTGATCGGTCCGAGAGTCGGGAGCCAGAGGGTCGGGCGCCAGAGGGTCGGAAGCCGGAGACTCTGACTGCCAGGGCTGCCCGGAGGCGGAGAAGTGATCATCCTCGTGCGAAGCGCGCTCGTCCTTCATGGGGTCCATATCAGCATCCCTGTTCAAGAGTTCCTCGGGATGCTGCTGGATGTCTCCTGGACGACCAGAACGCGCAGACCGTGGGCCGGCTCGGCCAGAGCGGCCGGGAGCGTCTGAGGGGTGACCTGCTGGGTTGTCGCCCCGAGCGCAGCGGCCGCGGCGGTGATATCGACCCCGTGCGGGGTCGTGAAGAAACGTCGCAGCAGCGCGGGCGGGGCCGCGGCATGCTCGAGTCCGGAGAAGATCCGGCCGCCGCCGTCATCGACCACGATCAGGTCCAGCTCTGGAGTCTCCTCCTCCGGTCCGATGATCAGCCCGGTGAGGTCGTGCAGGGCCGTGAGGTCGCCGACCAGCGCCCGCACGCGTCCGGGAGCGTCCCGCGTGTCGGGGGCCCGCTCAGCCGGCTGAGCCGGCTGCGCCGATTGCGCCAGCTGGGCCTGCAGGGCCTGCAGGGCCAGGGCGATGCCTCCGGCCATCGCGGCGGTGCCGTCGATACCGGCCAGACCACGATTGGCGATGACCCGGGCCGCGCTCGGGCCTGCGTGCTGTTCGAGGTCGCGGATCAGGCTCGAGGAGCCGAGCACCAGCACGTCCTCTGGGCCGGAGGCTTCCCAGACGGCGAGCGCGGCGTGCTGCTGCCAGGTCATCGGCAGCGCCGCTGCGGCAGCGGTGGCCGCCTCTGCCCAGGCCGCCAGCCGCTCGGTGCGCCGTGTCTCGTCCACGGGGAGCGTCTCCTGCCCTACCGCGGCAGGGACCACGAGTCGCGCCCGGCGGGCGACGTCGGGCCAGTCCAGGTGCGGATCCACCACGATCACCTCGACGTCCTCGGCCCCGAGCAGGGCGCCGACGACGGGACGGGAGAGCGTGGGATGGCCGAAGACGATCGCCCGCTGCGGTCGCAGCAGATGCTCCGGATCAGCCATCACGGCGCGCAGCTGCGCGGGATAGCGGGGCACCAGGCTTACCCCGTGGAGCGCACCGGAGCTCGGTTCGGCCAGGAGCGGCAGCTGGTGGCGGGCAGCGAACTCGGCGGCGGAGGGACCTGCGCCGTCCCCTGCGACGACCACCGTGCGGTCATCGACCGGCACCGGCTGCGGGGCAGGTGCCACCGGGTGGGCGCGGTGGGTGAGCACGATCCGCTCACGGGAGGGTTCGGAAGCGCTCCGGGTCGAGTCGTGGTCCGGTGAGTCACCGGCCTGTGGGCGCGGCACCAGCGGGTCCCGGAAGGAGAGATTCAGGTGCACCGGGCCCGGATGTTCCGCCGTCGCCGCGGCCAGCGCCCTCGCAGCGGTGGAGACGGCGGTGCGCAGCTCGAGGGGGCTCGCCTGGACGGCCGCAGGAGCCGGCAGGTCCACGGCCAGGCGCACCAGGGAGCGGAACATCCCGGCCTGCCGGGTGGTCTGATTGGCACCCACCTCCCGCAGCTCGGCGGGACGATCCGCAGTGAGCACCAGCAGCGGGATCCGGGAGTGGTGGGCCTCCATCACCGCGGCATGCAGGTGCGCGGTGGCGGTGCCCGAGGTCGTGACCACCGCTGCCGGATGCGCCGGGTCCTGACGGCTCAGCCCGAGCGCCGTGAAGGCCGCCGCCCGTTCATCGATCCGCACGTGAGCGCGGATCCTTTCCGCGTTCCCCTCCACGGCCAGGGCGTAGACCAGCGGGGCCGATCGGGAGCCGGGGGCGATCACAGCCTCGCGCACGCCGAGCGCTGCCAGCGCGCTCCAGAGCGCCACGGACTGGTCGACCGCCCCGGAGCCTGTGGGCACGGGGGCGTCGATCCACGCGGGCGGGGTGGTCAGGGAGGTTCGCTCAAGCACCCCGTCAGCGTAATGCGCGCGGGGTCAGCACCGCGGCGAGCGTCGAGTCAGAGCTGCGCGGTGCACGCCTCGAGGCGCTGCTCCCAGCGGGCGGTGAGCTCGGCGCCCGCGGCGTGGCGCTCCAGCAGCTCAGGAGCCGGCTCGGGGCGGTCCACGGGCAGGACACCCTGCGCCGCGCGGAGCGGCTCGTCGACGAGATCGCCGGTGAGCAGCGTGGCGGTGGCGAGACCGCAGGCATAGGGCAGCTCCGGCAGCGCGGCGGCGAGGGCGAGGCCGGCGCTGAGTCCCACGCTGCTCTCGAGCGCGGAGGAGACCACCACCGGCAGGCCGGCCTGTTCGGCCAGCTCCAGGCAGCGCTGCACTCCCCCGAGGGGCTGGACCTTCATCACCAGCAGGTCAGCGGCCTCGGCGCGGGCGACGAGCAGCGGGTCCTCGGCGCGGCGCACGGATTCGTCTGCGGCGATGGGAATGCCGAGGGCGCGGCGCAGGGCTGCGAGGTCCGCAAGCTCGGCGCAGGGCTGCTCGGCGTACTCGAGACCGCCGGCGGCGCGCTCCAGCACGGGCAGTGCTGTGAGTGCCTCCTCGAGGGTCCAGGCGGCATTGGCGTCGATCCGCAGGCGGGCGGCGGGGCCCATCGCGTCACGCACCGCCTCGAGCCGCTCGGCGTCCTCGGCGAGGGTCGATCCCGGATCGGCGACCTTGATCTTCGCGGTGCGGGCTCCGCCGACGGTCGCGATGCGATGGGCGAGCACCGCGGGGACCACGGGGATGGTCGCGTTGACCTCGATCTGGTCGCGAAGCGGGGCGGGGCGTTCGGTGGTGGCGTCGGCGAGCGCGGCGCGCAGCCAGGCAGCGGACTCCTCCGCGTCGTAGTCCCAGAACGGGGAGAACTCCGACCATCCGGCCGGGCCGTGCAGCAGCAGGCCGTCGCGCTCGGCGATGCCGCGGAAGCGAGTGGTCATGGGGATCGACCACGCGTGGACGCGATCGATGCCGCGCTCGCGCAGGGCGGAGGGGATTCTCATGCCCTCGAGGGTAATGAGGTGGCGGCGTCGAGACCAAGCCGAGAGGATGGCACCGTGACCGCGCCCTTCCTCCCGGACTCTCCCACACCCTCCGCCCGGCCTCTTCCTCCGGACCCATCCCACGGCTACCGGCTGCGTCCCGTGCGCACGGACGACTCTCCTGCCCTCCTGGAGGCCTACCGCTCCGCGCCGGACATGGCCCGGCAGGGCACCGTGACCACTCTCGAACAGGCTCGGGAGCAGACGGCGTGGCTGCTGTCCTCTGAGCGCCGGGCGACCGCGATCGTCGATGGGAACGACGTTCTCGTGGGCCTGGTCGCGATCAGCATCGACGAGGAGAACCGGAACGGCTGGTTCTTCTACTGGCTCCATGCCGCGCACCGCGGGAGCGGATTGGCTGCCCGGGCGGCGGCAGCGGTCGCCGATTGCGCGCTGGCGCCGTCGGCCTTAGGAGGGTGGGGGCTGGAGCGCCTCGAGCTCGGCCACCGCGCGAACAATCCCGCCTCCGGCGCCGTGGCCCGCGCGGCGGGTTTCGTTCACGAGGGCACCGAGCGGGGGAAGTTCCTCATCGACGGGGAGCGCCTGGACGTGCTGACCTACGGCCGGCTCGTCGGCGATCCTCAGTCGACGGCGGCCGGACTACCCTGGCTTCCATGACCACCCCGCCTGCTCCGCTGCCCCGTCGGGTCTCCGACACCTTCGATCCGCACCTCTGGCGGGAGGTGCCCGCGAGCGAGCACGGCGGGCCCGCGCTGACCGACCTGACCTACCATCGGGCGGTCCAGCGGATCGAGTCCGCCGATGGGGAGCGCACCGAGCGGGACCTGCCCACCGTGCGGATCGCCTTCGACCGCCCCGAGGTGCGCAACGCCTTCCGCCCACACACAGTCGACGAGCTGTACCGGGCGCTGGACCATGCGCGGCTGGACACCGGCGTGGGCGTCATCCTGCTCACCGGCAACGGCCCCTCTCCCAAGGACGGCGGCCATTCCTTCTGCTCTGGCGGGGACCAGCGGATCCGGGGCCGCGCAGGCTACGAATACGCGGCGGAGGAGGAGTACGGCGACACCGCGCAGGTGCGGACCGGCTCCTCCGGCCGGCTCCACATCCTCGAGGTGCAGCGCCTGATGCGCACCATGGGCAAGGTCGTCATCTCGCTGGTGAATGGCTGGGCTGCGGGCGGTGGGCATTCTCTGCACGTGGTCTCGGACCTCTCGATCGCCTCCCGCGAGCACGCCCGGTTCAAGCAGACCGATGCGAACGTCGGCTCCTTCGACGGCGGCTACGGCTCCGCCTATCTCGCCAAGCAGGTGGGTCAGAAGCGGGCCCGGGAGATCTTCTTCCTCGCCGAGGAGTACTCCGCCCAGGACGCCTACGACTGGGGCGCGGTCAACCGCGTGGTCGATCACGCTCAGATCGAGAATGTGGCGCTGGAGATGGCGGCGACCATCGCCACCAAGTCGCCGCAGGCGATCCGGATGCTGAAGTTCGCGTTCAACCTCGCCGATGACGGGCTGATGGGCCAGCAGGTCTTCGCCGGGGAGGCGACGCGCCTGGCGTACATGACCGACGAGGCCGCCGAGGGTCGCGACGCCTTCCTCGAGAAGCGCGACCCTGACTGGTCCCGGTTCCCGCACCCGCAGGGCTGAGATGAGCGACCACTCCCCCGCGGGGTCCCTGCCCTGGCTGGTCCCGCCCGGCTATGACGCCTCCGCAGCCTCCCTCACCGCTCACGTCGAGGCGATCGGTGAGGTGATGGCAGGGCGGGCACGGCTGTGGCTGGGGCCGTTCGCCGCTCCGTCGCAGCTGCCGGCCGGCTTCGAGGACACCGCGCTGGTGGTCCCCACCTCCGGTTCGACCGGCATCGCCAAGGCGGTCGCGCTGACCCGCGAGGCGCTGCTGGTCTCACAGGATGCGACCGCGCAGCTCTTCGCGGCCGACGGCACCGCCGCGGACAGCCGGGGGCATGGCTTCTGGCTGCCCCTGCTGCCGCCCACCCATATCGCCGGGGTGCAGGTCATCGCCCGCGCTCACCGCACCGGCCAGGTGCTGGGCCTGGGCCGGCCCGCACTCCCGGAGCCGCTGCCGGATCTGCGCGGCCACTTCGATGCCGCGGCGTTCGTGGCGCTCGCTGGACCCGCTCTTACCCGGGCCGAGCAGCTCGGCCTGCCCACCTTCACCTCGCTCGTTCCCACCCAGCTGAGCCGGATCGTCACCGGCACCTCCGGGGCCGACGTGCGCGCCCGCTCCCTGCTCAAGCGCTTCGCCGCCGTGCTGGTGGGTGGTGCGGCGACCAGTGCCGACATCCTCGCCCGGTGCCGCGCCCAGAAGATCGCTGTGCGCACCACCTACGGCTCTTCCGAGACCGCTGGCGGCTGTGTCTACGACCGCGCGCCGCTGCCGGGCGTGCGGCTGCGGCTCACCGAGCCTGACGCCTCCGGGGCCGGGCGGCTCGAGATCTCCTCCCCCACCCTCGCACTCGGGTATCTCACCGCTGACGGCGGCGTCGACACCACCCCCTTCGCCTCTCACACGACTGCGGATGCAGGCGCAGGCGCGGATGCGAGTGCAGGTGCAGGTGCAGGTGCAGGTGCAGGTGCAGGTGCAGAGCGTGCGTTCCTCACCTCCGACCTCGCCGAGCTCTCCGTCGACGGAGCGCTGACCGTGCTGGGCCGGGCCGACGACGTGATCAACACCGGGGGCCGCAAAGTCCTGCCCCAGGACGTCGAGCGCGCCATCGACCGCTCGCTGATGCTGCGCGGGATGGTGCGCACGAACGTGGTCGTGGGAGTCGCGGACCCGGAGTGGGGGCAGCGCATCGAGGCTCTGGTCACCCTCGAGCCGGGGATCGACCCGGCGGAGGCCACCTCCCTGGTGCGTTCGGCGCTGCGAACCTCTGAGGTGCCTGCCCACATGATCCCCAAGCGGGTGCACGTCGTGGAGCAGCTGCCGCTGCTGGGCATCGGCAAGGTGGACCGGGCCACCGCCCGCCGCCTCGCCAGCGAGGCCAGGTAGCGCCCCACCCGAGCGGGGCCTGACAGGCGGAGTGCAGGGGCCGGTCGCTGAGGCGCGATCCA
This sequence comes from Brachybacterium sp. AOP29-B2-41, assembly GCF_052378395.1. Lineage (NCBI taxonomy): Bacteria > Bacillati > Actinomycetota > Actinomycetes > Micrococcales > Dermabacteraceae > Brachybacterium > Brachybacterium sp. AOP29-B2-41. The sequence goes on from NZ_JBQSXR010000011.1 coordinate 130,478, forward strand.
GAAGCGGGCGTGATGCAGAGGCGGGGTGTGATTCGGTGCCGGGGCCGGTTCCGGGATCTGACCGCGGCGTATCCTCGTGGAGGCCGTCGTGCGGCGGCCAGCACTCTTCCCCCACTCTTCCCCCGCATCCTCGAGGAGCACGATGGCCAGTCTGTCCCAGTGGGTGCAGGGCGCCCGACCCCGCACCCTCCCCGCCGCACTGGCCCCGGTCGCCGCCGGCACCGGCGCCGCCGTCTGGCAGCTGCAGAACCTGCACGGGGACGTGGACTGGTCACTTGTCATCCCCCGGGCGCTGCTCGCCCTCGCTGTCTCGTTCTCCCTGCAGATCGGCGTGAACTACGCCAATGACTACTCCGACGGGATCCGCGGCACGGACGATGACCGGGTGGGACCTTTCCGCCTGACCGGCTCCGGCGCAGCCGCCCCCGCCACCGTGAAGCGCGCCGCGATCCTCGCACTGGCCCTCGGTGGCCTGTTCGGGCTGGCGCTGATCGCGCTCGCCCAGATCTGGTGGGCCCTGGTGGTGGGCGCCGCCGCCATCGCCGCCTCCTGGTTCTACACCGGGGGGAAGAAGCCCTACGGATACCTGGGGCTCGGGGAGCTGTTCGTGTTCGTGTTCTTCGGGCTGGTCGCGGTCAACGGCACCGCCTACGCGATCACCCAGCAGCCCACCTGGATCGCGATGCTCGCCTCGGTCGCGATCGGGCTGCTCGCCGTGGCGCTCATGCTCACCAACAACCTACGGGACATCCCCACCGACGAGGTGGCCGGCAAGCGGACCCTCGCGGTGCGGCTCGGGCAACGGGGCACGCGCGGGCTGTACGCCGCGACGCTGCTGGTGCCCTTCGTGCTGATGGTGCCGGTGATCGCAGAGCAGTGGCCGGTGGCCCTGGTGCTGCTCGCCCTGCCGCTCGCGATCGGCCCGGTGCTCACCGTGCTGCGCGGGGCCCGGGGTCGTGATCTGATCCCGGTGCTCGGCGCGACTGGTCGCCTCGAGCTGGTCTACTCGCTCCTGCTGCTCATCGGTCTGATCCTCTGACCTGACCCGGCTGATCAGGGCCGGGCTGATCGTGGTCGGGCTCATCAAGATCCGGCAGCTGCGCCGGTCCCGCAGCAGGGCCCGCCGCGCCCGCGCCCCGAAGATCGCTCCCGGTGCCCGCCTCGCCGTTCCGGGCGGCATCGTCGAGCATGGCGTCCTCGTACTCGGCGTCCTCGTCGATGTCGGGGCCGCGGCGCTCTGCCCGGCGTTCGTCGGCCGCCTTCCAGCGCATCGCGGCGGCGTCCCGCAGCCGGTCCAGGAACAGGATCGAGATCAGCATCGCGATCAGCGCCGCCAGCACCCCGGCCAGCATCACCCCGACGTCCAGCAGGGTCAGTGCCCACCAGAGCAGGATCCACAGTCCCAGGCGGATGACGGCGTAGAGCAGGAATTGACGCATGGGTCCAGGGTAGTTCTCCTGCCTGGATCCGCTCGCAAGCCGCTGCCCGCGCCATCGGATCTGCCTCCCCCACCCGGCGATCAGGTCCGTTGCCTAGACTTCGGTCATGGCCCGCGGCATTCTTGCAGTTCTCTCCATCGCCCTGACCGTCTTCGCGCTCGCCGATTGCGTGCAGACCGAGGACGAGAAGATCCGCGGGCTGCCGAAATGGGCGTGGATCGTGCTGGTCGTGCTGATCCCCTGGGTGGGGCCGATCACCTGGCTCTTCGTGGGCAAGGACCGCAGCGTTCCCGGTGGCGGCGGGCGCCCGCGCCGGCAGGGCCCGTTGGCACCTGACGAGGACCCCGACTTCCTGCGCAGGCTCGACGAGGACATCCGTCGGGAGCGTCGGGAGCGGACGCAGCATGACCAGGATGAGCAGGGCGTGCAGGGAGAGGACCGGCCCGGCCCGGATGGCGGGAGCGATCCTGCTGCGGGCGAGGACGACCGCGGCGCCTGAGCCCCGCAACGGGACTGAGCACCGCACCGTGACCGCACAGTGACGGAGCTCCGCACCGAGACCTGAGCACCGCACACGGCACTGACGACGGGCACTGACGACGAACAACGGCCCGGGACGGAGGGATCCGTCCCGGGCCGAGTGCTGCCTGCTGCGGCTTCTGTGCCTGCTCAGATGCTCCTGATCCTGCTCACAGGCCCGAGTAGGAGTGCAGGCCGTTGATCACCGTATTGACGATGGTGTAGTTGAAGACCACGGCCACGAAGCCGGCCAGGGCGAGGCCCGCGGCGCGGCTGCCGCGGAAGCCGCCGGTGGCCCGCGCATGCAGGTAGGCCGCATAGATCACCCAGATGATGAAGGTCCACACCTCCTTCGGGTCCCAGCCCCAGAAGCGGCCCCACGCCTCTCGTGCCCAGATCGCGCCGAACATCAGGGTGAAGGTCCAGCACACGAAGGCGATCGAGTGGATGCGGAAGCTCAGCGACTCCAGCACCTTCGAGGTGGGCAGGCGGTCCAGCACATGGCCGGCGCGCCCCCAGTGCTCGGGCAGCACCTCGCCGGCGGCCGCCTTCTCCGCCAGAGCGTGCTCATGGCGGCCCTGCAGCAGCTGCAGGGCCGCGACCACCGCTCCGAGGATGGACAGGGCGGTGGCGATGATCGCGATGCCGATGTGGATGATCAGCCAGTGCGAGTTCTGGAGGCTCGGGGTGAGCGCCGCGGCGGGGACGATCCAGAACGTCTGGGCGAGCAGGAGCATCAGCAGCACCGGGCCGACCACGAAGGTGCCCAGCGTGCGCAGCTCGGTGCGCTTGATGCTGAAGACCAGGAAGGCGACCATCACCAGGGCGGAGCTGGTGGTCGCGAACTCGTACATGTTCGCCCAGGGCACGCGCTGGGTGGCGATCGCACGGGCCAGCACTCCCAGCACGTGCAGCAGCGTCGCGCCGATGGAGAGGATGAACGCGAACTTCTGCGCGGTCATGGCGCCGGGAGCATGCACCCCTGTTCCCTCGGCGGCGGCGAGCGGGCCATCCGGACCACTGGTCCCGCGCTCCACGGAGACCGGGGCGGCCCCTTCGGAGGCGACCGTCGCGGTCTGCAGGACGCGCGTCTCCTCCTGCTCGTCCAGGGCTGCGAGGCGCGCATCGCTGCGTCGCTGCGAGGTCGAGGAGAGATCGGCGGAGAAGCCGATCAGGGCGAGCACGTAGAGGACGATCGCCACCACGAGCGCGAGGTTCGAGAGCTCTGCGAGCTGCTCATTGATCACTGTGCACTTCCTTCAGAGGAGTTCTTCGCGGCTCGTGGGAGCCGTTCGTCGTCATTGCTGCGGTCCTCGGCCAGGGGTCCATCTTGCGCCGTGGAGAGCTTCGAGGCCAGAGCGTGCACGTCTGCCTCGAGAGTCGGGTCGTCGCTGCGGGCCAGTCCTGCCACCTCGAGCACGGCGCCATCGGCTGTGCTCCGCACCCGCACCCACACCCGGCGGCGGGGCACGAAGAGCGACAGGATCAGCCCGCCTGCAGCGACCAGGGCACTGACCAGGATCCCGCGCTCGAAGGGGTTGTGGGCGATGTCGAAGGCGGCGTAGCGCCGCAGCCCGTCGAAGCTGACGGTGGTGCCGTCGGGCAGCTCGAACTCCTGGCCGGGGTAGAGGCGGATCAGCACCGGGGTGCCGTCCTCCCCCGCCACTGGGGTGAGGGTGGTGACGTCCACCTCGTAGGCGTTCTGCGGGATCCCGGAGTCGAGGCCCAGATCGCCCTGGTGGACGGTCAGCGCGAGCTGTGGGTCCAGGGAATCCGGGTACAGCGAATGGGGGCCCTGCTCGTCGATGGTGCCGGTGGGCAGGAAGTATCCGACCACGGCGGTCTGTTCGGGCCGGGCATCCGGGGCCTTGATCACGAGCTGTGAGGTGTAGCCGACATCGCCCATGGGAACGGTGATGATCGGGCCCTCGGCGACCACGGTGCCCTCGGGGTCGGTGACGGTGACCTCGGGGGCGTAGCCGTTGCCCAGCAGGTACATCGAGGCGCCGTCGATGTGCAGCGGCTTGTTGACCTGCACGGTCTGCGAGCGCTCGGGGTCCCCGGGGGTGGTCACGGCGACGTCGGCTTCGAAGGAGCGGGGCTCGCCGACGTTGCCGGACTCCCCGGGCTGAACGTAGGTGGCGCGGAAGTCCTCGAGGGTGAGGCGGAAGGCCGGCATGTCCCGCTCGTCGAACCAGGCCCCGGACTCGAAGGAGTCGTACTGTGTCAGCGAGTTCGAGAACCCGGTGCCCTCGATCACCGTGATCTGGCCCCGGTAGCTGGTCATCTGCCCACCGGCGATGCAGACCAGCACCCCGACCAGGGCGATGTGGAAGGCCAGGTTGCCGGTCTCCCGCAGCAGGCCCCGCTCGGCGCTGACTGAGCGGGAGGCGGTCTCCTCCCGCACCTCGGTGCGATAGCGCGAGCGGCGCAGCGCATGCTGCGCCTGCTGCAGCAGGGTGTCAGCATCGGCACCGGGCAGCTCGACCCGGGTATGGCCGACGAACCGATTCAGCCGCGAGGGGGTCCGCGGCGGCTTCGAGCGCAGCTGCCGCAGGTGCACGCCGACGCGCGGCACGATGCAGCCGATCAGCGAGATGAACAGCAGCAGGTAGATCGCGGAGAACCACGGCGAGGAGAAGACCTCGAAGAAGCCCAGCGCGTCGAGGAACTCCCCCCACTTGCCGTTCTCCTCGAGGAACTGATCCGTCAGTGCCGGGTTCACGCTGCGCTGCGGGTAGAGCGAGCCGGGCACCGCGGCGACCGCCAGCAGCATCAGCAGGATCAGCGCGGTCTGCATGCTGGTCAGCTGGCGCCAGAGGAACAGCAGCGTGCCGCGCAGGCCCAGGCCGGGCACGGTGACCGGCGCGGTGCCGTCGATCTCGGGCTTGCTGCTCCAGGAGCCGCTCGCCCCGCGAGCGGCAGTGTCCGGAGCAGGAGTGTCCGGAGCGTCGGTGCCAGGGTTGTTCCCGGGCGTCTTCTCGTTCATCACACCACCGGCTCGAAGGTCGCGATCAGGCCCTGCAGCCCGCTCATCCAGGTCGACCACACGCCGGTCATCAGCAGCACCCCGATCGCGATCAGCAGCGCCCCGGAGAGCAGGCCGATGGTGCGCCGGTGGGCGGCGAGCTTCTTGCTCAGGCCCAGTGCCCGCTCGAAGAGCAGCGCGAAGACGATGAAGGGGATGCCCAGGCCCAGCGAGTAGGCCAGTGCCAGCACGGCGCCGCGCAGCGCAGCACCTTCGCCTCCGCCGTCGAGGGAGAGGGCGACGATGGCCGCGTAGGTGGGTCCGATGCAGGGTGTCCAGCTGAGCCCGAAGATCAGTCCCATCAGCGGAGCACCGAGCAGTCCCGCATCGGGTCGCTTCGAGGAGACGGGCCGGGTGGCGGACAGGCCGGGGAACACCCCCATGAACAGCAGACCCATGAGGATCACGATCGCGCCAGCGACGCGGTTGATCCACACGCTGTACGCCTGGAGCAGGTAGCCCAGCGCGCCGGCGAATCCGCCGAGCACCATGAAGACGATGGCGAAGCCGGCGACGAACAGTGCGCTGCCGGCGAGCAAGCGCCCGGTGCGGGGTCGGGCGCGCTTCGCGCCGGCGCCCGTGCCCGGTCCCACCGCGCTCTGCCCGGCGAGCCCCGAGACGTAGCCGAGGTATCCGGGCACCACCGGCAGCACGCAGGGAGAGAGGAAGGCGACCAGGCCCGCGGCAGCGGCCACGGCCACGGCCAGCAGCAGCGAGCCGGACAGCGCGGTGGCCTGGAAGGCGGCCCCGACCTCGGCGACGATCATTCGGCGACCACCACATCGATCATCGCGCGCAGCACCGAGGGGTCCGCGGCGCCGGAGATGCGTGCGGCGACCCGACCCTCGCGGTCGATCACCAGGGTGGAGGGCACCGCATTGGGTGCGACCTGGCCTCGCAGCGAGAACATGATCTCGGCGTCCGGATCGGGCAGTGAGGAGTAGGTGATCCCGTAGCGCTCCTCGAAGGCCTGCGCCGGGCCGGCGGCATCGCGCACGTTGACCCCCAGGAAGGACACGCCCTGCTCCGCGTACTCCTCGTGGATCGCCTGGAGGTCAGGAGCCTCCTTGCGGCAGGGCGGGCAGGAGGCGTACCAGACGTTCAGCACCAGCACCTCGCCCCGCCGGTCGGCGGCCGCGATCTGCTCACCGTCGTAGGAGGTGCCGGAGAACTCGAGCGGCTCACCGCGGTCCGCCGGCGGGATCTCGGTGGCCACGCCGTCGCCGGAGACGTATCCGGAATCCCCGGAGGCATAGCGTTCGCCGGTGTCGGTCCCGCAGGCGGCGAGCAGCAGCGCGGCGGAGGCGCCGCCGGCCGCTCCCAGCAGGCCGCGCCGGGTCAGGCGCAGGGTGCGCGAGGATGAGGTCCTGATGCTCACGTGAGCTTGCCTCCGGTGGCGTCGACCGCCCCGGCGTACAGCGCGGCAGCGGGTTCGGCGTAGCCCACGTCCGCGAGGTGCGGGCCCACGAAGCGGAGGCTGGTGACCGAGCACAGCCCGCACTGGCGGCGGCGCGGATCATGGAAGAGAGGCTTGCCCTCGGCGCTGCGGCGCGTCACCCAGATCGGGAGCTGGTGGAGCACGAGCACGGCCTCACGGCCTTCGGCCGCGGCGCGCGCGTCGTGCACCGCCGAGACCACCCGTGCCACCTGCGCACGGTAGGGCTCGCCCCAGGAGGGGCGGAAGGGGTTCAGGAACCAGCGCCAGTTGCGCGGATCGCTCAGCTTGGCCTCACCATGGCCCATCCGGTGGCCCTCGAAGTGGTTGCCGGACTCGATGAGCCGCTGGTCGGTGGTGATCTCGAGGCCGTGCGGGCTGGCGATCGGGGCGGCGGTCTGCTGCGCGCGCAGCAGCGGGGAGGAGCGGACCACCGCGATATCCGCCTCAGCGAGATGCTGGCCGACCAGGCCTGCCATCTGCTCACCACGATCGCTGAGCCGGTACCCGGGCAGGCGGCCGTACAGGATGCGCTCGGGGTTGTGCACCTCGCCGTGGCGGACGAGGTGGACCGTGGTGGTGGTCATGGGCGGGGAGTCCTCTTTCACTGTCGCGCTGCGGGCTCAGGCCCGAGCCGCTTCACGGTACCAACCGAACCTCCGGATCAGCGGGGAGCGGAGGCCGTCTCGTGAGGTGCCGGACATCCGACGGCCACGGGGGCGTCCTCGTCGAGCGTCTTGCCGAGGATCCGGCCCAGCTCGAGCAGATCGTCGTGGCCGATCACATCGAGCAGGTGCTCGCGCACGGAGCGCACATGCGTGGGGGCGGCGCGCTCGAGCATCTGCTCTCCGGCTGCGGTCAGCTGGGCCTGCCGGCCGCGTCCGTCATCCGTGCAGCGAACCCGCTCCACGAGCCCCCGCTTCTCCATGCGGGTGATCGTGTGGGTCAGGCGGGAGCGGGAGTGGACGACCTTGTCCGCCAGCTCGGACATCCGCAGGAACTTCTTCTCCGCCTCGGACAGACGCACCAGGATCTCGTATTCACCGAGGGTCAGGTCGATCTCGGCATCCGCCTGGAGCGCCTCGCTGAAGCGGTCGTTCAGCAGGGTCGTCGCGTAGAGGTAGGTGCGCCATGCCGTCTGCTCCTGCGGAGTCAGCCAGAGCTCCCCCGGGGTCGAGCCTCGACCCTCGCCGGGCGTTATCGTGTCGTCCATCACGTTCTCCTCTTTCCTGGGATCCGATGCTTGCCATCCTCCCCCAGATTAGTTTATATTTCAAGCAAGCTCGTGGTGATCGCTTCCAGACCGCCACTGTCCATTCAACTCCAAGGAGACCTCTCATGACGGACCTGACCCCCGGCACCTGGACCCTCGACCCCGCCCACACCTCCGCTGCGTTCACCGTGCGTCACGCCGGCATCTCCAAGGCTCGTGGCCAGTTCCATGACCTCGAGGGCTCTCTCGAGGTCGGCCAGGGCGGCGAGAACCTCTCCTTCTCCACCGCGCTGAAGACCGCCTCGATCAACACCGCTCAGCCGGATCGGGACGCTCACCTGCGCAGCGGCGATTTCTTCGACGCCGAGAAGTTCCCGGAGATCACCTTCACCTCCACCAAGGTCGAGGGCGACAAGCTGATCGGTGACCTCACCATCCGCGACATCACCAAGCCGGTCGAGCTGGACTTCACCTACGAGGGTGCAGCCACCGACCCCTTCGGCATCTACCGCGCGGGCTTCACCGGTGAGACCACCATCTCCCGCAAGGAGTTCGGGCTGACCTGGAACGCGGCCCTCGAAGCCGGTGGCGTGATGGTCGGCGACAACGTCAAGATCCTCATCGAGGCCGAGTTCACCGCTCCGGCCGCCGCCTGAGCCTCCCCGCTCCCCCGGCGCGCTGCGCCGTATGAGTCCGACGGGCCGTCCGCACTGCGCGGGCGGCCCGTCGTCGTTCCCGCACCAGCTCGTCGGCCCCGCATCACCGCCGACCCCCGGCGCATCGCCGCCCGCCCCGCCTCGATAGGGTTCGCCCATGACCGCACCGCGCATCCCCTCACCCACCGATCCGGACGCTCGCGTCCTGTACCTCACCCGAGAGGGCTGCCACCTCTGCGAAGAGGCCCTGCCGGTGGTGCGGGCCGAGGCGGACCGGGTCGGCTCCACCGTGGAAGTACGCGACATCGATGCCGATGATCAGCTGCGCGAGGACTGGGACTACGACGTGCCGGTCATCATCGTGGACGGCAAGGTCCACGCGAAGTACCGGGTCGATGCCGGGCAGCTCCGCGCAGCACTCGCCAAGCGCCCCTGGTGGCGCCGCCTCACCGGCCGCGCCTGAGCATTGGCCGTCCGGCCGCGCCCGAACCTCCCGCTGGCCGCGCCCGAGCGTCTCTCCGGCCGCGCCTGAACGCCGCGTGATGAATGCCCCGTGACATGCGTCGGCCCCCGCCTGATGGCGGGGGCCGATGTGCGTCACGCAGAGATCACCGTGCGGCGATCACTTCTTGTTACGACGCTGGTGACGGGTCTTGCGAAGCAGCTTGCGGTGCTTCTTCTTGGACATGCGCTTGCGTCGCTTCTTGACGACTGAACCCATAGGGAACCTCAGTTCTGCAGGTCAGTGCCTGCGGTGATGCAGCGGATCAGGTATGCGCGGCCCGCGGAGACTGCACGGGGAGCTGCCTCGTGCGGGCCCGACGCCACGGTCGACCAGTAATTCTACACAACCACCCTGCATCCTCAGCCGTGGGCGAGTGCGAGATCCCTCGCAGCCGTCGCCGCGAGCGTCAGCTCGGCCTCGACCTCGTCGACGACGAGGTCGTGCGCGACCTCCCTGACACGGGCCGTGAGCACTCGTCGCGCCCGGCGGCGGTGCCAGGAACCGGTGAGTGCGGCGACCACTCCCCCGGCCACGCCGATCAGGATTCCTGCCGCGATCCCGAGCACCACCAGCACGGTGGGCAGCGGGATCGGGATCCAGAGCTCCTCGACCATCGGCATCGGCGGCGGCGGAACCCCGAGGAATGCCAGCAGCGCGTTCAGCCCGAGCCAGCCCAGGCCCACCACCCAGGTGAGCAGCGCCAGCCACTGGAGCACATCGAGCACCGGCCACCACCAGGAGGTCGTCGTCGCGCGCAGATCGGCGCCGGCGACCGCCTGGTCGAGGGCATCGGGCAGCTCCTCCTCATGGGAGCGGGCCGCTGCCCGTACGGCGGCGCGCCAGGGATCGCTGCCGCCGACGGAGGCGGCATCGGCGAAGCGACGAACCCCACCGGCGGCGCGGGCTCGGGCTGCGGCGTCCGGTGCGGGCAGGGACGTGCGCTCGAGCCCTTCGCCGTCGCGTGCCCGGCCGATGCCGAGGCGGCGCAGCGGATCGGGCCGCGCAGCGCGCAGCCAGCGCAGCGGGGGCCAGCCCACCTTCCCCGCCGCTCGGTAACGGTAGGAGGCGCCCACGGCGCGGGCCACCGGCTCGACGCGGGCTGCGGTGGCGAGATCCTCGACCAGGTCATCGATCTCGGCCGGGGTCGCGGCCGCCGGCAGCCCGGTGGGGTCGGCGGCGTCCTGCAGTGTCTCGGCGGCGCCGCACACGTCGGCCCGGTGCCGGGAGGCGATGGCCTCGCGGCTGCGGGCGATCTGCAGCAGATGCTCGCGCAGCTCGTCGACGCCCTCCCCGGTGCTCGCAGAGGTGGCGAACACGGGGGCCTGCTCGAGCCCATCGGTCCGGGCGAGGGAAGCGAGGGAGGCGAGCACGGCCTCCCGCTCACTTTCGCGGATCCGGTCGATCTGGTTGAGCACCAGCACGGTGACGGCGTCGTGGCCGGCAAAGGGGCGCACGAACTCCTGGTGGAGGACGGCGTCGGCGTACTTCTGCGGGTCGGTGACCCACACCAGCACGTCGACCAGGCCCGTCATCCGTTCGGCGACGGCACGGTTGGCGCTCTCGACCGAATCGAGGTCAGGCAGGTCCAGCAGCACGATGCCGGGAGCACCCGAAGGCCCAGAGGCCTGCTCCCGCCGGGCGCGGCGGCCCGAGGGCGCCTGGACGGCGGAGGTGGCGAGGGCGGCGTCGGTCCCGTCGAGATGGTGGCGGTCCTCGACCTCGAGCCAGTCCAGCAGCGCATCGCTGCCGGGGGCGCCGAGCACGGCGGCGACCGGCTTCGCGGTGGTCGGCCGGCGCACCGCGGCGCGGGAGACATCGACCCCGACCAGCGCATTGACCAGCGATGACTTTCCGGAGCCGGTGGCCCCGAAGAGCCCGATCACGGTGTGTTCGGCGGAGAGCGCGCGGCGCCGGTCGACGCGGTCCAGCAGCTCCGTCACGCTCTCGAGCGGTCCGTCAGCGGCGACGCCGTCGAGCGCCTCGAGGGCGCTCTCCAGGGCGTCGATCCGTTCTGCGAGCGGGGCGGGGCCCTTCGCGGAGCGGCTCAGCAGCGGGCTCATGCGTCCTCCCGGATGTCGCGGGCGAGCTGGGTGAGGGCATCGGCGTCGGCGCCCAGCAGCTCGCCGGTGCCGACCTCGCCGAGGGCGTCGAGACGGTCGAGGAAGGGTCCGGAGCGTTCGGCGACCAGTGCGTCCAGCCGGGAGGTGAGGCGCTCGCGGGCGATCGCGGCCATGCGGCGCACGGCGTCGTCGCCGAAGATCGTCTCCAGCAGCTTCTGGCCGACGACCGCGGTGGCGGCCCCCGCCCCGACCTCGAGGCCGGTGGGGATGAAGGCGGTCGAGGCGAAGACGACGACCATCAGCGCGACGCCGACGACGTTGACGCCGAGCGAGAGCATGCGGGCCTTGGTCCGGCGGTCGGCGCCCTCGGAGCGGACCAGTTCGAGCACGTCTCCCTGCCAGGCCCGGATCGCGCTCGAGACCTCCTCGCTGTAGCCGTCGGGGAGGCGGGAGAGGTCCTGTCCCTCGGTGAGGTGTCGCCCCGCGGCGGAGGAGCGCCAGGCGTTCTCGGCCCGTTCTGCGCCGCGGGCGGTCTCGTCGATGACCACGTGCACCAGGCCGGTCCCCAGCGCCTGCTCGGCGGCGACGGCCGGGGCGGGCTTCCCGCTGAGCATCTGGCCGATCCGGTCCCGGGCCCTGGTGACCAGGGACTCCACGCCGCGGAAGAACTCCCCGGTGCCTACCACATCCTGCCAGCGGGCGAGCACCTCGCCGCGCAGCAGCGAGCCGTCCCCGAGGGCGTCGTCGATCCGTTCGCGCGCTCCGGAGAAGGCGGCGATCGCCTGCTCGCGCAGCTGCTGGCGCTCGGCGTCCTGCACGGCGGCGTGCTCGGCGATCGTCCGCGCGGAGCCGGCCAGGCCATCGAGTGCGCCGGCGAGGGTGCGGCGGGCGATGCGGCTGCGGGCCTCGCCGTCGGCCGCGAGGGTGCTGAGGTGCTCATGCAGCTCGGCGATCACTGCGGGCGGCAGCATGCCGTCCTCGTCGATGTCGGTCTCGGGGACCAGGAATAGGCGGTCCACGTCGATGCCGTTGCGCTCGAGCATGCCGCGGAGGTCCTCGGCGAGCTCCTCGGAGACGCCCTCGCGCGGAGGGATCCGGTTCATCACCACGTCGACGGTGACATCGCGCTCGGCGGCGGTGCGCAGCACGTCCCATGGCACGGCGTCGGCGTAGCGGTTGGCGGTGGTGACGAACAGCCACAGATCCGCAGCCCGCAGCAGCTGCCGGGCGAGCTCACGGTTGCCGACCGCGACGGAGTCGATGTCCGGCGCGTCCAGCAGTGCGAGGCCCTGCGGCACCCGCTCCTCCCCACGCAGCTCGAGGGAGGTCGCAGGATCGATGTCGCCGGTGGTGTCGCCGGTGCCCGGCGCCTCGGGATCACGCCGCTGACCCGCATGGACCCGGGCGAGGCCGGGCAGGATGCGGGCGCCGGTGAACCAGGGCTCATCCAGCGGATGGTGCAGCAGCACCGGCCGACGAGTGGTGGGACGGATCGCGCCGGACCGAGTGACCGGATGGCCCACCAGCGCATTGACCAGGGTGGACTTGCCGGCACCGGTCGAACCGCCGATGACCACCAGCAACGGGGCGTCGAGCGACTTCAGGCGCGGGATGACATGGTCGCCGAGCTGGGAGCGGGCGGCTCGAGTCTCGGCGCGGGCGATCTCGACACCCTCGACAGGCAGCGGGAGCTCGAGGACACGCAGATGCTCGGCGAAGGCGTCGAGCACGGCGGTGGTCCGGTTCGTCATGGATCCCCCTGAGGTCTGTGCACGAGTGGTGACGGCGTCATTGTGGCAGGCTCGCGCCATGACGACGGCGTTCAGAGCATTTCCCCCGGTGCTGATCCTGGCCGCGCTGACGGTGATGGTGCTGCCCACCTGGCGGACGGAATGGATCGGCCCGACGGTCGATTCGGTCCATGTCGTCGAGTTCCGCTGGTTCGCGCCGATCATCCTGGGGTACGGGAATCCGTTCCCGCTGCTGTGCCTGGGATCCACGGTGCTCGCGCTGGTCATCGCCCTGGCGCGACTGACCGGCGGCCCCGGCGGCCCCGGCGAACGCAGCGGTCGCCGCGGAGCCGACGGCAGCCGCGGACTCGGTGACGGGCGCGGAGCCGGTGGAGGGCGCGGCATCGCCCTCGAGGTGGTCCTGGGCGTCGCGATCGCCGCAGCGGCGTGTGGCGCAGTGATCTTCGACGGCTTGCACGGCTGGGCCCTCGCGGCGCCGGCCCTCCTGCTGCTCTGTCTGCTGGTCCTGCTGCTCTCGCGTCTGGTCGCGAGGGTGAGGCGCTCGCGAGCTGGGCACTCACAGCCAGGGAGCCCACCGCCGGGGAGCCCACAGCCGGGGAGCGTGCGAGAAGAGATCAGTCCAGGAACGGATCCAGGCCCCATTCGGGGAAGCTGACCCGCCGCGCCGCCTGGACCGCTCGGTCCAGGCCGTCCTCGGGATCGAATCCCTGCTCCCAGTCCCGTACGGCCAGGGGTCGCCCGTCCCCGAAGGTGATCAGCCCCGGCTCCGGGGAGAGCCCATGGGCGGTACGCGCCGCATCGGCAGCGGCGATGTACTGGGCCGGCAGCGGGGCGGTGGCCTCGATCGCCTCGCCGGTCGCGATCGCGATCAGGTGCGCCCAGGAGCGCGGCACCACGTCGATCACCGCATACCCGCCTCCGCCGAGGGCGAGCCAGCGCCCGCCGCAGACCTCATCGGCCAGCTCTCGCATCAGCAGCATCACCCCGCGCTGTGCCTCGAGGGAGACCGTGAGATCCGCCAGCGGGTCCAGCCGGTGGGTGTCGGCTCCGTGCTGGGTGACCAGCAGCGTCGGCTTCACTGCGCGGACCAGGGCGGGGACGGTGGCGCGGATCGCGCGCACCCACCCGTCGGCCGTGGTGCGCGAGGGCAGCGGCACGTTGATCGCGGTGCCTGCGGCCCCTGCCCCGCCGGTGTCCTGCACGAAGCCGGTGCCGGGGAACAGCCGTTCCCCGGTCTCGTGGACGGAGAGGGTGATCGCGCGGGGCTCGTCCCACATCGCGCGCTCCACGCCGTCACCGTGATGGACGTCGACGTCGACGTACATCACGCGCTCCTCCCCCGTGTCCAGGGCGTGGCGGATGGCGAGTGCGGCGTCGTTGTAGACGCAGAAGCCCGAGGCGGTGGCCGGCTTGGCGTGATGCAGCCCTCCGGCGAAGTTCACGGCGCGCCGCACCCGGCCCGAGAGGATCGCGTCGATCGCGGCGATCGACCCACCGGCGATCCGGGCGGAGGCGATGTGCATGCCGGGGAAGGGCGGGACATCATCACCGCCGAGTCCGAAGCGGATCAGCTCGTCGAGCTCCTCCGCCGTCATCTCCTCCATCGGCCGTGAGGCCTGCTTGACCGCCGCGATGTAGTCGGGGTCATGGACTCGGGCGAGCTGTTCATCGCTCGCCACCGGTGCCGGGAGGGTCACCACCCCGGGGCGGCCCAGCAGCCCGGCACCGCGGGCGAGCTCCCGGGTGAGCGTGAGCCGGATCGGGGCCATCGGGTGGAAGGGTCCGAAGTCGTACTCGCACAGCGCGTCGTCCCACACGATCCCGGTGGGGGCCGGCGGATCGGCGTCGTCGACCGGGTCGACGGGGAGGGAGGGCAGCGCAGCATCGAGCATGGATCGAAGCGTACCCAGGGTGACGGGTTCGTGCCCGCCCACCGGTCCCCCGCCTGCCCGGCCGTCGCATGGACGTCCCGCACGGGCATCAGCGCATGGGAGCGCGCCGGTGCAACGGTCGTAGACTGCCGCGGACCGCGACCGCCGGTCACGGTCGTGGAGCGAGGAGCAGTATGAGCACACCCGGAAGACGCGCACGCCTGCAGCGCACCCGGCCGCTCGGTGCCCAGAGGCGTCCACCCGAGTGGCGCATCGCCATGCATTCCCTCACCCGCGCCACCCCGGCACGGATCGCGCTGGCCGTTTTCACGGGCTTGATCGGGGCGTTCACCGCACTCCTGTCGCTGCCTGCAGCGACCCTGGAGGGGGTGCGCACCAGCTTCACCGACGCGCTGTTCACCGCGGTCTCCGCGATCTGCGTGACCGGGCTGTACACGGTCGAGACGGGCACCCACTGGTCCACCTTCGGCCTCACCGTGATCATGATCGCGATCAAGCTCGGCGGCCTGGGGCTGATGACCGTCGCCTCGCTGCTGAGCCTGTCGGTGATGCACCGCCTGGGCCTCGCCCAGCGCGTGATCACCGCCCAGGAGACCCGGGCCGAGCGGCTCGCCGAGGTCGGCGGGGTGCTGAAGGTCATCCTCATCACCTCGACCACCTTCGAGGTAGCGACCTTCGTGGCACTGACCCCTTACATGTTCATCACCGAGCACGGGATCCGGGAGTCACTGTTCCTGGGCCTGTTCTACGCGATCAGCGCCTTCAACAACGCCGGTTTCGTCCCGGAGGCGGCGGGGACCGCGCAGTACGTCGGCGACCCCTTCTTCACCATTCCCATCGGCCTGGCGGTGCTGGTGGGCTCGCTGGGCTTCCCCGTGATCCTGGTGGTGGTGCGGAAGCTGCGCACGCCCCGGAAATGGAGCGTGCACGCGAAGCTCACGCTGACCACCACCGCGCTGCTGCTGCTCCTCTCCTTCCTCGGCTATCTGGGCCTCGAATGGTCCAATCCCGCGACCCTCGGTGACCGCCCGCTGGGCACGAAGCTGCTCGGTGCGGCGTTCGCGGCGGTGATGCCGCGCTCCGGCGGGTTCTCCACGATCGACGTGGGGCAGCTGACCGCCGAGTCGCGCCTGCTGACCGACCTGCTGATGTTCATCGGCGGCGGCTCCGGCTCCACCGCCGGCGGCATC
The DNA here is from genome assembly GCF_052378395.1 of Brachybacterium sp. AOP29-B2-41. NCBI lineage: Bacteria > Bacillati > Actinomycetota > Actinomycetes > Micrococcales > Dermabacteraceae > Brachybacterium > Brachybacterium sp. AOP29-B2-41. The sequence goes on from NZ_JBQSXR010000011.1 coordinate 146,166, forward strand.
CGCGTCACCACCTTCGCGCTGCTGATGCTCGCGATCTGGGCGGAGGTCCGAGGCAACCCGGATGTGGAGGTCTTCCACCGCCGGATCCCTCGGGATACGATCCGCCAGGCCATCGGGGTGCTGGTCATGAGCGCCTCCGTGGTGTTCCTGGCAACCTTCCTGCTGCTGCGGCTGACCCCGTACACGCTGGACCAGACGCTGTTCGAGGCGCTGTCCGCCTTCGGCACCGTGGGGCTGTCCACCGGGATCACCACCTCCCTGCCGGAAGAGGCGAAATGGGTGCTGATCCTGTGCATGTACGTCGGGCGTCTGGGGCCGATGACCCTCGGGGCCGCGCTCGCGGTCCGCTCCCGGGTGCGGATGATCCAGCTCCCCTACGAGCGCCCGATCGTCGGCTGACCCCCAGTCGGGCCTGGCGGCCGAGGCTCTAGACTGTGCCCGCTCAGCTCGCGGGATCCCCGCGGGCCCGTCCCTGAGGAGCAGACATGCCACGCAGCACGCGCGACGAGGGAGTCCTGGTTATCGGGCTCGGCCGTTTCGGCGCCTCGATCGCCCTGACACTCGAGAAGCTGGGCACCGAGGTGCTCGCGATCGACACCGACGAGGGGCTGGTCCAGAAGTACTCCGGGCAGCTCACGCACGTGGTGCGGGCCGACGCCACCCAGCCCGAGGTGCTCGAGCAGGTGGGTGCCGGTGACTTCTCGATCGCCGTGGTGGGGGTGGGCACCACCATCGAGGCCAGCGTGCTGATCGCCGCGAACCTGGTGGACCTCGGCAAGCCCGTGATCTGGGCGAAGGCGATCTCCGCCGCGCATGGCAGGATCCTCCAGCGCATCGGCGCGCACCATGTGGTCTATCCGGAGGCCGACGCGGGCAAGCGGGTCGCGCACCTGGTCAACGGCCGGCTGATGGACTTCATCGAGTTCGACGATGACTTCGCGATCGTGAAGATGCGTCCCCCGCACGAGGTGCAGGGCATGACGCTCGCCGAATCAGATATCCGCAAGCGTCACGGCGTGACCGTGGTGGGGGTGAAGTCACCGGGCAAGGACTTCACCTATGCGGTACCCGAGACCATGGTCGCCGCGCATGACCTCCTGATCGTCTCTGGGCGCACCGGGCTGATCGAGAAGTTCTCCCACCGCGCCTGAGGGCGGCTGGGCTGGGCGACCGGATCAGCCCTGGTCACTGGCCGACCGGATCAGTCCTGGGTCATCTCCCGGGACTTCTCGGCGGCGGCGGCCATCGCGGCGGCGACCCCGGCCCGCATCCCGGCGCGCTCGAGCGCGGCGAGCCCCTCGACGGTGGTGCCGCCGGGGCTGGAGACGCCGTTCTTCGCGACTGCGGGATGGATGCCGTGCTCGGTGAGCATGGTCGCCGCGCCGCGCACCGTCTGCTGGATCAGCGTCGCCGCCAGGTCGCGCTTCAGACCCAACCGTACGGCCTCGTCGGTCATCGCCTCGATGATCGCGAAGACGAAGGCGGAGAGTGATCCGGCGGCGCCGATGAAGGCGTGGACCTGTTCCTCGGTGATGTCCACGGCGACTCCTGCGCGGGAGAACAGCGCATGGACCAGTCGATGCTGCTCGTCGGTCACGGCGCTGCCGCGCATCAGGCCCACCGCGCCCTCCCCGACCGAGATCGGGGTGTTGGGCATCGCCCGCACCACGGCGCTGCCCTCGGGGAGTGCCCCCTCGAGCTGGGCGAGGGTGATCCCTGCGGCCAGGGAGATCACGACCGCGCCGGCGGGGAGCTGCTCCCGCAGCTCGCCTGCCAGGTCGAGGATCTGGTACGGCTTGACCCCGAGCACCACGACATCGGCTTGCGCGAGCGCGTCCTCACGGGAATCGGCGGCGGTGGCGCCGAGCTCTTCGGCGGCGCGGCGGCTGCTGTCCGCGCTGGTGTTGGCGATCCGCAGCTGGTCGGGCCGCACCCCGGCGTCGAGCATCGTCCGGGCTACCGGCCCACCCATGTTGCCGGCGCCGATCACGGCGACCTGAACAGCGGCGAGGTCGACGCCGTCGGCGGTGGGGACGGTGGAGTCGGTGTCGTTCATATCCCCAGCGTAGTGCGGGCCGGGCTCAGGGACGGCCCTTGCGCTGAGCGGGATGGCCCGTTCAGCGGCCGCGGCCCCAGTGCGGGGGCACGTCCCCGGCGATGCGAGCATCGTTGGACTCGTCGACCCCGGGTTCCGGAGCGTCCTCGTCGACGCGATCGGGGAGGATCGGTCGGCGCTCCTGGGGGGCGCGGCCCGCCGGCGACGGAGAGGCGGGCTCGTCCCACGGGATCGGCTTGCCGGTCACCGAGGAGATGACCACCCGGCGTGCGGGGCGTGCCGCGCGCTCGTCGGCCGGTCGTCCGCTGCTCGCCGCGCGGTCAGCAGCTCCGCCGTCAGCTGCTGCCCGGTCAGCAGCTCCACGCCCTGCCGGACCGTCTGCTGCGTCGGTGCTCACTGGCGCTCCTGGTAGCGGCGGATGGCGCTGGAGACGGAGACGTCCAGCAGCACCGAACGCTGCTCGAAGCCGAGGAAGCTGCGCACCTCGGTGGCCAGGTGCTCCTCGAGGCGAGCCCTGCCGTCGGAGCAGATGTATTCCACCACCGCATCGAAATCGTCGCTCGAGTAGAAGGACAGCTGATGGCCGGCAGGGATCTGCGGTCGAGGGAGGCGATGGCGGATGGTGCCGACGCCCGAGGGTGAGTCGGAGCGCTCCTCGGCCTGGACCAGGCGCAGTGCCCGGTCCACGGCGCGTCGGATTCGCTCGGCTTCGCCGTCGGGGTCGATGAACAGCGCCCAGGACCAGACCCGTTCGGTCGCCCAGCCGGCGGCCTCGAGCCGTTCGGCGCGCAGCCGGTCGCGTTCGCGCTGGCTGGGGGTATCGACGTAATGGGAGCCGTCGGTATCCACGGCCAGCAGCAGGCGGCCCGGCATCTCCGGATGGCCCAGTGCGAGCTCGATCCGGTCGGCGGAGAGTCCGAAGTCACGTTCGACCAGCAGGCCGAGCCGGAACAGCCGATCTGCGAGGTCCTGCACCAGAGCGTCGGTCTCGAGCTCCCGGGGGGCACGGGGCTCAGGAGTGGGCTCAGCAGGCTCGGCGGGCTCTGCAGGCTCGGCGCCGGATCCGGCAGCTGTCTCTGAAGCTGCCTGCTCGGTGCCCGTCTGGTCGTCCGCCGTGGGCTCAGCACCCACGAACTCGCGCTCGCTCTCGTTCTCGTTCACGGAGGCGTCGAGCGGCGCGGTGCTCTGCGGCGACTGGGCGGACTTGCGGCTCAGCGCCGCTTCGATCGCGGCGTCCATGTCCTCGTCCGACAGCTCCGCCGGCGCAGACTTCTCGTCGGCGGGCGGGGCAGCGGCCGGGGTCCGCTGCTGGATCGGCACCGCCGGGGAGAGCCGTGGCTCCTGCGGGGCAGGCGGGACGATCTCCTCTTCGCTGCCGGTGAGGGAGGCGACATGCGGGACGACGGGGACGTCCGGCCCGCCCTGCAGCACCCACAGCATGGCCCGCAGGTCGCGGGCGCCGTCGGAGCGCAGGCGGGCATGCTCGAGATCCTGGACCCCGATCGAGGAGACCACGGTGGTCCGGCCCCGGGCGCGCGTGATCACCGTGGCCAGCGCCTTGCGGCCACCGGCCTCGGAGAGCGGCCCGAAGCGGTGCAGCAGCCTGCTGTGCGGGGTCTTCCCGAAGCCGACGGAGACGATGATGTCGTCACGCACCACCGCGGTGGCCTGATCGGCAGGCAGGACGGTGAAGACCTCTTTGGCCGCAGGATCGAAATAGTCGCGCAGCGCAGGGATCACGGAGACGGTGTTCATGATCCGCTCCATCAGCCGACGGGCATGGTCCTCGGTGAAGGTGAGCACCGCGAGCGAACGCTCGGGGCGGCTGCGAGCGTGCTCGATCACCAGATCGGTGACCCGTCGCAGCTCGGCCTCGGTGCTCTCGACGTACTCCATGCCCTCGGTGACCGGGCCGCGCCCGTTCTCGACCATCACCAGCCGGTCCTGCTCGGGAGCGACCGGGCTCGGCACCGCGACCACCTCACCGACCAGCGCTCGGCGCTGCGCGAAGCCGCGCAGCCCATCGGTGGCGGGATGGGGATCGCGCAGGATCTCGACGTGCGGGGCGATGCGCAGCATGTCATCGAGCAGGCTGGGTGCGGAATCCCCGCCGTACTCGAGGGGATCGCCGACCACCACGGTCTGCTCGGCCCGGACGATCGAGGGCAGGGCGGCGGCGGTGGGCAGCCGGCCGCCGTCGGACACGATCACCACGTCGAAGTGGCGGCCGCGCGGGATCACCTGCGGGACCAGGTACGGCGAGGCGAGCCAGGCCGGACGCGCCGCGAAGAGGATGTCCTCGTACTTCGCGGCCAGGTCCCGGATGGAGACGGTCGAGGAGCGGGCGAGCTCCGCGATCGCGGAGCGGGAGGTGTCCGGGTAGGACTTCATGGTCTCCACGCGGTTCTCGTCGGCCGCGGCGTGCACCCGGGCGGCGGCGTCGGCGAGGTATCCCGCATCCAGGCGGCGGAAGCGCTCGGCGACCTGGGACAGCGAGGTCCCGTCGTACTGCGAGATGGTGGGCTCCGCTCCGGCGATCAGCTCGAGCACGCTGCGCCACCAGCTCAGTTCGAGCTCCGCGCCGACCTGCTCGGCGGGCACCCGGCGCAGGCGGAGGTCCTCGACCAGCTCGCCGAGTCCGTCGAAGCTGAGGCGGCGCAGCAGCTCGGTGCGGCGCGGGAGGGTCTCGAGGTCCGAGCGGTCGGCGGCGAGGGCATCGATCCGCTGCTCGAGCTCGTCGAGGTCGGTGCGGGTGAGATCGGCGCCGGCGGGGGTCCCGTGCAGCAGCACGGACAGCTCGTCCAGGGCCTTCTCGGACCGGGCTGCAGCGCGGCGGACCGCCTCGAGATCGTCCGGCAGCGCAGGACGGGACAGCTCTGCTCTGTTCCCGGAGTTCCCGGAGTTGCCGGAGTTCCCGGAGTCTCTGGCATCGTCCGGCGCCGGCTCGATCGCGGCTCGGCGCCAGCTCTCCGCGATCTTCCTCGCCTCTCCCAGATCCTGGTGGAGATCCGGGGAGAGCGCGGCGGGGCGCTGCAGGGTGGTGGCCTCCCGACGCAGGCGCCGACGCAGGCCGAAGCCCATCGTGACCCCATGGTCCTCGCGCCAGCGCTTGTCCGCGGTGGCCGCGACGAGGTCCGCGAGCGGCGCGGAGAACACCGCTGACTGGAAGGTGCCCAGCAGGATGCGCACCCGATCCAGCAGAGCGAGACGCTCGTCCAGCTGAGCCAGGGTGGTCGGCTCGGTGAGTCCGAGCTCGCCCCCGGCGCGGGTGCAGGTCCGACGCAGCTGAGGCAGGATCTCCTCACGCAGCTGGTCCACGAGCTCCTCGGCGCGCGCGGCCTGGGTGTCACTGCTGATGGGGGCTCCGTACCAGCTGGTCAGCTCCGGTCCGGTGGTGAGCACTCCGACCTCGGCGGCCTCCCGCAGCACTGCGGCGTAGCGGTCGCGCTGTTCGCCGATCATCTGCGCGGCGACATCCGCGCGCAGTCGCACCTGGGTGCGGGGAGCCGGGTTCAGCCTGGTCAGAGCGGCGAGCGCGGAGATGGCGTCGTGCGCGGAGGCGTCCCAGGGCTGCTGCACCCGGTGCATCGCCTCGACGTGGCCCACCAGGATGTCTCGGCTGGCGCCGAGCTCCTCCGGGATCCCGTCGTCGGGACCCAGCCCGTGGGATCCGGCACGTCGCAGGCTCCGCAGCAGCGACGCGGAGGCATTGCGCTGCAGGGAGGGGTCCGGGGAGAGGTCGAAGACGAGCTCCTCGAGCCCTCGACGCTGCGCGATCTCGATCAGCTGTGCCAGATTCCGGCGACGCTGGGAGACGATCAGCACGGAACGGCCGCGGGCGTTGAGCTCCTCGGCGAGGTCGACCACCAGGTCAAGGCTGGTGGTGCCGGGCGGGGTGACGACAGCGAGATCCTGCCCCGCGAGGACCCGGGCGAGCACATCGCGGTGACCGGGGTCGACGGCGGCGACCAGCTCAGCTTCCGGCACCTCGGGAACGGCGGCGGCAGAGTCCTCCGCGCGCACCACGGCCTGCGCCTCCGGGTCGCCGGCGAGGGCCGCGACCAGCGGGGAGGAGGCCCAATCTGGACGGTCCGCGGCGAGATCATCGGCGACCGAGCCGGTCGCGTCCATCAGGTTGCCGACCACCAGGGCGTGCACCACGCGGAAGCCGGGCAGCGGCTGACCCAGGGAACGGAAGGCGTCGAGCACCGGGGTGGGGTCGAAGCCGTGGGTGCTGTCGGTGGTGGCGAGCAGGGCCCGGGCGTCGACGGCGACGCCGGCCTCGCGCAGCGAGCGCAGCAGCACCGGGTTGAGGTCGGCGGTGGTGTCGACCTCGAGGTCGACGTCCTCGCGGGCATTGCCGCGCAGCCGCAGGGTGATGGGGCGCACCAGCACCGGGGCATGGATGGGCGCGGAGCCGTCCTCCGGGTACCAGATCGCCTCGCCGATGCCGAGATGGCAGGTGGTCAGACCCACCTCCTCCGCGTGCCGCTCGGCGATCTCCCGGATGGAGCGGGCGTGGGCGCGGGCATCGGCCAGCGCCCCCACCTCGCGCACCAGGGAGGACAGCCGGGTGGGGCCGCGGCCGGCGAGCAGCTGGGCAAGGCCCGAGGGGTGCGAATGGGTCAGGTCCAGCACCACTCCGCCGGCGCGGATCTGGGTGAGGAAGGAAGGGGCGGCGACCCCGCCGGTGAGCTGCTGGGTCCAGCGATCCAGGGCGTCCGCGACCCGATCCTCGCGGCTGAGCGGACGGTGCTCCCGCGGGGTGACGGGAAGATCGTCCTCGTCCTGCTCGGGGGCGATGCCGGCGCCGACCTCGTCGAGGTGGCGGTCGACCACCACTTCGTAGCCGCCGGTCTCTCCCGGTGCCGCGTCGCTGTCCTCGGGGGCAGCGGCAGAGCCCGGACCGGTCCTGTCCGAGCTTTCCGAGCTGTCGGGGTGTGCGCGCGAGGCGCCTCGGCGCTCACGGGCCATGGCCGAGAGGGCATCGTCACGAGGGGTCGTGTCCTCGTCCGATCGCTCTGACCGCTTCTTCCCGCGCAGGAAACTCCACATGGTCGCTCACGCTACCGGGGCCGGGGCGCACGAGGGTGCAGGCGTGCCGCAGAACCGCTGCCCGGCCTGCTCACATCGCACGAGGCCTGGGCCCGCGCTGCACCCGCACCCCGCCTCCGCCTCCGCCTGTGCTGCTCGCCCCTCTCGCATCGCCCCGCTCACACCTCGTGCAGGCGCACCGAGGCCTCCGCGAGATGGTCCCGCAGCCCGTCCGGGACGGGTCCGGCGATCACCAGGTCGGTGAGCACCGAGACCGGGCAGATGCCGGCCAGTGCGCGGTGCCCGATCTTGTCGGCGGTCGCCAGGCCCACCACCCGGCGGGCATGACCGATCATGATCCGAGTGACCCCCGCCTCAGCGTCGGAATTGCAGGTCAGACCCGCATTGAGGTCGAGTCCCACGGTGCCCACGAACATGGTGTCGAGCCACAGGTCGCGCATGGTGGCGGTGGCGAGCGGGCCGGTCAGCTCGAAGGAGTACGGCTCGGCGACGCCGCCGAGCACCACCGTGCGCACGGAGGGCCGCAGGACCGCCTCGGTGGCGATGTTCAGCGCCGCACAGACGACAGTCAGGCCCGGCTTCCCGTCCCGCGAGTCGATGTCCGGCCGCGACACCGCACGGCGCGCGGTCGAGGTGGTGGTGCGCCCACCGTTGAAGCCGATGATCTGTCCGGGCTCGACCATCGCCGCCGCTCTGTCGGCGACGCGCTCGCGCTGGGCAGCGCCCTCGTCGGCGCTGCGGGGGACGGTCGCCAGCGAGTAGGCGACGTCGACCGCGACGATCCCGCCGTGAGTGCGCCGGGCCAGCTGTGCGCGCTCCATCTCCATGAAGTCGCGGCGCACGGTCGACTCACTCACCCCGAGCTCCGCGGCCACCGCGGCGACGCTCAGCCGCTTGGTCGATGCCAGCAGGGTGAGGACATGGTCCCAGCGGGCGCTGCGGTCCGCGGGCGGGGTGCGAGACCCATCCCCCCGCTGCGCCCTCTTCTGGTCGGCCTTCTTCTGGCCGGCCATGTTGTCGTCGGCCCTCGTGTCGTATTCAGAATTGCGCAGAGTCACGCAGTCAGTATTGCGTGTTCGTCGCCGACTGGCCGGGAACCCGTGCAGAACATGCCACGTCTTCGCAGGATTCGGAGGTCACGTTTGAGCCAGGAGTCCTTCCCGTCGTAGGTTGACCGCGTCGCCCTGCACGGGGCGGTTCCGCGAACGGAAGGACATCCTCATGGGTTTCGATGACGCGCTGAACAAGGCCAAGAATCTTGCTTCCGAGAACCCGGAGCAGGCTGAGCGGCTCCTGGACGCCGCTGGCGACCAGATCAAGGAGCGCACCCCCGACAACGTCGATGGGCAGGTCGACTCCGGTCTGGATGCAGCCCGCGACAAGTTCGGACTCGGCGGGGACGAGAACAAGGGCAACTGAGCCCGGTCTTCCCGACCACGTGAGGAGGGGCCCCGCCCCCCACGGCGGCGGGGGCCCACGACCGC